>NZ_CP058670.1:1292674-1615842 GCF_013414345.1 Microcella indica | reverse complement strand
ACCACGCCGTGCGCAACGGGCTGAGCGTCGTGGTCGGCACGAGCGGGTGGAGCGAGGAGCGCCAGCGGGCCCTGCGCCCCCTCCTCGAGGCCTCGCCCGAGGCGGGCGTCATCGTCGTGCCCAACTTCTCCCTCGGCTCTGTGCTCGCCACCCACTTCGCGACCATCGCCGCGCGGTACTACGAGTCCATCGAGATCGTCGAGGCGCACCACGCCGCGAAGGTCGACTCGCCGTCGGGCACAGCCGTCCGCACCGCCGAGCTCATCGGCCACGCCCGCGCCGACATCGGGCCCGTCCTCGCCCCGCACATCGATCAGAGCGCCCGAGGGCAGCAGGTCGCGAGCGTGCCCATCCACTCCCTGCGCCTGCAGGGAGTCGCCGCCCGACAGTCGGTTCACTTCGGCGGCGACGGCGAAGTGCTCACCCTCAGCCACGAGACGCTCGGCACGAGCGCCTACGAGGCCGGCATGCTGCTCGCCCTGCGCGCGGCCGCCACGAGCACGGGGCTCATCGTCGGGCTCGACCGGCTCATCGACCTCGCGTCGACCGTGTCCGGCGGCGACGTCGACGACGCCGGCGACGCGGGCGACGCAGGATGACCCGCGCGCGCTGGGCGGCGCTCGGCATGGCCGTGCTCCTCGCCCTCTACCTCGTGCTCATCACCTTCTACGCTGTCACGCTCGTCACCGACCCGCTGCCCATCGTGCGCGGCATCGGCTGGGCTCTCATCGTGCTGCCGTTGCTCGGCGCCTGGGCGCTCGCCGCCGAACTGCTCTTCGGCGTCCGCGCCGAGCGGCTCGCGCGCCTGCTCGAAGCCGAGGGCGGCATCCCGCGGGAGGGGCAGACCGGGCACGGCGAGCACCCAGGCGCCGAGGGCGACGACCGGGAGGCCGTATTCGCGCGGTACGCGGACGAGGTGCGCGAGCATCCCGAATCGTGGCAGCACTGGTTCCGTCTCGCTCTCGCGTACGACGCCTCACGCGACCGTCGCCGCGCCCGCTGGGCCGTGCGCACGGCGATCAGGCTCGAGCGCCAGGAGCGGCAGAACCCTAGGGGCGAGACTCCGAGTCGCGAGACCCCTTCGTCGTGAGCGCGGCGATCGCCTCCTCGACCGTGCGATCGCGGAACACGAAGCCGTCGTCGAGAAGCTTCGCCGGCACGACCTTCTGACTCGCGAGCAGCAGCTCGCGGCCGGCATCGCCCATCGCGAGCCCGATGAGCCGCTCGGGCAGGGCGAAGAGGTGCCAGCGGCGCATGGCCGACGCGAGCGCGCGCGTCATGCGATCGCTCGTGCTGGGGGTGGGCCCCGCGAGGTTGACCGCTCCGCTCACGCGCGAGGTGAGCAGGTGGCGGATCGCCGCCGCCTCGTCGTGCAGGCTGATCCACGGCCAGTGCTGACCGCCCGTGCCGATGCGCGCAGCCGCACCGAGGGCCGTGAGCAGGCGCAGCGGCGTCATCGCGCCTCCGGGCCCGACGACGAGCCCCGTGCGCAGGAACACCGTTCGCGTCGCCTCAGGGGCGAGGCTCGCCGCCTCCTCCCACGCTTGCACCACCTCGGCGAGGAAGCCCTCGCCGGCGGGAGAGTCCTCCGTGAGGCGCTCACCAGGTCGGTCGCCGTAGACCCCGACAGCCGATCCGCTCAGGAACACGGCGGGCGGCGTGCGCGCCATCGACATCGCCTCGGCGAGCGCGCGCGTGGCCTGCACGCGCGACTCGAGAATCTCGCGGCGGTAGCGTCGGGTCCACGGGATGCGCGCGATCGAGGCTCCAGACAGGTTGACGACGGCGTCGACCGTGTCGAGAATCCGGAAGTCCAGAACGCGCGAGTCCGGGGCCCACGCGAACTCGTTCTCGTGGGCGGGCTTGCGCCGCACGAGCGTGAGCACCTCGTGGCCGTCGGCGCGCAGCTGACGCTGCAGCTCGGAGCCGATCATCCCCGAGGCGCCCCCGATGAGGACGCGCATCGGTTGCGGCGCGCCCACTAGGCGAGCGACGCTTCGAGCGTGATCGACGTGCCCGTGAGAGCGGCGGAGACGGGGCACCCCGTCTTGGCGTCCTCGGCGAAGGTCTGGAACTCTTCGGCGCTCAACCCCGGCACTTTGGCGCTCACGAGGAGGTGGCTGCCCGTGATGCCCTCACCCGGCACGAACGTGACGGCAGCAGTCACCTGCAGGCTCTCCGGCGCGTGCCCGGCGCCCGAGAGGGCGTGCGAGAGCGCCATCGAGTAGCACGCGGAGTGCGCGGCGCCCAGCAGCTCTTCGGGGTTCGTCTTGCCGCTCTCGCCCTCCGAGCGCGCCGCCCACGTCACGGGGAACTCGGCGGCGTCCGACGAGTCCAGGGATGTCGTGCCGTGACCCTCCGTGAGCGATCCGAACCACAGGGTCGTTGCTTCGCTGGTCACAGCCATGAGCGTGCTCCTCGTTGTCGCGGGCGGGATTCCCTCAGCCTAAGCGGCGGGGCGGCGGCGAACCAGCCCCGCGCGCACGAGCAGCACGTACAACTGGCAGCCGAGGCAGTAGGCGAAGGCCGCGTTGAGGAAGGCGGCGACGAAGGCCGCCGCGGCCGCGACCACCAGGGCACCGGGAACACCCGCGAGGTGCAGGGCGAGGCCCGTCGCGGTCACGAGCAGCCCGATGAGCTGTGCGAACGTCGGGGGAGCGGGGTCCTCGCGCTCAGCAGGCGGGCCGAGCCGAGGCGCGACGACCGCTCGGAAGACGATGCCGTAGGGGTGCCGGTGCACGCCCGCGAGCGCTCCCCAGGCGAAAAGAGCCACGAGGGCGGTGAGCAGCAGGGCGCCCGGCTCGGTCAGCCGCTCGAGCACCGAGCCCGAGAGCGGGCGCGTGAGACCCAGCAGGATGACGACGAGCAGAAGAACCGACGTCACGGCGGCGCCGAAGCGGGGGCCGCGCGCGTCGATGAGCCGGGCATCCGCGCCAGACGGCGCCTCGGGGGCGCTCATGCCGTCACCAGCGCACCGCGCGCGGCATCGACGGCGCGGCGTACCTCGTCGGGTCGTACGGCGCCGATGAGGCGCGACCGCACGCGGCCCTGCGCGTCGAGAACGAGGGTCGTCGGCGTCGAGTAGACCGAGTGGCGCTGGGCGACGTCGGCGTGATCGGTCACGTCGAGCTCACGGTGCGCGACCGTCGCGTCGTCGGCCGCGAGCTCGCCGAGCACGCGCCGCATCGCCACGCACGCCGAGCACACGGGGCTCGAGAGCTGCACGAGGGTGACGTCGGCGCCGTCGACCGAGAGGTCGTGCTCGTCGCCGCCGCAGCCGCTCGCGACCCGTGCGCTGCGCGCGCGCACGACGACACCGAGGGCGGTGGCCCCCACGAGCAGAAGAGCGATGACCACGAGGGCCGAGATGATGTCCATGTCAGTCGAAACTAGGCAAGGGGGTGTTCCTATTCCCGAGTGTGACGCCGTGTGACGCTCCCGCGCCCCGATAGGGTGACGAGCGTGACCGAGGCTGCCGACGACATCCAGTTCCGCTCCGATGTGACGGTCGAGCTCGTGCGCTCGGCCGCCCACGACTCCGACGTCCTCTTCGCGGCGCGCGTGTCCACGCAGGGGGAGCAGACCCTCGAGTCGGCCGCGAGCGGCGCCGAGGCGACCGATCGCGACCGCGGGCTTATCAACTACCTCATGCGCGACCGCCACGGCTCGCCCTTCGAGCACAACTCGTTCACCTTCTACGTGCAGGCGCCGATCTTCGTCTTCCGCGAGTTCATGCGGCACCGCATCGCCTCGTACAACGAAGAGAGCGGCCGCTACCGCGAGCTTCGCCCCGTCTTCTACGTGCCCGGCCCCGAGCGCAACCTCGTGCAGGTCGGCAAGCCTGGCGCGTACGAGTTCCTGCCGGGCACGCCCGAGCAGACGGCGCTCGTCGACCAGGAGGTGCGCGGCGTGTGCGGGGCCGCCTACGCCTCCTATCAGCGGATGCTCGCCGCGGGCATCGCGCGCGAAGTGGCCCGCGCGGTCCTCCCCGTGACGATCTACAGCTCGATGTACGTGACGATGAACGCTCGCGCGCTCATGAACTTCCTGTCGCTGCGCACCAAGCGCGAGGGCACGCACTTCCCCTCCTTCCCGCAGCGCGAGATCGAGATGGCGGCCGAGCAGATGGAGCAGCACTTCGCGCAGCTCATGCCGCTCACGTACGACACCTTCAACGCCAACGGCCGCGTCGCCCCCTAGCCCGCGCCGCGCCCCGCGCCGCCCCCCCCCGCACGTTCGTTCATTCGGGCGTGCGACCGTGAAACGCGGTGTGTCGGCTTTGTCGCGCGGCGTGTCGGCGCGATTCCCCGCGTCTCGTCACCATTCGGGATGCTCGGCGGGAGCATCCCCAGGTGCGGCAGTCCGACTGCCAGCCGCACTGTCGCACGGCACCCTGTCGCGATGCGACCCGACGTACTTGTGCGACACGCAGGCGGCTACGCGTACCGCCGCACTCTTCTAGCCCGCGGCGCGACGGTTCGGCAGCTCGCCGCGGCGGTGCACGCCGGCCGACTCGCGCGCCCCAGGCGAGGCCTGTATGCGAGCCCGGAGCTACCCGCGGCCGAACGTCACGCGGCAGCACACGGAGGCGCGCTCACGTGCGCCGCTGCACTGGCGAGCGCGTCGGTGTGGCTCCGGGATCCCCCGGGCGAGTGCGTGGCGCTCCTCGACCAGGGGCACGAGCTTGGGCATCCCGACTGCGTCAACGCGCCGTCCGTTCATCGCCTCCGAGAGGCGCCCCGCTTCGGGGTGCTCGACGCGACCACGGCGCTCCTGCACTTCGCACGGTGCGCGCCCGATGACGAGGCGTTCGCGTGCGCCGTCGAGTCGTGCCTCGCGCTCGGTCTGACCTCGACTCGCGAACTGGCGGTTGCGACCAGTCGGTTTCCGCGCGCTCGCCGTCACGTGCTCGAGTGGGGATGCTCCACGGCGGGGAGTGGACTGGAGACCATCGTGCGTTGGAGGCTGCACCGGTGCGGTGTCGCCGCGCAGAGCCAAGTGTCGATCCCGGGTGCGGGGCGCGTCGATCTCTTGATCGGTGACTGCCTCGTGATCGAGCTCGACGGGCGTGCCCACCACGACGACCCGGTGGCGTTCCGCCGCGACCGGGAGCGCGATGCCGCTGTCTCGCTCCTCGGGGGCACGACGTTGCGCTTCGACGGCCGGTCGGTCCTGGACTCTCCGGATGAGGTCGTGTCGGTCATCGTCGCGGCGATGGAGCGCGGCCTGCACGTGTCGCGTTCGCTCATGCGGGCGAGTCGCGCGACACGCTGGCACTGAGCTGCGCCACGCCGAGTTCCACACCCGCGCGCCCGAATGAGCGAACAGGGACGGCGGGTGCGGGATGCCCGGGGCCGGGCCGCGCGCACCCGCGACCCGCGCCGCGATAGCCTGGAGGGCGTGACTGAGACCCGCAACCCCTTCGGCCAAGTGCTCGTGGCGCTCGTCACGCCCATGACGGCCGAGGGCGAGGTCGACTGGCCCGCCGTCGAGAAGCACATCGACCACGTGATCTCCGAGGGCGCGGACGGCATCGTCGTGACCGGCACGACCGGGGAGACGAGCACACTCACCGACGCGGAGAAGGTTCGGCTCGTGGAGGTCGGAAAGTCCGTGAGCGGTGGCCGGGCATCCATCATCACGGGTGGTGGCTCGAATGAGACGGCCCACGCGATCGAGCTCTACAAGGCGAGCGCGAAGGCCGGCGCCGACGGCGCGATGGTCGTCACTCCCTACTACAACAAGCCCACGCAGGCGGGCGTGCTGACGCATTTCCGGATGATCGCTGACGCGACCAACCTGCCCGTGATCCTCTACGACATTCCGGGCCGAGCCGGCATCCCCATCACCTACGAGACGATCCTCCGTGCTGCGAAGCACCCCAACATCCTCGCCGTGAAGGATGCCAAGGGTGATCTGAGCGAGGTCAGCCGGGTGCTCAACCAGACCGACCTCGTGTATTTCGCGGGCGACGACGCCAACGCGCTGCCGACGCTCGCGATCGGCGGCACGGGCCTCATCGGCGTCACGGCGAACATCGCCCCGGCTCCGTACCGCGCCATCGTCGACGCCGTGAACGCCAACGACCTGTCCACGGCCACGCAGCAGCACCGCACGCTCGAGCCGCTCGTGCGCGCAATCATGACGCACGTGCCGGGCACTGTCGCGGCGAAGTACGTGCTCCACGGCCTCGGCCGCATCGGCTCACCCCGCGTGCGGCTGCCGCTCGTCGGGCCCGAGGACCACGAGGCCGCGATCATCGAGGACGAGATGGCTCTCGTGCGCGACGTCGCCGGCGTCGACCTCGCGACGTTCCGCCCGGATCGCAACGCCGCGGCAGGCGGTGCCCTGCCGAAGGTGGCGGGCACGACCCGCTGACGCCCCGCGCCAGCGCACCACCTCACCACATCGACTTACACCGGGGGCTGACGGCCCCAGACCGTGCCGATCGGCACTACGACGAAAGACGAGACACATGCCCCTGAATCTTTCGGACCCGCCCGCACTCGAGCCCGGCACTATGAGGATCATCCCGCTCGGAGGAGTCGGCGAGATCGGTCGCAACATGACCGTCTACGAGCTGAACGGCAAGCTCCTCGTCGTCGATGCCGGCGTGCTCTTCCCCGAGGAGACTCAGCCGGGCGTCGACCTGATCCTGCCCGACTTCGGGCCCATCCGCGATCGTGTCGACGACATCCTGGGTGTCGTTCTCACGCACGGCCACGAGGACCACATCGGGGCCGTGCCGTACCTGCTGCGCATGCGGCAAGACATCCCCATCCTGGGTTCACGCCTCACACTCGCCTTCATCGAGGCGAAGCTCAAGGAGCACCGCATCCAGCCCTACACGCACAATGTGCAAGAGGGGCAGGTCGAGAACCTCGGCCCGTTCAGCCTCGAGTTCATCGCGGTCAACCACTCGATTCCCGACGCGCTCGCGATCGTCATCAGCACCGACGCCGGCACGGTCCTGCACACGGGCGACTTCAAGCTCGACCAGCTTCCGCTGGACGACCGCATCACCGACCTGCGTGCCATCGCGCGCTGGGGCGAGTCGGGAATCGACCTCGCGCTCACCGACTCGACGAACGCCGACGTACCCGGCTTCACGGCGCTCGAGCGCGACATCGGGCCCGTCCTTGAGACTGTCATCGCGAAGGCCCCGCGCCGCGTGATCGTCGCGAGCTTCTCGAGTCACGTGCACCGCGTGCAGCAGGTGCTCGATGCCGCGCACGCGAACGGTCGCAAGGTGGCGCTCATGGGCCGCAGCATGATTCGCAACATGACGATCGCCTCAGACCTGGGGTTCCTCACCGTTCCGGAGGACACGCTCATCGACGCCAAGAAGGCGGCGAACCTGCCCGACGACAAGATCGTCTACATGTCGACGGGCAGCCAGGGGGAGCCGATGGCGGTGCTGGCCCGCATGGCGAACCTCGAGCACCAGATCGAGGTCGGCGAGGGCGACACCGTCATCCTCGCCTCGAGCCTCATCCCCGGCAACGAGAACGCGGTCTACCGCGTCATCAACGGCCTCATGAAGCTCGGCGCGAAGGTCGTGCACAAGGGCACCGCCCGCGTGCACGTTTCGGGCCACGCCTCGGCGGGTGAGCTCATGTACTTCTACAACATCCTGCAGCCGACCCATGTCATGCCGGTGCACGGCGAGCAGCGCCACCTGGTGGCGAACGCTCAGATCGCGATCGACACGGGCGTGCCCGAGAAGAACGTGCTGCTCACCGAGGACGGCACCGTCGTCGACCTCAAGGACGGCAAGGTGTCGATCGTCGGCCAGCTCGATATCGGGTTCGTGTACGTCGACGGCTCGACGGTCGGCGAGATCACCGACGCCGATCTGAAGGACCGCCGCATCCTCGCCGAGGAGGGTTTCATCTCCATCTTCGTGGCCGTGGATGCTCAGACCGGCAAGGTCGTCGTCGGCCCCGAGATCCACGCTCGCGGGTTCGCCCCCGACGAGGCGATCTTCGAGGACGTCAAGCCGCAGATCATCAAGGCGCTCACGGATGCCGCGGAGAACGGCACGCGCGACAGCCACGCCTTCAGCCAGGCGATCCGCCGAGTGGTCGGTCGCTGGGTCAACACGCAGCACCGCCGCCGCCCGATGATCGTGCCGGTCGTGATCGAGGCGTAGCCTCGATCACACAGACGGTGCTGGTTTGCCGCGCCGCGGTGCGGCGCGGGCGAGGCGTAGCCTCGATGACGCAATCGGCGCTGGATGGCGCGCCGCGGTGCGGCGCGGGCGAGGCATAGCCTCGATGACGCAATCGGCGCTGGATGGCGCGCCGCGGTGCGGCGCGGGCGAGGCATAGCCTCGATGACGCAAACGGCGCTGGATGGCGCGCCGCTGCGGGCGGCGCGCGAGGCGTAGCGAGATCGAGCTGACCCATTACTCGCGCGTCGGAGTGCTGGGAGACTAGGTTGTCCACCATGAGCATCTCGATGCGCACGCGAATCGGTCTCCTCACCCTGGGCGCGGCGTCGCTCGTCGCGCTGACGGGGTGCACGCTGCCTCTTGCCCCGCTACCCTCCGCGTCTCCGACGGAGACCCCGTCCGCATCGGAGACTGCCGAGGCGGAACCCACGCCCACACCCCTGTCGCGTCCAGCTCTGGCCGATCTGGAGCTCAGTCCGGACGGGCTCGGCCCGCTGCTCCTCGGCGAGCCTCCCGTCTCGGATCCGGCGCTGCGGATGGTCGCTTTCGAGCCGGAGGGGTGTACCGACGCGGAGACGGGCGAGTCGTTCGGCATCGTGGCGGGCGATCCTGAGGCCGGCGGCTGGTTCATCGATCCTTCGTATCGTCTGCCGGCGACGCCGAGTTTCGGCGGCAATCCGTTCGGTGTCGGCGTCGACGAGTCGGAGGGCAACGCCGTGACGCGCATCGACCTGTACTCGGCTGATATCCCGACCGATGAGGGCATCCGCATCGGAGACTCGCGTGCCGACGTGGAGGCCGCCTACCCGGGGGCTTCTGTCGCCGAGAGCTATCTGACCGACATCTTCGTCATCTCGGGTCCGTCGGGTCTGCTGCAGATCGAGGTCGTGTCGCAGTCCACTGACGACAAGGCCGAGTACTGGGGGTCGACCGGAATTCCCGATGGCGAGGTGGTCTACATCCACGCGGTCGTGCCGGCATTCGGCGTCTTCTCGGTGGCGGCAAGCGGCAACGGTGTGGGCGGCTGCAACTTCAGTTGACCTCGCGGGCGGCAGACGCGGGCCGGCGCGCTTCTACCGCCGACGCCGGATGATCGTGCCGGTCGTTACTCAAGCGTGAGGCGCACGTCTCGACGCGGGCGTGGAGGTCTCGCTAGCGTCTCGGTATGAGCACGCGTCGAGTGTCGGCTCTCTCGGCTGTGACGGCAGCCGGTCTGCTGCTGCTCGTCGGCTGCACGCCAGAGCCGGTCGAGCCCTCAGCATCGCCGACGCCGACGCCCACGCTCGAGGCCGCGCCGACACCGACGTCGACCCCGGAGCCGACCGAACCGCCCGCCCGCGCCGACCTCGTTCTGCGCCCCGACGGCCTCGGAACGCTCGTGATCGGCGAACCGGCTCCCGCGCCGGACGACCCGACGGCGATGATCGTGTTCGACGACGACCTCTGCGTCTCCGAGATCTCAGGCGTCGGCCCTGGTGACCCGGGAGCCGGGGCGTGGGATGCGATCCCGCTGTACGCGGGCCCCGAGGGGGGTCGCATCTTCGTGGTGGGCGTGAGCGATGCCGGCATCGTCGAGGGCGTGCAGGTCTACGGCCTGGACGACTTCCCCACCGACGAGGGCATCCGCGTGGGTTCGACGGTCGACGAATTGCTGGCCGCCTACCCGGATATCGTCGGACCCGGCGGCGAGGGCGGGGTACGCATCTCGCAGTTCTACCTCGTGGACGGTCCCGGCGGCCGCATCGTCTTCGAGGTGGCGATCGAGGATCCCGACATCGCACCCTACTGGGAGCCCGAGTTCATCGACACCGTGCTGGGCATGACGGCTGTGCCCTCGGGAACGCCGGGATTCACGATCGCGGGCTCGGACGGCGGCCTCGGCGGCTGCCCGGTCTAGTTCACTCGGCCGCGAACGCCGTCCGCGGCGCGTGTCGGCGGGGCTCCCGTCGCACCCCGCGGGTACCGTGGGCGCATGGCTTCGACGCGCTCCTCGTCGCGCACGCGCGCTTCCTCGGCGCGCCCGAAGTCGGGCGCTGGTTCGCGCGGGGGGTCCTCCCGCACGCAGGCCACGAAGCGCCTGCCACCGCCGAGCGCAGAGCCGGGCATCCTGACCGTCATCTGGATGGGCATGGCCCACGCGACCGGCGGCCTGTTCCGGATGCTCGGCCGCGAGACCCTCGCGAAGGACGAGCGCCGCGACGGCATGCCGTTCCTCATCGTCCTGCTCGCGACCGTCGGCGCGATCGTCGAGTGGTTCTTCGCGACCGACCCGGTCGCGATCGCGCTCGACGCGTGGACGTTCGGCGGGCTGCTGGGCCGCGTCGCCTTCGCCCTGCCGGTCATCATGATCCTGTTCGCGGCGTGGCTGTTCCGCCACCCGGCGAGCGTGCACGACAACACGCGCATCGGCATCGGCCTGGGGCTCATGATCCTGAGCGTGAGTGCCCTGTGCCACATCGCGCTCGGAGCGCCGCAGCCGAGCGAGGGTGCGGTCGTGCTCGCGCGCGCGGGCGGTGTGCTCGGCTGGATCGTCGCGAGCCCCGTGCTGCTCGCGAGCGTGTGGGTCGCGGTGCCGCTGTTCGCGGTGCTGCTGCTGCTGGGCGTGCTCATCATGACGAAGACGCCGCCGAACCGCATCGGCGATCGCCTGCGCGAGCTCTACGCCTACCTGTTCGGCGCGGAGCTGACGCCGCGCGAGCCGAAGCAGAAGGCCGAGAAGGAGGCGCCGACGGAGGAGTTCGGCTCGCTCACGGATCTGGGCCTCGACATGAACGACAGCTCGTCGATGCCGTGGTGGCGCAAGGGCAAGCCCGGTCGGGATGCCCCCGCACCGTTCGACAGCGCCGTCGAGCGCGACAACGCGACCGAGGTCATTGATCAGGATGCCCGAGCCAAGGTCACGGGCGACCTCGCCGCCGTGCTCGACGAGGCGGAGCAGGCCGTCCAGCGTTTCACGGGCGAGCAGCCGGGCCGCGCGCGCGAGGGCGCGGGCGAGGTGCAGCCCGCGGTGCTGCCGGGCTTCACCTCTCGCGCGAGCGAGAAGGGCGCGGCGGGCGAGTTCGACGAGGCGGCGCCCGCAGAGGGGACGCCGAGGTCGGGCACGAAGACGGGCGAGAAGACCACAGCGCCCTACCGTCTGCCGGCGGCGTCGATCCTCGAGCCGGGCACGCCGCCGAAGTCGAAGTCGGCCGCGAACGAGGCGGTCGTCGCGTCGATCACCGACGTGCTCACGCAGTTCGAGGTCGACGCGAAGGTGACGGGCTTCAGCCGCGGCCCGTCGGTCACGCGCTACGAGATCGAACTCGGCCCGGGCGTGAAGGTCGAGGCCTTCACGCGCCTGACGAAGAACATCTCGTACGCGGTCGCGAGCAACGAGGTCACGATCCTCTCGCCGATTCCGGGCAAGAGCGCGATCGGCGTGGAGATTCCGAACGTCGACCGCGAGATCGTGTCGCTCGGCGACGTGCTGCGCTCGAGTTCGGCGGGCAAGGCCCTGCACCCCATGACGATCGGCGTTGGCAAGGACGTCGAGGGTGGCTACGTCGTCGCGAACCTCGCGAAGATGCCCCACCTCCTGGTGGCCGGCTCGACCGGGTCGGGCAAGTCGAGCTTCATCAACTCGATGATCACGAGCGTGCTCATGCGGGCGAAGCCGGCCGAGGTGCGCATGGTGCTCGTCGACCCCAAGCGCGTCGAGCTCGCCGCCTATCAGGGCGTGCCGCACCTCATCACGCCCATCATCACGAACCCGAAGAAGGCTGCAGAGGCGCTGCAGTGGGTCGTGAAGGAGATGGACATGCGGTACGACGACCTCGCGTCGTTCGGGTTCCGCCACATCGACGACTTCAACCGCGCGGTGCTCGCGAACGAGATCCAGCTGCCGGAGGGCAGCCAGCGCCGCCTGCAGCCCTACCCGTACCTGCTCGTCGTGGTCGACGAGCTCGCCGATCTCATGATGGTCGCCCCGCGAGACGTCGAGGATTCGATCGTGCGCATCACGCAGCTCGCCCGCGCGAGCGGCATCCACCTCGTGCTCGCCACCCAGCGCCCGAGCGTCGACGTCGTGACGGGCCTCATCAAGGCCAACGTGCCCAGCCGCCTCGCCTTCGCGGTCTCGAGCATGACCGACAGCCGCGTGATCCTCGACCAGCAGGGCGCCGAGCGCCTCATCGGGCAGGGCGACGCGCTCTTCCTGCCCATGGGAGCCTCGAAGTCGATGCGCGTCCAGGGTGCGTGGGTCACAGAGGACGAGATCGCGAAGGTCGTCGAGCACGTCAAGAAGCAGGCGATCCCCGAGTACCGAGACGACGTCGCGGCGGAGACGCAGAAGCGCGAGATCGACGCCGACATCGGTGACGACCTCGAGGTGCTCCTCGCGGCGGCAGAGCTCGTCATCAGCACGCAGTTCGGCTCGACGTCGATGCTGCAGCGCAAGCTCCGCGTGGGCTTCGCGAAGGCGGGGCGCCTCATGGATCTCCTCGAGTCCCGCGAGATCGTCGGCCCCTCGGAGGGCTCGAAGGCGCGCGACGTGCTCGTGAGCGTCGAGCAGCTTCCCGAGGTGCTCGCCCGCCTCCGCGGTGAGGATGCGCCCAGCTCTGCACCCTCGGCCGCGCCCGCCGCAGCCCCCGCGGCGAGCTCCTCCGCGCACCCCGGCTCCGACCCCGTTGAGGACATGACGCGGGGGTATCCTGAGGTGGAAGGCCCCTCCGACGAGGACGCCTGGAATCTCACCGACCGCGAGTAGCCACGCCGGCTCCGCGCCGGTCCGACGAGTCGAGAGGGGTCTGCGCCCGTGACCGAGCCCGACCCCCGCACCTACTCGTTGCGCGGCCGCGTCGTGCGGCACGGCGAGACCCCGGCGTCGAGCGGCAATCTCGCGAACATCATCACGGTCGTGCGCATCCTGCTCGCGCCGGTGTTCGTGCTGCTCCTGGTGCTCGACGGCGGGCAGGACGGCTGGCTGCGGCTCGCGGCGGCTGCCCTCTTCATCCTCGCGATCGCGACGGACGGTGTGGACGGCATGCTCGCCCGGCGCCGCAATCTCGTGACCGACCTGGGCATCCTGCTCGATCCGATCGCCGACAAGCTCCTCACCGGCGCCGCTCTCGTGATGCTCGCCGTGCTCGCCGAGCTGCCCGTCTGGGTCGTCGTGGTGATCCTCGTGCGCGAGTGGGGCATCACGCTCTTCCGCTTCGCGATGCTGCGCGACCGGGTGATCCCGGCCTCGCGCGGCGGCAAGCTCAAGACGGTCGTGCAGGCGGTCGCGATCTCGTTCGCTCTCGTGCCGCTGTGGCAGCTGTTCGGCGAGTGGATTCACATCGTCAACACGACGCTCATGACGGCGGCGCTCGTGCTCACGGTCGTGACGGGCCTCGACTACCTCGTGCAGGCGTGGCGGCATAACCGCGCACGCTCGCAGTGACGCGGTCGCGATGACGCGCGAGCACCGAGGAGCCGCCGAGGTGCTCGCGGCGCTCGAGCGGCGAGGCGAGACTCTCGCGTTCGCCGAGTCCCTCACGGGCGGGATGCTCTGCGACGCGTTCGTGAGCGTGCCGGGCGCCTCGGCCGTCGTGCGCGGGGCCGTCGTGGCCTACGCGACACCCCTCAAGGCGAGCCTGCTCGGCGTGCCGCGGGCGCTCCTCGTGCGGCACGGTGCCGTGCATCCGGAGGTCGCCTCGCGCATGGCGGAGGGGGCGCGCACCGCAGCCTCCGTCGGCGACGAGCCGGCCGATGTCGGCGTCGCGACGACGGGCGAGGCCGGCCCCGATGCCTCCGGGGCGGCGCCCGTGGGCCTCGTCTACGTGGCGGTCGCGGATGCTCGGCGCACGCTCGTGCGCGAGCACCGCTTCTCGGGCGATCGTGCGCAGATTCGCGCGCAGGCCGTCGACGCCGCGATCGAGCTCCTCGCCGAGAGTGTCGGCTCACGGGAATAGCATCGATGACGGTCGTGTTACAGACAGCAAGCTGACATGCTCCCCACAGGTGCTGACGGCTAGAGTTTGACCCAACCGCGAGGGGTAGAGTGTCCCTCCCGGCATCACGAGACGACGAGAGAAGGGGGCGCCTCATGGTTCTGGTTCGACAGGAAATCGGCGAGGTCCTCCGCGACGTGCGCCTGCAGAAAGGCCGCACGCTGCGCCAGGTGGCGAGCCGTGCGAGCGTGGCTCTCGGGTACCTGAGTGAGGTGGAGCGCGGCCAGAAGGAGGCCAGCAGCGAGATTCTCGCGTCGGTCGCCGACGCGCTCGATACGCCCATCTCCATCATCATGCGTGAAGTGGGCGACCGGCTCGCCGTCATCGAGGGCGTCGACATCACGAGCGTCGACATCAATAGCGTCACTGTCGTGCCTGACACGCTGCCGGACGAGCTCGTGGCCGAGTTCGACGCCGACTTCGCGATGCACTAGGCGCTCCCGCACTGCCGAGTCGAGACACCGAGGCCAGACACTGACCCGCAGCGAGTTCTCCCGTGCCATCGCCGACGAGTTCGGCGAGGCCTACGGGCGCACCATCGTGCGCGACGTCGTGGTGACGGCGCTGGGGGAGCGCACGGCCGACGAGGCGCTCTCCGCGGGCGCGCCGCCGCGAGAGGTGTGGCTGGCTCTGTGCGCTGCGATGGATGTTCCGCGCGAGCGCTGGTACGGGGCGGGTCGCCCGGAGCCGAAGCGCGCCTGACCCTCGGTCTGCAGCGGGCGAGACGCGCGGCCTCGACACGCCGCGCGTGCTGGCGTTCGAACATTCGTTCCCCTTCTGCGTAGACTCCTCCCCAGCGGCACTCGAACACGAGTAGCCCACGGAGTGCGCGTCGCACCGGCCAATGTCGGTGCACGCGCGTACCGTCGGTCTCGTCGGCGAACGCCGTCACGCCTTGTCGCGAGACGCCCGGCCTTGCTCCATCGGCCGGACGAGGAGCGACAGAAGACAGGCACCCGCTATCGAGAATGAAGGAGACCGCAATGCCCTCAGTTGCAGACCGCGAGAAGTCCCTCGAGACCGCCCTCGCTCAGATCGACCGTCAGTTCGGCAAGGGCAGCGTCATGCGCCTCGGCTCCGACGAGCGCGCACCCGTTCCGGTCATCCCGACCGGCTCGATCGCACTGGATGTCGCCCTCGGTATCGGAGGCCTGCCGCGCGGCCGCGTCATCGAGATCTACGGCCCGGAGTCCTCGGGTAAGACGACGCTCACCCTCCACGCCATCGCGAACGTGCAGAAGTCGGGCGGCATCGCGGCGTTCATCGACGCCGAGCACGCTCTCGATCCCGACTACGCGCAGAAGCTCGGCGTCGACATCGACCAGCTCCTCGTCTCGCAGCCCGACACGGGGGAGCAGGCGCTCGAGATCGCCGACATGCTCATCCGCTCCGGCTCGATCGACCTCGTCGTCATCGACTCTGTCGCGGCTCTCGTGCCGCGCGCCGAGATCGAGGGCGAGATGGGTGACAGCCACGTCGGCCTCCAGGCGCGCCTCATGTCGCAGGCGCTGCGCAAGCTCACGGGTGGCCTCAACTCGACCGGTACCTCGATGATCTTCATCAACCAGCTGCGCGAGAAGATCGGCGTGTTCTTCGGCAGCCCCGAGACGACCGCGGGCGGCAAGGCGCTCAAGTTCTACGCCTCCGTGCGCCTCGACATCCGCCGCATCGAGACGCTGAAGGACGGCACCGACGCGGTCGGCAACCGCACGCGCGTCAAGGTCGTCAAGAACAAGATGGCGCCGCCGTTCAAGCAGGCCGAGTTCGACATCCTCTACGGCGTCGGCATCTCGCGCGAGGGCAGCCTCATCGATTTCGGTGTGGAGCACGAGATCGTGCGCAAGTCGGGCGCCTGGTACACCTACGACGGCGACCAGCTCGGCCAGGGCAAGGAGAACGCCCGCAACTTCCTCATCGAGAACCCGACGATGGCGGCCGAGATCGAGACGAAGATTCTCGCCAAGCTCGGCATCGGCGAGAAGATCGCCGAGTTCGAGCCGGTCGCCGTGGCTGGTCCCGCCGCAGCAGCCGCGAAGGGCAAGGCGCCGGCGAGTGCCGCACCCGTGGTCGCCGACGAGCCCGCTCTGCCGAAGGCAGCGGGCGCCTGATGAGCCTCAGCGGTTCGGGCGGGGAGGACGCGCTCGCCCCCGTCACGTACCTGCCCGGCGCGCGCGAGGCGGAGATCCTCGCGCGCGCGGAGGCTGAGGCGGAAAGCCTCGGCGAGGGTGACGCAGACTCCGAGTATGCGGCCCAGGAGCGTCGGGCCGAGAACATCACGATGCACGCGCTCACCCGTCGCGGGCAGTCGCGCGCCGAGATCGGCGACCTCCTGCTGCGGCGCGAGATCGATGTGTGCGTGGCCGAGTCCGAGCTCGACCGGCTCGAGCGCGTCGGCCTCATTGACGACCGCGCACTCGCGGCCGACCTCGTGGAGCGGCTCCGCACCCGCAAGAAGCTGGGGCCCTCGGCGCTGCGCCAAGAGCTCATGCGTCGCAAGATCGACCGCGACGCGATCGAGGAGGCGCTGAGCGAGGCCGAGGAGGAGGACGGCGACGATCTTGTTCTCGAGCTCGCGCGTGATCGCGCTCGGCGCCTGGGAGGCCTCGACCGCACGACGGCCGAGCGTCGCCTCGTCGACTTCCTGGCCCGCAAGGGTCACGGCGGCAGCGGCGCGCGCGAGGCCGCGCGTCAGGCGCTCGACGAGCGCGACAGCGGCTACGGCGGCGACACCGTGCACCGCGTCCAGTTCCACTAGGGGTTTCGCGGGTCGATCTAGCGCTACGGCAATCAGCGATGAGCGCGGCGGTGGATTGACACCGCGACCCAGTTGGCCTCAGGCTGAGCATGCATCACGTCGAGTGGTTCGTCGGGTGCTCGTCGCGCGCACAGCGCGATCAGGGTTTCCCGAGATGAGGTTCCTGTGAGGTCTCTGCCGTCGATGCTGTTTCGTACTGGCGCCGTGCTTGCTGCTGCGTCGATCTGCCTGACAGGGTGCATCGCCCTGCCTGCTGCGGAGCCGGTATTCGACGAGCGGGCGCTCGAACTGCCCGAGGTCACTCCCAGGCTGAGTGCCGAGTTTGTCAGCGAGGCCACCGCGGGCGCGGGGCTTGTTCCGGCTGGCCAGGCCCTCGACGAGGAGCTTGAACTTCTGGGATCGGATATCGATCCCGAGGAGTGCGAGAACCTGCTCCTGCTTCGGCCGATTCTCTTGACAGACGGTTCCAGTGACGATCCTGTGGCCTCGATCGATGTGTGGCGAAGCGACGTGGGGTCCACGCTCGAGGGCCATGGTCGGCTCTTCGACTCGCCGGCGCAGGCGGCAGAACTGCTGCGTGCTCGGGACGGTCTGGTCGAGGCCTGCGCAACCGGCTACGTGGGTGAGGGCTTCCAAGCCACCAGCATTGAACGCATCGCGAGCGAGCGTGTTCAATCCCCCGAATTTGCCGCTGAAGGTGCGGACGTGCGGATCGTAGCCTGGCGAGAGGTGGGGTTCTCCGGCACCGACGGCGACACGGAGGATTACACCTTCCTGGGCGTCGATCTCCGACGAGGCAACCTGGTCGTTCGAGGCAACTGTCTGCTGCTCTCCGTCGACACTGAGTTCGAGGAGAGCTGCCTCGAATACTTCGGCTCGCTCGTACGACGACTGGAGCTGCTCCAGCCAGGAGCCTAGAGGTGTCCTCCACGCGCGATGTGCCCAACCGCATCGTGGCCTGCACGACGGCGGGCATAACGGGTGCGGTGGCGAACGCGGGCCTGAACGGCAACCGCACCTCCTATACCGACAAGCACACCGTGCATGCGGAGGGCGTCCCGACGGTGACGGAGACGTCGACGTCGTACTGCTACGACCAGGCAGACCGTCTGCTGGCCTCCACGGTCACCGGTGATGCGATCCCGGAGGCGAACCCGGTCGCCGACGGCCTCGCCCCTGCTGAGTTGGCGTATGACGCGCACGGCAACACGACGACCCTGGCCGACCAGTCGTTGGAGTTCGATCTGGCGAACCGGCACCTGTCGACCACGGTCACTGATGCTGGCGTGGCCACGAAGGTGTCTTACACGCGCGATGTGACCAACCGCATCGTGGCCCGCACGGTCACCGTCGATGGTGTCGAGCAGTCGGCGACGCGGTACGCGCATGCGGCGGCTGCTGACGTGTCGGGTCTGGTTCTGGATGCACTAGACCAGGTCTCCGAATACACGGTCTCCCTTCCCGGGGGTGCAGCAGTGCGCTTCGTGCTGGGGTCTGAGGCGCGTGAGCAGTGGTCGTATCCGAACCTGCAGGGTTCGATCGTCCTGGAGGCCGACGGTGACGGAGTGCGCTCAGCATCAGTGGTGCGGTTCGATCCGTTCGGGCAGCCCATCGACCCGACAACGGGCCGAATCGGCACCACGGGTGCGGATGATGCGGTGATCGACAACGCCGAAGGCGATGCGGATTACGCGTTCGTGGGTGGGCATCGGAAGTTGTATGAGCATCAGGGTTCGGTCGCGATCGTGCAAATGGGGGCACGGGTGTATGTGCCGGCGTTGGGCAGGTTCCTCAGTGTGGATCCGGTCGAGGGTGGGGTGGACAACTCGTACGTGTATCCGACCGACCCGATCAACATGATGGATCTGAGCGGCGCAATCCGGTGTCGTCGGGGCTACAGCGTTTGTGGGGGCATGGGCTCCGGTGTATCGACTTGGAGCTACAGCCACACCTACCGCGTCTCGAAGAAGCTTTCGCCAGTCAAGGCGAAGGGGTTTGTTGGATCGAATCTTGGGAAGGTGTTTCCGCCAGTCATGCGAGCAGACGGATCCAACGACGATCTCAAGCTGGGCGCCGAGGGTCAAAGAATCTTCACCACGCTACTTCCCGTCTCTGCGGACATCGCAGGGAGTAGCGGCTGGGTGGAGGTAGTTCAAAACAACGGCTCTTCGTGGACTTTCAAGGCACTCGAGGGGCATCCCGCCCACCCCGGCGTCGTGCACTTTCAATTTTTCGATTGCCGAGGTGAGGCTGCGACTTGCATGACGGTGACTGGTGTCAGTTCCGCCCCGAATCCGGCAGGAAACGATTTTCTCTACGACCAGTTCTCGACCTACTACTGGGGCTCGCTCGCGACAGCCATACCGTAGGGAGCAAGCCAATATGCCTCCTGCCCAACCGTCCGATCACACTACGGAGATATCGTGACAAGAATTGAAGTTCGCAGGTGTATGACATATGCACTAGTGGTGGGGCTATTGGGCTCGGCTCTCTCCGCGGCGGCTCAGTATGTGAACGCGCCCGGGTGGCTCTTCATCTTGATCTCCCTAGTTGGGTTTCCACTGATCGGCTTCTCAGTCGCAATCCAAGTCCCGGTCTCAGTCATTGCCGGGTACGTGTTCGGTGTCGAAGGGGGTGTCTTGGTAACCGCGATCGTGCTCTTCTGCTTCTTCACATCCGTTGGCTTCGGACAGGCCTACATCTGGACGCGATCCCGACGAGCCAAGCCGACGCCCTGAGCAGCCCTTGCTTTTCCTCTACCAACCCCGAGTCCGACATGACGCACCGAGTGCTGAGCTCCTGGCGCGTGCGTTCGTTCCAGATCTTGGCCCCGCACTCACGGGTGTCACCGGTGATGCGATCCCGGAGGCGAACCCGGTCGCTGACGGTCTCGCCCCTGCCGAGTTGGCGTATGACGCGCACGGCAACACGACGACTCTGGCCGACCAGAGTCTCGAGTTCGATCTGGCGAACCGTCACCTGTCGACCACGGTCACTGATGCTGGTGTGGCCACGACGGTGTGAATCCCCCCGGCGTGTTCGGAGAGCGTATTGCTGGTGTCAGCCCGCTTGTTCGAGGGGCTCGGTCAGAGCATATTCGAGCTGCTCCAGTTCGATCGGGGTGAGGTCATCGATCGAACTGTGGATGCGTTCGGTGTTAAACCACTGCACCCAGTCCGCGGTCGCGGCCTCGACCTGATCGACGTTTCGCCAGGGCCCTTCGTGATGGATCAACTCGGTCTTATAGAGTCCGATCTGGGACTCCGCGAGGGAGTTGTCGTAGGCGTCGCCGACGGATCCAACCGAGGGGTCGATGCCTTCCTCGATCAGGCGGTCGGTGAAGGCAATGGACGTATAGACGCTGCCGGCATCGGTGTGATGCGTCAGTCCGGCGAAGTCGGCGACGCCCTCGCGGCGCCTGGTCCAGAACGCCATCTCCAGGCAGTCGAGCACCAGCGGCGTCGTCATTCTCGTCGCCGCCCGCCAGCCCAGGATGCGGCGGGAGTGAACATCGAACACGAACGCGACGTAAACCCATCCGGACCACGACCACACGTAGGTGAAGTCAGCGACCCAGAGTTGGTTCGTGCGGAACCTGGCGAAATGCCGATCGACAAGGTCGGCAGGTCTGGTCTCGCGCGGGTCAGCATCGACCGGATTGGTGCGTTTCCCACGTCGCACGCCAGCGATGCCGAGCTCGCGCATGAGGCGCTCCACCGTGCAACGGGCAATGTCGTGGCCCTCGCGGCGCAGACGCAACCAGAGCTTCCGAGCGCCCAGCACGCGCCGTTGCCGCTGCCAGCAGCCCAGCACGATCGGCTTCCACCGCTCATCGGACACCTGCCGCGCTGAGGGTCGACGCTTGCGGGCGTCATAGTAGGTCGATGGGGCGATCTTCACCTCATGCTGGGTGAGCACGGCGCAGATCGACTCGACACCCCATCGCAGGCCACCATCATTGCGGTCCTTGTGGTCGGTGATGAACGCGACTATCGCTTCGCTGGCCGGTCGAGTTCGGCCGCGAAGAAAGCCGAAGCCGCCTTCAATATCTCGTTCGCCCGCCGCAACTCGGCGTTCTCTCGTTTGAGCTTCTTGATCTCCGCCTGCGCCTCGGTGGTCACCCCCGGCCGTTGGCCGACATCGACCTGCTGCCGCCGAATCCAGGTTCGGACCGTTTCGGGCGAGCCGATGCCGAGCATGCCGGCGACCGCGGTGATCGCGGCGTGCTCGCTGGGATAGTCAGGCCGCACCTCGGCGACCATGCGGACTGCGCGCTCACGAAGCTCGCGCGGATACTTGTTGGGTCGTGCCATGAGACTGATCCTTCCAAGGAATCGAGTCTCCGAACACGCCGGGGGGATTCAGTGTCCTACACCCGCGATGTGACCAACCGCATCGTGGCCCGCACGGTCACGGTCGATGGCATTGAGCAGTCGGCGACGCGGTACGCGCATGCGGCGGCTGCTGACGTGTCGGGTCTGGTTCTGGATGCTCAAGACCAGGTCTCCGAATACACGGTCTCCCTTCCCGGGGGTGCAGCAGTGCGCTTCGTGCTGGGGTCTGAGGCGCGTGAGCAGTGGTCGTATCCGAACCTGCAGGGCTCGATCGTCCTGGAGGCCGACGGCGCCGGAGTGCGCTCAGCTGGGGTGGTGCGGTTTGATCCATTCGGGCAGCCCATCGACCCGACCACGGGCCGTATCGGCACCACGGGTGCGGATGATGCGGTGATCGACAACGCCGAAGGGGATGCGGACTACGCGTTCGTGGGCGGGCATCGGAAGTTGTATGAGCATCAGGGTTCGGTCGCGATCGTGCAAATGGGGGCACGGGTCTATGTGCCGGCGCTGGGCAGGTTCCTCAGCGTCGACCCGGTCGAGGGTGGGGTGGACAACTCGTACGTGTATCCGACCGATCCGATCAACAAACTCGACTTGACCGGAATGGTTCAGTGTCGTGTTGCAAGCGGTGGAAAGTGCACCGCAATCTCGGACGGTCGTTCTGCATCGGCGGATCTCCGGCGTCGAGTCAAGGGCCAGCGCGGCGGAGGACCATCTCTCGTGGAACGCCTCATCGCTGGACCCGCACTACCGACGCGACCCCGCCTTTCAAGCGGAAGTCCGGGGCCTACGCGTCAAACCCCACTGATCACGATCTCCGAGTTGCCTGGGGCTAATCTCCGGACTGGCCTGAGCGCGAATGTGGAGGGTTGCGCGTTGGTGTGCGGTTCTGTCGGTCTCGGATTCGCGAGCGGGAAGGCCTACTTGCTTCTCGGATATTGGGTTGGCCCGGCGCTGGGCCTCACTGGCAACGTCGGCCATGCGTGGGGTACGGGAGCGGGCGTGTCAACTTACGGACAGTGCACCGGCGCTGTGGGACCCGTGGGGGTCTACGGTCAAGCAGGCTTCGCGGGACCTGATGATTACAACGCGGAGGTCGGCTGGTCCTCCGGCCTTCGGGCCGGCTGTAGCCTCAACCAAGTACATTCGATTCAGATTGGGGGGTAGCTCGAGCATGGCTCCGCCGGCGCTCGTTCTCCTTGTTGCCACAGTGTTTCTCGCCTTTGGTCTTGTCGGAACCATAAGACCGTCAATTCTCGTGCAAATCAACGCGTCCATTTTTGACGCATTCGGAAGAGAGAAACACGCCGAGAAGGCTCGACAGAGGAACCAGCACATCCAGGCTCGGATAGGCGGGGTACTTTTCTTGTCTTTAGGTGTATTTCTCTTGATCGTTCAGTTTGGCTAGGTCTCTTGTGAATGCTGGGTCTGCTGCACGAGTCGGTGACGCAGGAAGCGCGGCAGCAGGGTCGCGGTGCGAGGCGCAGAGCGCGCGTAAACTGGCAGCATGTCCGCGCCCATCCTCGAGCGCACGCGCACCTACCAGGTGCGCACGTTCGGCTGTCAGATGAACGTGCACGACTCCGAGCGGCTGAGCGGCTCGCTCGAAGCTGCGGGCTACGTCCGGGCCGAGGACGGCGACGCGGACGTCGTCGTCATCAACACGTGCGCCGTGCGCGAGAACGCCGACAACAAGCTCTACGGCAACCTCGGGATGCTCGCGAGCGTCAAGCGTGAGCGCGGCGGCGACATGCAGATCGCCGTCGGCGGGTGCCTCGCCCAGAAAGACAAGAGCGTCATCCTCGAGAAGGCGCCCTACGTCGACGTCGTCTTCGGCACCCACAACATGGGGTCCCTTCCCGCCCTGCTCGAGCGCGCGCGGCACAACGGCGAGGCCCAGCTCGAGATCCTCGAATCCCTCGAGACCTTCCCCTCCACCCTCCCCACGCGGCGCGAGTCGACCCACAGCGGGTGGGTGAGCATCTCCGTCGGCTGCAACAACACCTGCACGTTCTGCATCGTTCCCGCCCTGCGCGGCAAAGAGAAGGATCGCCGGCCCGGCGACGTCCTCGCCGAGCTGCAGGCGCTCGTCGACGACGGTGCCATCGAGGTCACGCTGCTCGGCCAGAACGTCAACTCCTACGGCGTCGAGTTCGGCGACCGCCTCGCCTTCGGCAAGCTCCTGCGCGCCGCAGGCCACATCGACGGCCTCGAGCGCCTGCGTTTCACGAGCCCCCACCCCGCCGCTTTCACCGACGACGTCATCGACGCCATGGCCGAGACGCCCGCCGTCACGCCCCAGCTGCACATGCCCCTGCAGTCGGGCTCCGACCGCATCCTCAAGGCCATGCGGCGCTCCTATCGCAGCGAGAAGTTTCTCGGCATCCTCGACCGGGTGCGCACGCGCATCCCGCACGCCGCGATCACGACCGACATCATCGTCGGCTTCCCGGGCGAGACGGAGGAGGACTTCGCCGAGACCCTGCGCGTCGTCGAGCATTCCCGGTTCGCGAGCGCCTTCACCTTCCAGTACTCCATCCGCCCCGGTACGCCCGCCGCGACGATGGACGACCAGGTGCCCAAGGAGGTCGTGCAGGAGCGCTACGAGCGCCTCGTCGCCCTGCAGGAGCGCATCAGCCTCGAGGAGAACCAGAACCAGGTGGGTCGCGAGGTGCACGTGCTCGTGTCGAGCGCCGAAGGCCGCAAGGATGCCGAAAGCGAGCGCCTCACCGGTCGCGCCGAAGACGGCCGGCTCGTGCACGTTGCCCTGCCGCACGAGGGCGAGCGCCCCCGCCCCGGCGACATCGTCACCGCGGTCATCACGCGCGCCGCGCCCTTCCACCTGCTCGCCGACGAGCCCGGCCCGCTGCGCATCCGCCGCACCCGCTCCGGCGACGCGTGGGACCGCGCCCAGGCCGAGTCGTGCGCCGTGCCCGCGGCGGGTGCACAGGCGGCTGGCGCGCCGGCGGCGGGCGCGCGGGTCTCCCTCGGTCTGCCGGGGCTGCGCGCCCGCTCGTGATCCTCGCCGTCGTCGGCGCCACGGGTACCGGCAAGAGCGACCTGGCCCTCGCGCTCGCGCGACGCTGGACCGACGCCGGGCGCCCGGTGGAGATCGTCAACGCCGACGCCATGCAGCTCTACCGCGGCATGGACATCGGCACGGCCAAGCTGCCCCCGAGCGATCGCGAGGGCATCCCGCACCACCTCCTCGACGTCCTGGACGTCACCGAGGAGGCGTCCGTCGCGCGCTATCAAGAGGATGCCCGGCGCACGATCGACGCCATCACCGAGCGCGGCGCCACACCGCTGCTCGTCGGCGGCTCAGGCCTCTACGTCGCCGCCGTGCTGACCGACTTCCAGTTTCCGGGCACCGACCCCGAGCGCCGCGCGCACTGGGAGGGCGTGCTCGCCGAGCGCGGGCTCGCCGCCCTGCACGAGGAGCTGCGGCAGCGCGACCCCGTCGCCGCCGACGCGATCGGGCCGCACAACGGCCGCCGCATCGTGCGCGCGCTCGAGGTCGGCGACCTCACCGGTGAGCCCTTCAGCGCCGGGCTCGCCGCGCGGGAGCGCCCCTGGCGCCCCTACCGGCAGGTGGGTCTGCACCTCGAGCGCTCGGCGCTCGTGCCGCGTCTCGACGCGCGCGTCGAGGGCATGTGGCGTGCCGGGCTGCTCGACGAGGTGCGCGGCCTGCTGCCGCAGGGCCTCGAGCGCGGGGTGACGGCGAGCCGCGCGATCGGCTACGCGCAGGCGATCGGCCAGCTCGCGGGTCGCCTCTCCGAGCGCGAGGCCATCGAGGAAACGCAGGCCCTCACGCGGCGCTACGCGCGGCGCCAGGTGAGCTGGTTCCGCCGCGACGAGAGCGTGCGCTGGATCGATGCGGCGGCCGACGACCGGCTCGACCAGGCGATGCGCGCACTCGGTGGCGACAGCGGCAGCGACGGCCCAGGCGACGGCAACGGTGCAGGTGACGGCGTCGATACGATGGAGAGATGACCTCGCTCCTGCGCTTCACGAAGGGCCACGGCACCGGCAACGACTTCGTCCTGTACTCCGACCCGGCGGGCGACCGGCCGCTGACGGCGCCGCAGCGCGCGGCCCTCGCCGACCGGCATTTCGGCGTCGGCGGCGACGGCGTCATCCGCGCCGTGCGGTCGGCGAACCTTCCCGAGGGTGCCGCCGCGCTCGCGGAGGACCCGGACGCGGAGTGGTTCATGGACTACACGAACGCCGACGGCAGCCCCTCCGAGATGTGCGGTAACGGCATCCGCGTCTTCGTGCGGTACCTCCTCGAGAACGGGCTCGCGACCCTCGAGGAGGGGCAGTCGCTGCCGATCGGGACGCGGTCGGGAGTGCGCGACGTGCACCGCCTCGCCGACGGCTTCGCCGCCGACCTCGGCCGCTGGTCGCTCCACGGCGGCGAGCCGACCGTGACCGCGCGTGCGCTGCCCGTGCCGCGCCCCGGCCTCGGCATCTCCGTCGGCAACCCGCACGTCGTCGTCGCGCTCGCGAGCGAGGCCGAGCTCGAGTCGGTCGACCTGAGCGAGGCGCCTGTGCTCGACCCCGCGCCCGAGGCCGGCGCGAACGTCGAGTTCGTCGTGCCCGCCGACCCCCTCGTCGTCGACGGCGTGGGGCGCATCCGCATGCGCGTGCACGAGCGCGGCAGCGGTGAGACGCTCTCCTGCGGCACGGGCGCCGTGGCGGCCGCTCTCGCCGTGCGGCACTGGGCGGGCCCCTCGGCCCCGACGGAGTGGCGCGTCGAGGTTCCCGGCGGCGTGCTGGGCGTGCGCGTCTTCGCGGCGGAGGACGGCGAGCACGCGGCCCTCAGTGGGCCCGCCGAGCTCGTGTTCGACGGCACGCTCCTGGTCTAGAAACTCGCTCGTCGAGGGACGCGCACCGCTACTCGGCGGCAGAGTTCGTGCGACGCACCCGCAGCACGCGGTAGCCCTTCTGGGTCGCCGCACGGCTGACGGTCGACCACGCGCCGAACGACTCCTCGAGCCAGCGCTGCAGCGAGTCCGACCCGAGGTTGCGGGCGACGACGAGCCAGGCGGAGGCATCGTCGTCGAGGCGGGGAACCCAGTGCTCGAGCATCCCGTGCAATTCGTTCTTGCCGACGCGGATGGGCGGGTTCGACCAGATGCACGAGAAGCGCACGTCATCGGGCACCTGCTCGGGCCGCACTGGCGTGATGTTCGTGAGGCCGAGCCGGGCGGCGTTGCGGCGTGTGAGGTCGAGGGAGCGCTCGTTGACGTCGACCGCCCACACCGTCGCCTCGGGGGAGCGCAGGGCGAGGCTCAGGGCGATCGGCCCCCAGCCGCACCCGAGGTCGAGCACGTGGCCGGTCGTGGGCGGGGGAGGCACGGAGGTGAGCAGCACGCGGGTGCCCGCATCGAGAGCGCGCGGGCTGAAGACGCCGCCGGCCGTGACCACCTCGACCTCGCGGTCGGCGAGCGTGACGCTGAGCGGAGAGAGCACGAGTTCGCCGCGCGGCTGATCGCTGAAGTAGTGGTCGGCCGCCATGACACCAGAATCTACCGAAGTAACGCGAGTACAGTGAGCGACGATGACCGAGACAGACCCGCAGAACCCGGCTTCCGAGGCCGGCGATACTTCCGCGCCGCGCGATGCGGGGGCGGATGCTGTGGCGCGCGTCCTGGCGAACGCCGACTCGCACGCCCGCTCGGTGACGCTGCACGGCGGCCGTGCCGCCGCCCTGCAGGTCGACAACGACTACGCGCACGACCGCGACGGCGACCAGTTCGACCGCGAGGATCGTGCGGCCCTGCGCCGCGTCGGCGGCCTCTCCACCGAGCTCGAAGACGTCACCGAGGTCGAGTACCGGCAGCTGCGGCTCGAGAACGTCATCCTCATCGGCATCTACGCGCAGGGCGCCCTCGACGAGGCCGAGAACTCGTTGCGCGAGCTCGCCGCCCTCGCCGAGACCGCGGGCGCCGTCGTGCTCGACGGCCTGCTGCAGCGCCGACCGAACCCCGACCCGAGCACCTACCTCGGCAAGGGCAAGGCCGCCGAGCTCGGCCTCATCGTCAAGGAGCTCGGCGCCGACACCGTCATCGCCGACACCGAGCTCGCCCCCAGTCAGCGGCGCGCCCTCGAAGACGTCGTGAAGGTCAAGGTCATCGACCGCACCGCCGTCATCCTCGACATCTTCAGCCAGCACGCCAAGAGCCGCGAGGGCAAGGCGCAGGTCGAGCTCGCGCAGCTCGAGTACCTGCTGCCGCGCCTGCGCGGCTGGGGCGAGTCGATGTCGCGCCAGGCCGGTGGCCAGGTCGGCGGCGCCGGGGCCGGCATGGGTAGCCGTGGCCCGGGTGAGACGAAGATCGAGCTCGACCGCCGCCGCATCCACACCCGCATGTCGAAGCTGCGCCGCCAGATCAAGGGCTTCGCGCCCGCTCGTGCCGCCAAGCGCGCCAACCGCGACCGCTTCGCGGTGCCGAGCGTCGCGATCGCCGGGTACACGAACGCCGGCAAGTCGAGCCTGCTCAACCGCCTCACGCGCGCGGGCGTGCTCGTCGAGAACGCGCTCTTCGCCACCCTCGACCCGACCGTGCGCAAGACGACGACGCCCGAGGGCCGGCCCTACACGCTCGCCGACACGGTCGGCTTCGTGCGCAACCTGCCGCACCAGCTCGTCGAGGCCTTCCGCTCGACGCTCGAGGAGGTCGCCGACAGCGACGTCATCGTGCACGTCATCGACGGCGCCCACCCAGACCCCGCTGCGCAGCTCGCGACTGTACGGGACGTCATCGGTGAGGTGGATGCGCGCCATCTTCCCGAGATCGTCGCCATCAACAAGAGCGACCTCCTGGACGACGACGCGCGCCTCCTGCTGCGCGGCCTCGTGCCCGGCGCGGTCTTCGTCTCCGCCAAGACGGGGGAGGGGGTCGACGAGCTGCGCGCGCGCATCGCCGAGACCCTGCCCGACCCCGAGGTCGAGGTGACCGCGGTCGTGCCGTACGACCGGGGCGACCTCGTCTCGCTCGTGCACGAGCGCGGCCGTGTGCTCGAGACTTCCTACGAGGAGGAGGGCACGCGCGTGCACGCCCTCGTGAACTCGGGTCTGGCGGCGCAGCTCGAGCCGTTCACGACAACCGCGGTACCGACCGCGACGGCGGGAGCCCGCTAGACCTTGCGCATGACGCTGACGACCTTGCCGAGGATCGTCGCGTGGTCGCCGAGGATCGGCTCGAAGGCCGAGTTGCGGGGCAGCAACCAGGTGTGGCCGTCGCGCTGCTTGAAGACCTTCACGGTCGCCTCGTTGTCGAGCATGGCGGCGACGATCTCGCCGTTCTCGGCGGTGTTCTGCTGGCGCACGACGACCCAGTCGCCGTCGCAGATGGCGGCGTCGATCATCGAGTCGCCGACGACGGTGAGCATGAAGAGCTCGCCCTTGCCGACGAGCTGGCGGGGGAGCGGCACGACCTCCTCCACCATCTGATCGGCGGTGATCGGGATGCCCGCGGCGATGCGCCCGACGAGGGGCACCATGGCGGCGTCGCCGACGGAGGGGCTCGTCGAGACCGGGGTGTCGATCGTGATGGTCGTGTCGGGCTCGAGGTCGATGAGCACTTCGAGGGCGCGCGGCCGGTTCGGGTCGCGGCGCAGGTAGCCGCTGAGCTCGAGTTGGCCGAGCTGGTGGGCGACGCTCGAGAGCGAGGAGAGCCCGACGGCCTCGCCGATCTCGCGCATGCTCGGCGGGTAGCCCCGGCTCGCGACCGAGGACTGGATGAACCCGAGGATGGCGCGCTGCTTGTCGCTCAGCGTCGTGCGGCGGCGCGTGCCGGGCGCGGCGGCGCTCGGTGCCGTGCTGATGTCGACGGTCTCGTCGGCCATGGGGTTCTCCCTCGTCTCGTGTCGAGTGCCCGCCGTCACTGCCGGTGTGACCAATGTCGGTGGTCTGCCGTTGACTGCACTCGAACCCTCGAAACTCTATCCACGAGTGGGGTGCAACTCAAACATCTGTTCGAGTGTGTCGCCCGATTCGTGGAGAAAAAAGGCCGGGGGCTTGAAAGTGTGTTCGATCGAAGGTATGTTCGGAACACAGGTTCGTACCCGCGTCTCCCGGCCGAGATCGGGTACCTGCCCCGGCAGCTCCCCCGCTGCCGGGGCACCTGCACCCCCCACCAGGCCCAGTTGTCAGCCAGGCCCACTTGTCAGAAGGAGAACGGCGATGAGCTCCATCACTTACGGCACCGGCACCTACGACGGTGGCTTCGCGCTCCCGGTTGCGCGCACCCGCCTGCGTCTCACGCGCCGCGGCCGCGCGGTCATCGCCGTGCTCGTCTCGCTGCCTCTCGTCATCGCGCTCGTCATGCTCGCCCTCAACGGTGGGGGAGCGACGGCGACCTCAGGGCTCGAGCAGTCGACGACGGTGACCGTCCAGGCGGGCCAGTCGCTGTGGTCTCTCGCCGGCACTCTCGCCCCCGAGGCGAACCCTGCCGACGTCGTCGCCGACATCCTCGCGATCAACGGCCTCGACTCCGCGAGCGTCCAGCCCGGCCAGGTGCTCATCGTTCCCGAGCGCTACGCGGGCTGAGGCTCCGACCGCGGGCCGAGCCCCGCTCACGCCCGTCTACGATGGGCGAGTGACGAGCCTCGACGACCTTCCGATCCGCGACGACCTGCGCGGGCAGTCCCCCTACGGAGCCCCGCAGAAGCCCGTGCGCATCGCTCTCAACGTCAACGAGAACACGCACCCGATTCCCGAGGTCGTCGTCGCGCACGTGACTGCCGCGGTCGAGCACGCGCTGCGCTCGGTCAACCGGTACCCCGACCGCGAGTTCACGACGCTGCGCGAGCACCTCGCCGCCTACCTGGGCGAGGGAGTCGAGCGCGAGCAGGTGTGGGCCGCGAACGGCTCCAACGAGGTCATCCAGCAGCTGCTGCAGGCCTTCGGCGGTCCGGGCCGCCGCGTGCTCGGCTTCCCGCCCACCTACTCGATGCACTCGATCATCGCGTCGAGCACGGGCACCGAGTGGGTCACGGCGGAGCGCGACGACGAGTTCCGCCTGAGCCCCGCCACCGCCGTCGCGGCCGTCGAACGGCTCGACCCCGACATCGTCTTCCTCTGCACCCCCAACAACCCGACGGGCACGCCCATCGGCCTCGACACGATCGAGGCGGTCTGCGCCGTCGCGCGCGGCATCGTGATCGTCGACGAGGCCTACGCCGAGTTCCTGCCCGAAGGCGAGCCGAGCGCGCTGAGCCTGCTGCCGGGCCGCCCGCGCCTCGTCGTCTCCCGCACCATGAGCAAGGCGTTCGCCTTCGCGGGCGCCCGCCTGGGCTACCTCGCCGCCGATCCCGCCGTCGTGGATGCTCTGCGCCTCGTCCGCCTGCCCTACCACCTCTCCGCGCTCACGCAGGCGGCCGCAGTGGCGGCGCTGCAGCACGCACCGCTCATGCTCGAGACGGTGGACGCGATCCGGGCCCAGCGCGATCGGCTCGTCGTCGAGCTCGCCGCGCTCGGCTACGCGCCCCACGCGAGCGGCGCGAACTTCGTGCTGTTCGGGGGAGTCGACGACCCGCAGGCGACGTTCCAGTACCTGCTCGAGCACGACATCCTCATCCGCGACGTCGGTCTGCCCGGCCACCTCCGGGTCACGGCGGGCACGCCCGAGGAGACGACCGAGTTCCTCGAGGTGCTCGGTAGGATGAAGCAGTGAGCACTCCCGCCAGTACGCCCCGAGTCGCCGAGCTGCGGCGCGAGACGAGCGAGTCGAGCATCGAGCTGCGCGTCGACCTCGACGGCACCGGCCGTTCGTCGATCGCGACGACCGTGCCCTTCTTCGACCACATGCTCACGGCTCTCGCCAAGCACTCCCTCCTCGATCTCGACGTGACCGCCCACGGCGACACCGACATCGACGTGCACCACACGGTGGAAGACACGGGCATCGTGCTCGGCACGGCGATCGGCCAGGCGCTCGGCGACAAGGCCGGCATCGCGCGCTTCGGCGACGCCCTCGTGCCGCTCGACGAAGCGCTCGCGCAGGCCGTCGTCGACGTGAGCGGTCGCCCCTACCTCGTGCACTCGGGCGAGCCCGCGGGCTTCGAGCACCACCTCATCGGCGGCCACTTCACGGGCTCCATGGTGCGCCACGTCTTCGAGGCGATCACGATGCACGCGGGCCTCACCGTGCACCTCACCGTGCTCGCCGGTCGCGACCCGCACCACATCGCCGAGGCCGAGTTCAAGGCGTTCGCACGCGCTCTGCGCCAGGCGGTGCAGCGCGACGACCGCGTGCGCGGCGTGCCCTCCACCAAGGGAGCGCTCTAGCCGTGACCTCCCCCCTCGTGGTCGTGCTCGACTACGGCTCGGGCAATGTGCACTCGGCGGTCAAGGCCGTCGAGGCCGCCGGCGCGCGCGTCGAGCTCTCCGCTGACCGTGCACGCGTCATGGCCGCCGACGGCCTCCTGGTTCCCGGCGTGGGAGCCTTCCGGGCGGTCATGGACGCTCTGCGCGCGGTCCGCGGCGACGAGCTCGTCGACCGGCGCCTCGCGGGGGGCCGCGCGGTCATGGGCATCTGCGTCGGCCAGCAGATCATGTTCGAGCGCGGTGAGGAGCACGGCGACGTGTGCGAGGGCCTCGGCGAGTGGCCGGGAGCGGTGACGGCGCTGCGCGCCCCGACCGTCCCCCACATGGGCTGGAACACCGTGCAGGCGCCCGCAGACTCGACGCTCTTCGAGGGGCTCCACGACGAGCGCTTCTACTTCGTGCACTCCTACGCGGCCCACGACTGGACCCTCGAGGTGACGAATCCGAAGATTCGCGCGCCGCGCGTGACGTGGAGCGAGCACGGCGAGCGCTTCGTGGCGGCGGTCGAGAACGGGCCGCTCACCTCGACGCAGTTCCACCCCGAGAAGTCGGGCAGTGCGGGCCTCGCGCTCCTGGGCAACTGGCTGCGCACGCTGTAGACCGCACGGGGCTGTCCTGCGGGGCTCGTCGTGCGGAGTACGATGTGGTGTTTGTGTCTGCGCCCGGATCTCGGGTGCCGGCATCCGTGCGCCCAGACCCTGCGACCGTCGATTCGAACCGAGAGTGATCCATGAGCGAGTTCTCCACCGTCCCTGCCCTGACGCTGCTGCCCGCGGTGGACGTCTCCGGAGGCAAGGCTGTGCGACTCACCCAGGGTGAGGCGGGCACCGAGACGAACTACGGCGACCCGATCGACGCCGCGCACGAGTGGGCCGACCAGGGTGCGGAGTGGATCCACCTCGTCGACCTCGACGCGGCTTTCGGTCGCGGCAACAATCGCGCGATCATCAAGAAGGTCGTCAAGACCACGCCCAAGCGCGTCAACATCGAGCTCTCCGGTGGCATCCGCGACGACGCGAGCCTCGAGGCGGCGCTCGCGACGGGCGCGAAGCGCATCAACCTCGGCACCGCGGCTCTCGAGAACCCCGAGTGGGCGGCGCACGTCATCGCCGAGTACGGCGAGGCCATCGCGGTCGGCCTCGACGTGCGCGGCACGACGCTCGCGGCGCGCGGCTGGACGGAGGAGGGCGGCGACCTGTGGGCCGTGCTCGAGCGCCTCGAGCTAGCCGGCTGCGCCCGCTACGTCGTCACCGACGTGACGAAGGACGGCACGCTCAAGGGCCCGAACCTCGACCTGCTGCGCTCCGTCATGGAGCACACGCACCGACCCGTCATCGCCTCGGGCGGCGTCTCGAGCCTCGACGACATCGCCGCGCTGCGCGAGCTCGTGCCGCTCGGCCTCGAGGGCACGATCGTGGGCAAGGCGCTGTACGCGGGCGCGTTCACCCTGCCCGAAGCACTCGACGTCGCGGGTCGCTAGAGCCGAGCATCCCGTGTCGCCCTCGCAGCACGATTCGGCCGGCCAGCCCTGGGAGGGGCGGCACTTCGAGCCGAACCCGAACGCGCAGGACGACGGCAGCGCACCGCCCGAGTTCCTCGAGATCGTCGCCGACCTGCGCGAGGGCCGCGCGAGTCTGCGCGAGGTCGTCGACGTCGTGCGCGAGTGCCGATTCCTCATCCCGCTCGTCGCCGTGGCGGGAGAGACGGGGCGCAGCGAGACCGGCCGAACGATCGACAAGTCTCAAGAGCTCTCGATCATCACCGTGAGCGGGCCGGACGGCCGCGCGATCCTGCCCGTGTTCTCCTCGGTCGCAGCCATGACCCACTGGCGGCCGGATGCCCGGCCGGTGCCGGCCGACGCGGTGCGCGTCGCCCTCGCCGCCGCCTCCGAGAACACCGACCGCATCGTCATCGATGCCCGCGGCGAGACCGAGCTCGTGCTGCCGCGCCCCGCCGTGTGGGCGATCGCGCAGCAGGCGCCGTGGGTGCCCGCCGTCGAGGACGACGCCGTGCTCGAGGCGATCGCCCGCCCGGCCGAAGCACACCCCGAGGTGTGGGCCGCGAGCCTCATCGCCGGTGACCCGCTCGGCCGCGGCACCGAGCCGGAGGTCATCGTGCGCCTCGCGATCGAGCCGGGGCTTGCCCCCGAGCGCCTGCGCGACATCGTGGGCGCGCTCAGTGCGGCCTGGGCGGCGGATGCGACCGTCGCCGAGCGCATCGACTCGCTCTCGGTGCAGCCGATCGCCGCTCGCGCTAGCTGACGGCGCCCGTGTACTTCTCGCCCGGCCCCTGCCCGGGGGCGTCGGGGAACGGGGAGGCCTCGCGGAAGGCGAGCTGCACCGAGCGCAGGCCGTCGCGCAGCACGCGTGCGTGGTGGTCGCCGAGCTCGGGAGCCGCGGCCGTGATGAGGCCGGCCAGGGCGGTGATCAGTTTGCGAGCCTCGGCGAGGTCGCGCTCGGCCTCGCCGTTCTCGGAGAGCCCGCACTTGACGGCGGCGGCGCTCAGGAGGTGCACGCTGACCGTGTTGATGATCTCGACGGCGGGAACGTCGGCGATGTCGCGCGACGGATCGGCCATCACGGTCGGGTCAACAGGCAGGGGGGATGAGTCGCTCATGGAACCTCTCGAAACGACCCCGCGCACCCGGACGGTGACGAACGGGGCGGGGTGCTGGTAGTCTGATGCGGGCTCCGGGGCCTGAACCCCGGTACGAAAGTGGAGAATCTCCCACCCGCGCTTGACCGCTTCATTAGGTTACCGGGTTGCATCACCCCGCTCGACGGACTCCTCGGAGGCCGCGCGAGGACCGCGGGTGGTAGTGGCTGTGCGCCACGGAAGCTCTCCTCTCTCGGAACGGCCGGGCTCGACGCCCGCCGGTCGCCACCCATTGTCACGAAGAGGAGAATCGCATCAGCGAACCGAGAACGAATGACCGCATCCGCGTCCCCGAGGTCCGACTCGTCGGGCCGGGAGGCGAGCAGGTCGGCGTCGTCAAGATGGAGGTGGCCTTGCGCTTGGCGCAGGAGGCCGACCTCGACCTCGTCGAGGTCGCGCCCAACTCGAAGCCGCCCGTCGTCAAGATCATGGACTACGGCAAGTTCAAGTACGAGGCCGCTCAGAAGGCGAAGGAAGCGCGTCGCAACCAGGCGAACACGATCCTCAAGGAGGTTCGCTTCCGCCTGAAGATCGACTCGCACGACTACGAGACGAAGCGCAAGCGCGCCGAGGGCTTCCTCAAGGCCGGCGACAAGGTCAAGGCCATGATCCTGTTCCGCGGCCGCGAGCAGTCCCGCCCCGAGCAGGGTGTGCGCCTGCTCCAGCGATTCGCCGAGGACGTCGCCGAGTACGGCGTCGTGGAGAACACCCCCACGATCGACGGTCGCAACATGGTCATGATCATCGGACCGCTCAAGAACAAGTCAGACGCGAAGGCCGAGGCCAACGCGACCCGCGCCGCGCGCAAGGCGGAGGCGACAGCCGCCAAGGCTCCGGCCAAGGCGGCGGCCCAGGAGAAGTCCGCCGCCGCCGACCCCACGACAACCACGGAAGACTGAGCGCAGCAGAGCGCTGCGCGACACGGAAGAAGAGGAAACACCCATGCCCAAGCAGAAGACGCACTCCGGTGCCAAGAAGCGCTTCAAGCTGACCGGCTCCGGCAAGGTCATGAAGCAGGGCGCCGGTATGCGCCACAACCTGGAGAAGAAGTCGAGCGAGGTGACGCGTCGCCTCAACCGCGAGGTCGTCCTCGCGCCGGCCGACGCCAAGGTCATCAAGAAGCTCATCGGCAAGAAGAAGTAAGACCCGAGACGAAACCGAAGGACTGAAGAAATGGCAAGAGTCAAGCGGGCTGTCAACGCCCACAAGAAGCGTCGGGTCATCCTTGAGCGCGCCGAGGGCTACCGCGGTCAGCGGTCGCGCCTGTACCGCAAGGCGAAGGAGCAGGTCACCCACTCCCTCGTCTATGCGTACCGTGACCGTCGCGCCAAGAAGGGCGAGTTCCGTCGCCTCTGGATCCAGCGCATCAACGCCGCTGCCCGCCAGAACGGCATGACCTACAACCGGCTCATCCAGGGTCTCGGCCTCGCCGGGGTCGAGGTCGACCGTCGCATGCTCGCCGAGCTCGCGGTCAACGAGCCCACCGCGTTCGCCTCGCTCGTCGAGACTGCGCGTCAGGCGCTCCCGGCCGACACCTCGGCACCGAAGAGCCCCGCGGCCTGAGCGTCAGGCACGTGTGCCCCGCGGCCTGAGTCAGGCCCGCACGCACCGCACCGACGGCGCGTCCCCAGCACTGGGGGCGCGCCGTCGTCGTGTTCGCGGCCTGCTTCACCGGTCGTTCACTCGCGCGTGGCTAGCATGGCGCTCATGATCGACAACCCGCGCTCTCCGCGCGTGCGCGCCGCGGCCAAGCTGGCCAAGAAGAACCAGCGCGCCGAGACCGGGCTGTTCCTGCTCGAGGGCCCGCAGGCAGTCGCGGAGGCCCTGCGCTTCCACCCCGAGCTCATCCGCGATCTCTTCATGACGACCGCGGCGATCGACCGCCACTCCACCCTCGCGCGCACCGCCGCCGCCGCGGGTGTCGAGGTCGAGGCCGTGAGCGAGGCCGTCCTCGATGCGATCGCCGACACCGTCACCCCGCAGGGCGTCGTCGCGGTATGCCGGCAGTTCCCTCTCGCGCTCGACGAGCTGCTCGAGCGCGACCTGCGCCTCGTCGCCGTGCTCGACGAGGTGCGCGACCCGGGCAACGCGGGAACGATCATCCGGGTCGCGGATGCCACGGGCGCCGACGCCGTCATTCTCACCGGAACCAGCGTCGACGTCTTCAACCCGAAGGCTGTGCGCGCGACGACCGGTTCCCTCTTCCACCTTCCCGTCGTCGTCGGCGTGCCGCTCGAGTCGACGCTCAGCCGATTGCGGGAGCGGGGGATGCGCGTGCTCGCCGCGGACGTCTCCGGTGACGACCTGCTCGCCGTGCGCTCCGACGGTCACCTCGACGGGCCGACCGCGTGGCTGTTCGGCAACGAGGCACGCGGGCTGACCTCCGAGCAGCTCGAGCTCGCCGACCGTGCGGTCATCGTGCCCATCTACGGGCACGCCGAGTCGCTCAACCTTGCCACGGCCGCCGCCGTATGCCTCTACGAGAGCGCCTTCGCCCTGCGCGCGTGAGCCGAGTGTGTCGCGCAGGTCACGGTTGCGCGTCATATAGACAGACCAGTTGACCCTCGTATAGGGGGTGTGCTTGGGTGAGGCATGGCAGACCTGGTCGAACTGCAGAATGTGAACAAGCACTTCGGCGAACTGCATGTTCTCAAGGACATCTCGACGACGGTCGCGCGCGGCGAGGTCGTTGTCGTCATCGGCCCGAGCGGCTCGGGCAAGTCGACCCTGTGCCGCGCGATCAACCGGCTCGAGACCATCGACAGCGGCACCATCAGCATCGACGGCGTCGAGTTGCCCGCCGAAGGCGCGGGGCTCGCGAAGCTGCGCGCCGATGTCGGCATGGTCTTCCAGTCGTTCAACCTCTTCGCCCACAAGACCGTTCTCGAGAACGTGACGCTGGGGCCCCGTCGAGTGCGCGGTCTTTCCCGACGTGAGGCGGACGAGCGCGGCTGGGCGCTCCTCGAGCGCGTCGGTGTCGACAATCAGGCGAACAAGATGCCGGCACAGCTTTCCGGAGGCCAGCAGCAGCGCGTGGCGATCGCGCGAGCGCTCGCGATGGAGCCCAAGCTCATCCTGCTCGACGAACCGACGTCGGCCCTCGACCCCGAGATGATCAACGAGGTGCTCGACGTCATGGTCGGGCTGGCCAAAGACGGCATGACCATGGTCGTCGTCACTCACGAGATGGGGTTCGCGAGGAAGGCGGCCGACCGCGTTCTCTTCATGGCGGAGGGCGAGATCGTCGAGGAGGCGACGCCCGAGACCTTCTTCACGGCACCGACGACGGCACGCGCGAAGGAATTCCTGTCGAAGATCCTCACCCACTAGCGCTGGGTGGGCACCACCCGGTGGTCGACCGATCACCGAGCACAGCAACAACGAGGGGGAAACATGAGAGTCACCAAGGGACTGCTGATGTCGGCCATGGCCGTGACGGGTGCGCTCGCGCTCGCCGGCTGCGTCGACTCGAGCACACCGGTCGACGAGCCGGACGTCGCCGAGGAGGTCGAGTTCGAGGCGGGCACGACGATGGCCGCACTCAACGAGGCCGGAGCGATCACGATCGGCACGAAGTTCGACCAGCCGCTCTTCGGCCTCGCGGGGCCCGACGGCGACCCCGTCGGCTTCGACGTCGAGATCGGCAAGATCATCGCCGCCGAGCTGGGCATCGAGCCGAGCGGCATCACGTGGATCGAGACGGTCTCGGCCAACCGCGAGCCGTTCATCCAGAACGGGGAGGTCGACATCGTCGTGGCGACTTACACGATCAATGACACGCGCAAGGAGGTAATCTCCTTCGCGGGCCCGTACTACGAGGCCGGACAGGATCTGCTGGTGCCCGCCGGCAACCCCGAGGGGATCATGGGGCCTGAGGACCTCGCCGACAAGGTGGTGTGCACCGTGACAGGGTCCACCTCCGAGGTCAATATCAGCGAGTACGAGACCGCCGACGTGCTGACGACCGACCAGTACTCCTCGTGCCTCGAGCCCCTGCGCACCGGCGCAGCTCAGGCGCTCACGACCGACAACGTGATCCTCGCCGGGCTCGCTGATCAGTCGGAAGGCGAGTTCGAGGTCGTCGGCAACCCCTTCACCTCTGAGCCCTACGGCATCGGGCTGGCTCTCGACGATGACGTGTTCCGCGACTGGATCAACGACGTGCTCGAGGCCGCGTACGAGGACGGCCGCTGGGCCGCCGCGTGGGAGGGGACCGCGGGCAGCGTGCTGGAGACGCCGGAGCCGCCGGCCGTCGACCGCTACTAGGTCCCATCGACACGGCTGTGCGGGGGTCGGTGCTCGGAGCACCCGAGCACCGGCACCCTGCACAGCACCCGCGCTGAGCGCGGTCGACCCTCCGGAGACGGGAGCACATGAGCGCCATCATCGAGAACTTCCCCCAGCTGGTGGAAGCCTTCCTCGGCACCCTGAGCCTGCTCGTGCTCTCCGGGCTCGGTGCGCTCGCGATCGGCATCGTGATCGCGGGCATGCGCATCTCGCCCGCGCCTCCGTTGCGCGCGTTCGCAACCGTCTACACTGAGCTGCTGCGCAACACCCCGCTCACTCTCGTCCTGTTCTTCTGCGCGACGCTGCTGCCGTATCTGCAGTTCTTCCCCGGCTACTACCCGCTCGCAGTTCTCGGGCTCACCCTCTACACCTCGCCGTTCGTCGCGGAGGCGCTGCGCTCCGGCATCAACGGCGTCGCCGTCGGCCAGGCCGAGGCGGCGCGCAGCATCGGGCTCACCTTCGGGCAGACGCTCCGCATCGTGATCCTGCCGCAGGCGTTGCGGATGGTCGTTCCGCCGCTCATCAACGTTCTCATCGCGCTCACGAAGAACACCTCGGTCGCCGGGGCCTTCTTCGTCTTCGAGCTCTTCGCCGCGGCGCGCAGGCTCGCGAACGCGCGCGGTGACGCCGTCATCACCATTCTCCTGGGAGTCGCCGCCTTCTACCTGCTCATCACCGTGCCCCTCGGCCTCATCGCGGGCCGGGTCGAGAAGAAGGTGGCGGTGCTGCGATGACGGTCTCCGTGCTCTACGACGTTCCCGGCCCGAAGGCGCGGCGTCGCTCCGTCATGACGTCGATCGTCGGCACTATCGCCATCGTCGCCGGGCTCGCGTGGCTCATCGCGACGCTCGCCGGTGAGCGCACGACAGTCGCGGGCGCCACCCTGCCCGGCCTCTTCGACCCGAGCCGGTGGGATATCTTCAACGACATCGTCGTGTGGCGCAGCCTCGGCGAAGGCGCGCTCAACACGCTCGCCATGGCCGGCGCCGCCGCCGCGCTCGCCCTCGTCGTCGGGGTGCTGTTCTCCTTCGGCCGCACCGCCGCGAGCCCCGGGATACGCGTGCCCGTCGCGGTCCTGCTCGAATTCTTCCGCGGCATGCCCGTGCTGCTCATGATGCTGTTCGCCCTCCTCGTGTTCTCCACGGGCACCTACTGGGCGGGGGTCACCGCTCTCGCGCTCTACAACGGCGCGATCATCGGCGAAGCGCTCCGGGCGGGTATCAGTGCTCTGCCCTCCGGTCAGCGCGAGGCTGGGCTCTCCCTCGGGCTGACTCCCGTCGCCACACGATTCCTTATCGAGTTCCCTCAGGCATTCCGCACCATGCTGCCGATCATCGTGGCCCAGCTCGTGGTGCTGCTCAAAGACACCTCGCTCGCCTACATCGTGGGGTACAGCGAACTGCTGCGCACCGGCCAGAACCTCACCCAGTTCTTCGGCAATCGCTACGCGTTCTCGTTCTTCTTCATCGTGCTCGCGATGTACCTGGCCATGAACCTCCTGCTCTCCTGGGTCGCGCGCATCATCTCCCACCGCACGTCGTCCCGGGGCGGCGCTCTCGTAGCCGCCGATGCGAGCGCCGAGCAACTCCCGGAGGGCGTCGGCGGCGTCGACGCGGGCGAGGCGTCGAGGCGGTAGCCCACGGCCACTAAACTCGGTGCTTGTGTCAGAACCGAGCCCCATCTCCGAGTCCGCTGTCGAGGCGGCTGTCGAGGCGGCGCTCGCCGCGGTCGCCGGCGCCGACGACACTGCCGCGCTCAAGGCGGCCAAGTCGGCCCACGCGGGGGAGGCCTCGCCGCTCGCCCAGCTCAACGCCCGACTGCGCGAGGTGCCCGCCGAGCAGAAGGCCGAGCTCGGCAAGCTCGTCGGCCAGGCTCGCGGCCGCGTCGCCCAGGCGATCAGCGCGCGCGAGGGCGAGCTCGCCGTCGCGGAGGAGCAGGCGAGGCTCGCGGCCGAGACCCTCGACGTCACGGCGGTTCCCGCCTTGCGGGCACAGGGTGCCCGCCATCCGCTCACCGCGCTCATGGAGCAGATGAGCGACATCTTCATCGGCATGGGCTGGGAAGTCGCGGAGGGGCCCGAGCTCGAGAACGAGTGGTTCAACTTCGACGCCCTCAACTTCGACCCCGACCACCCCGCGCGGGCGATGCAGGACACCTTCTTCATCGACCCGGTCGAGCGCCACCTCGTGCTGCGCACGCACACGAGCCCCGTGCAGGTGCGCTCGCTGCTGGACCGCGGCGTGCCGCTCTACGTCGTCGCCCCCGGTCGGGTGTTCCGCACCGACGAGCTCGACGCGACGCACACGCCCGTCTTCCACCAGATGGAGGGCATCGCGATCGACAGGGGGCTCACGATGGCTCACTTGCGCGGCACGCTCGAGCACCTCGCCCGCGCCCTCTTCGGCGAGGGCGCGCGCATCCGCCTGCGCCCCAGCTACTTCCCCTTCACCGAGCCGAGCGCCGAGCTCGACGTCTGGCACCCCACCTTCAAGGACGGCGCGCGCTGGATCGAGTGGGGCGGCTGCGGCATGGTCAACCCCAACGTGCTGCGCGCGGCGGGCATCGACCCCGACGAGTACCAGGGCTTCGCCTTCGGCATGGGCATCGAGCGCACGCTCATGTTCCGCAACGACGTGAAAGACATGCGCGACATGGTCGAGGGCGATATTCGCTTCTCGCAGCAGTTCGGGATGGTGGTCTGATGCGCGTACCGCTCAGCTGGCTGCGCGAGTTCGTCGAGGTTCCCGCCTCCGGCGACCCGCTCGAGGATGCCGCGCACGTGCACGCCGCCCTCGTGCGCGTCGGGCTCGAGGAAGAGGACGTCCACGGCGTTCCCCTCACGGGGCCGATCGTCGTGGGCGAGGTGCTCGAGTTCGTCGAGGAGCCGCAGTCGAACGGCAAGACGATCCGCTGGTGCCAGGTGCGCACGGGCACGCTGCCCGACGGCGAGCCCGAGGTGCACGGCATCGTGTGCGGGGCCCCCAACTTCCACGTCGGCGACAAGGTCGTCGTCTCGCTGCCCGGTTCGGTGCTGCCCGGCCCCTTCCCGATCTCGGCCCGCAAGACCTACGGCCACGTCTCCGACGGCATGATCGCCTCGGCCCGCGAGCTCGGCCTGGGGGAGGAGCACGACGGCATCCTGCGCCTGGCCGAGCTCGACCTCGACCCCGAGGTGGGCACCGACGCGATCGCGCTCCTCGGGCTCGATGACGTCGCCGTCGAGGTCAACGTCACCCCCGACCGCGGCTACACGCTCTCGCTGCGCGGCATCGCGCGCGAGTACGCCAACTCCACGGGGGCGGCCTTCCGCGATCCCGCGTCGAGTCTCGAGATCGGCGTCGGCGAGGGCTTCTCCGTCACGATCGACGACCAGGCGCCCGTGCGCGGCCGACGCGGCTGCGACGTGTTCGTCACGCGTGCCGTGCGCGGCATCGACCCGACGCGGCCGAGCCCGCCGTGGATGGTCGCGCGCCTGACGCTCGCGGGCATCCGGTCGATCTCCCTCGCGGTCGACATCTCGAACTACGTCATGCTCGAGCTCGGCCAGCCGATTCACGCCTACGATCTCGCGCGCCTGCAGGGCGGCATCATCGTGCGTCGCGCGACGCCCGGCGAGACCCTCGTGACGCTCGACGACCAGTCGCGCACGCTCGACGCCGAAGACCTGCTCATCACCGACGGCTCCGGCCCCATCGGCATCGCCGGCGTCATGGGCGGCGCGAGCACCGAGGTGGGCGACGATACGACCGACGTCCTCATCGAGGCGGCGAACTTCGAGCCGGTCACGATCGCGCGCTCCGCGCGGCGCCACAAGCTGCCGAGCGAAGCATCCAAGCGCTTCGCCCGCGGCGTCGACCCGCTCGTGGCCGAGGCGGCGGCGCAGCGCGTCGTCGACCTGCTCGTCGAGCTCGCGGGCGGCACGGCTGTCGACCTCGGCTCCGCCTGGGTCGAGTCCACGCGCCCCGCGACGATCGACCTCGCCGAGGGCTACGTCGACGATCTCGTCGGCGTCGACTTCTCGCTCGACGAGATCACCGACTCCCTCGTCGCTGTCGGATGCTCGGTCTCACCGGGCGACGACGGCTGGCGCGTCACCCCGCCGAGCTGGCGCCCCGACCTCATCGACGCTCCCTCGCTCGCCGAAGAGGTCGCCCGCATCGTCGGCTACGACCGCATCCCCGCGCAGCTGCCCGTCGCGCCGCCCGGTCGCGGCCTCTCGCGGGGCCAGCGAGCGCGCCGCGCCATCGCCGACGCTCTCGCGGCGGCCGGACTCACCGAGGTGCTCGCCTACCCCTTCGTGAGCGCCGCCGACAACGCGCTCATGGTCGGCGACGAGCACGCGCAGGTGCGCCTCGCGAACGCGCTCGACGCCGAGGCGGCGCGCTTGCGCGTGAGCCTGCTGCCGGGCCTCGCCGACATCGCGCACCGCAACGTCTCGCGCGGTCTCACCGACCTCGCTCTCTTCGAGATCGGCACGGTGTTCCTGCCAGAGTCGGGCCGCGAGTACGGGGTCGCCGAGGTGCCGATCGGCACGCAGCGGCCCGCACCGGGCCCGCTCGCCGAGCTCGAGCAGAGCATCCCGCACCAGCCCTGGCATGTGAGCGCGCTCGTGCTCGGCGATCGGCGCCCGCGCGGTGTCGGCCAGACCGCGGAGCCCGCAGGGCTCGCGGATGTGCTCGACGCGGCGCACCGCATCGCCGCCGTGGTCGGAGTGAGCCTCGCGGTCGAGACCGGCAGCCACCCCGCGCTGCACCCCGGCCGCACGGCGGCGCTGCTCGTCGACGGCGAGCAGGTCGGTCTCGCCGGCGAGCTGCTGCCCGCCGTCGCGATCGAGCGCGACCTGCCGAGGCGGGTCGGCGTGCTCGAGCTCGACCTGAACCGCCTGCTCGCCCTCAGCAGGGGCCAGGTGGCGGCAGGCGTCATCGCCGGCTACCCGGCCGCGACGCAGGACCTCTCGGTCGTCGTTCCCCTCGAGACGCCCGCGGGTGCCGTGCGCTCCGCGATCGTCGAGGGTGCCGGAGCGCTACTCGAAGAGGCAGTTCTCGTCGACGACTACCGCGGTGAGGGTCTCGAGCCGGGCACGAAGTCGATCACGTTCTCGCTGCGGTTCCGCGCGACCGACCGCACGCTCACGGCGGCGGAGGCGACCGAGGCGAAGACCGCCGGGCTCGCCGTCGCGACCGAGCGATTCGGCGCGCAGCTGCGCGCCTGACCGCCGTCGCGGCCCGTCGCCAAGGACCGGCACGGCGCCCGCCCGCACCCCGGCGGGCGCAAAACCTGGAAAGCTGGAGGACATGACTGTCTCGATCGCCGTCGCAGGAGCCAGCGGATACGCCGGCGGGGAGGTGCTGCGCCTGCTCGCCGACCACCCCGGTGTCGAGGTGACGACCGTCACGGCGCACAGCAACGCGGGCCAGCGCCTCATCGACGTGCAGCCGCACCTGCGCTCCCTCGACCACCTGACCTTCGCCGAGACGACGCCCGAGGTACTCGCGGGGCACGACGCCGTCGTGCTCGCCCTGCCGCACGGCGCCTCGGGCGCCGTCGCCGCGACGCTGCCCGAGAGCACGCTCGTGCTCGACTGCGGCGCCGACCACCGCCTCACGAGCGAGGCCGACTGGGAGCGCTTCTACGGCGGCGAGTACCACGGAGCGTGGACCTACGGGCTGCCCGAGCTGCTGCACGCCGACGGCACCCGCCACCGCGAGCACCTCAGCGGCGCTCGGCGCATCGCCGTACCGGGGTGCAACGTGACCGCCGTGACGCTCGGCCTGGCCCCGGGCATCCGCAGCGAGGTCATCGAGCCCGCCGACCTCACCGCCGCGCTCGCCGTGGGCCCCTCGGGTGCCGGCCGCGCCCTCAAGACCATGCTTCTCGGCAGCGAGCTCATGGGCTCGGCGTCGCCCTACGCGGTCGGCGGCACGCACCGGCACATCCCCGAGATCCTGCAGAACCTCCGCGTCGCCGGCGCCGCGCACCCGAGCATCTCCTTCACGCCCGTGCTCGTGCCGATGAGCCGCGGCATCCTCGCGACGATCACGGCGCGCCTCGAACCGGGTGCCGACGCCTCGAGCGTGCGCTCGGCGTGGGAGTCGGCGTACTCCGCCGAGCCGTTCGTGCACGTGCTGCCCGAGGGCCACTTCCCCAAGACCGCCGACGTCGTGGGCGCGAACACCGCCCTCATCGGTCTCGCCGTCGATGAGGACGCCGGTCGCGTCGTCGTCGTCGTCGCGCTCGACAACCTCGTCAAGGGCACTGCCGGCGCTGCCGTGCAGTCCCTCAACCTCGCACTGGGCCTGCCCGAAGACCTCGGCCTGCCCCGGAACGGAGTCGCACCATGACCGTCACCGCCGCAGCCGGATTCGAGGCGGCGAGCGTCGCCGCCGGCCTCAAGTCGACGGGGGCCCTCGACCTCGCCCTGCTCGTCAACCGCGGGCCGAGCTCGGCTGGCGCCGCCGTGTTCACGAGCAACCGCGCGAAGGCGAACCCCATCATCTGGTCGCAGCAGGTCATCGCCGACGGCGATGTGCGCGCGATTGTGCTCAACTCCGGCGGCGCCAACTGCTTCACCGGGGCCCAGGGCTTCCAGACCACCCACGCGACGGCCGAGGCGGTCGCCGAGCACCTCGGCGTCGACGCGGGCGACGTGCTCGTGTGCTCGACGGGCCTCATCGGCGAGCAGCTCGACCGCGAGAAGCTGCTCACCGGCGTCGCGACGGCGGCCGGCGCGCTGACCACCGACGGCGGTGAGGACGCCGCTCGCGCGATCATGACGACCGACTCGGTGCCCAAGACGGTCACCGTCGAAGGCCCCGGCTACACGATCGGCGGCATGGCGAAAGGGGCAGGGATGCTCGCCCCCGGGCTCGCGACGATGCTCTCGGTCATCACGACCGACGCCGACCTGCCGGTCGCCGAGCTCGACCGCGCGCTGCGTGAGGCCACCCGCCTGACCTTCGACCGCCTCGACTCGGACGGCTGCATGTCGACCAACGATCAGGTGACGCTCATGGCGAGCGGAGCATCCGGCGTCACGCCCAGCACCGAGGAGTTCACGCTCCTCCTCGTCGACGCGTGCTCCTCGCTCGTGCTGCAGCTGCAGGCCGATGCGGAGGGCGCGAGCCACGACATCCAGATCCACGTGCACGGCGCCGCGAGCGAGGACGACGCCGTCGAGGTGGGCCGCTCCGTCGCGCGCAACAACCTCTTCAAGGCGGCCATCTTCGGCAACGACCCCAACTGGGGGCGCGTGCTCGCGGCGATCGGCACGACGAGCGCCGAGTTCGACCCCTACGCGGTCGACGTGACCATGAACGGCGTGCGCGTCTGCCACGCGGGCGGGCCGGATAGGCCGCGCGAGGAGGTCGACTTGAGCGACCGGGTCGTGAGCGTGCTCATCGAGCTCGGTGTCGGCGACGCGGCCGCGATGATCCTCACCAACGACCTCACCCACGACTACGTCCACGAGAACAGCGCATACTCCAGCTGATGACCACGACACACGACTCCGACGACTTCGCCCTCGCCGCCGAGAAGGCGGCCACCCTCATCGACGCGCTCCCGTGGCTGCAGACCTACCGCGACCGCATCGTGGTCATCAAGTTCGGCGGCAACGCCATGGTGACCCCCGAGCTGCAGCGCACCTTCGCCGAAGACATCGTCTTCATGCGCACGGCGGGCGTGCGCCCCGTCATCGTGCACGGTGGCGGCCCCCAGATCTCCTCCATGCTCGACCGCTTCAAGATCGAGAGCGACTTCCGAGGCGGTTACCGCTACACGAGCCCCGAGGCGATGGATGTTGTGCGCATGGTGCTCACGGGGCAGGTCAGCCCGGCCATCGTCAACCACATCAACGAGCACGGGCCTCTCGCGGCCGCGATCTCGGGGGAGGACGCCGGGCTCTTCCGCGGGCGCAAGCGCGGCGCGATGGTCGACGGCGAGGAGGTCGACCTGGGTCTCGTCGGTGACGTCGTGGGCGTCAACCCCGAGCCGGTCATCGCGCAGCTCGACGCCGACCGCATCCCGGTCGTCTCCTCGATCGCTCCTGATATCGACACTCCCGGGCAGTCGCTCAACGTCAACGCCGACTCGGCCGCCTCGGCGCTCGCCGTGGCCCTGAAGGCCGAGAAGCTCGTGATCCTCACCGACGTCGCGGGCCTCTACCGCGACTGGCCTGATCGCGACTCGCTCGTCTCGACGATCGCCGTGCCCGAGCTGCGTGAGCTGCTGCCGAGCCTCCAAGCCGGCATGATCCCCAAGATGGCCGCGTGCCTCGAAGCGGTCGAGGGCGGGGTCGCGAAGTCCGCGATCATCGACGGCCGCATCCCGCACTCGATCCTTCTCGAGATGTTCACCCAGAAGGGGATCGGCACGGAGGTGGTTCCATGAGAGCCGCTGACGGCGCGACCGACACGCACAGCGCGCCTCTTCCCATCACGGGCACACAGACCGAGGCGATGCGCGCGCGCTTCGCACAGGTCGCCATGGCCTCCTCTCCGACGCCCTCCGCCGTGCTCGACCACGGCCGCGGCGCCCTCGTGTGGGATGTCGACGGGGCCGAGTACCTCGACTTCCTCGCCGGCATCGCCGTGAACGCCCTCGGCCACGCGCACCCCGCGGTCGTCGAGGCCGTGAGCACGCAGGCCGCCCGCGCGGTCCACGTGAGCAACTACTTCACGACCCCGCAGGCGATCGCCTTCGCCGAGCGCCTCGTGCGAGTGACGGGCATGGGCGAATCGGGCCGTGTCTACGTCGCCAACTCGGGTGCGGAGGCCAACGAGGCCGCGATCAAGCTCGCACGCCGCACCGGTCGGTCGCGCATCCTCGCCTTCGAGTCGGGCTTCCACGGCCGCACGATGGGCTCGCTCGCGCTCACCGGCAAGGCCGCGCTGCGCGAGCCGTTCGAGCCGCTCGTGCCCGGAGTCGAGCATCTGCCGACCGAGCTCGACGCTCTCGAGGCGGCCATGGGGCCGGATGTCGCCGCCGTCATCCTCGAGCCCATCAAGGGCGAGGCCGGCGTCGTGCCGCTTCCGCCCGGCTTCCTCGCGGCCGCCCGGGAGCTCACCACGGCGCACGGCGCACTGCTGATCCTCGACGAGATCCAGACCGGCGCGGGGCGCACAGGCGACTGGTTCGCCTTCCAGCACGCCGGCGAGCTGCCGGAGGGCGTGCTGCCCGACGCCATCGCGCTCGCCAAGGGCATCGGCGGGGGAGTGCCCATCGGCGCTCTCGTGACGACGGGCGCGGCGAGCGAGCTCTTCACGCTCGGCCAGCACGGCTCCACGTTCGGCGGCAACCCGCTCGCGACGGGCGTGGCCGATGCCGTGCTCGCGGAGATCGAGCGCGCCGACCTCGTGGCGAATGCCGCCAGGCGCGGCGAGCAGCTGCGGTCGGGCATCCTCGCTCTCGGCAGCGACCTCATCGTGGAGGTGCGCGGACGCGGCCTGCTGCTCGGCATCGAGCTCGCGGAGCCGATCGCGCCCGCGGTCGTCGGCCACGCGCTGCAGCGCGGGCTCATCGTCAACGCGACGGGCCCGACGACGGTGCGCCTCGCACCGCCGCTCATCATCGGCGATGCTGAGATCGACCGGTTCCTTACCGTCTTCGCCGCGAGCCTGGAGGCCGCCCGCCCATGACCGCACCCGCACCGCTCACGCGCCACTTCCTGCGCGACGACGACCTGTCGCCCGCCGAGCAGGCCGAGATTCTCGACCTCGCGGTCGAGCTCAAGCGCCACCGCTGGGCAACCCGCCCGCTCGAGGGCCCGCAGACGGTCGCCGTCATCTTCGACAAGTCGTCGACCCGCACGCGCGTCTCCTTCGCCGTCGGCATCGCCGACCTCGGCGGTCAGCCGCTCATCATCTCGACCGCGAACAGCCAGCTCGGCGGCAAGGAGACCCCGAGCGACACCGCGCGCGTGCTCGAGCGCATGGTCGCGGCGATCGCGTGGCGCACCTACGGGCAGGCGGGGCTCGAGGAGATGGCGAAGGGCACGACCGTGCCGGTCATCAATGCGCTGAGCGACGACTTCCACCCGTGCCAGCTGCTCGCCGACCTCCTCACGATCCGCGAGCACAAGGGCCACCTCGCCGGGCTCACGGTCGCCTTCCTGGGCGACGGCGCCGACAACATGGTGCACTCCTACCTGCTCGCGGGAGCGACGGCCGGCATGCACGTCCGGGTCGGCTGCCCCGCCGACTACCTGCCGAACGCGCAGGTCGTCGCCGATGCGACCGAGATCGCGCGCGCCACGGGCGGATCGATCGCGATCCTCACCGACCAGGTCGAGGCCGTCACAGGCGCCGACGTCGTCGTCACCGACACCTGGGTGTCCATGGGCAAGGAGGAGGAGAAGGTCGCGCGCGTCGCCGCCCTGAGCCCCTACAAGGTCGACACCGAGCTCATGGCGCTCGCGCAGCCCGACGCGATCTTCCTGCACTGCCTTCCCGCCGACCGGGGATACGAGGTCACCGCCGACGTCATCGACGGGCCGCAGAGCGTCATCTGGGACGAGAGCGAGAACCGCCTTCACGCGCAGAAGGCGCTCCTCGTGTGGCTGCTCGAGCGCGCCCAGGGCCGGGAGGCCTGACGTGGTGCGCGCGACGAACGAAGGATCGCTGTGGGGCGGCCGCTTCAGCGACGGCCCCTCGCCGGAGCTCGTGCGCCTGAGCCGCTCGACCCACTTCGACTGGCAGCTCGCCCCCTACGACCTCGCGGGGTCACGAGCACATGCCCGGGCTCTCGCGGCCGCGGGGTATCTGACCGAGGACGCGCTCACCCGCATGCTCGCGGGTCTCGACCGCCTCGAGGAGCGCTGGGCAGACGGCACCCTGCAGCCCCGCCCCGAGGATGAGGACGTGCACGGTGCGCTCGAGACCGCGCTCGTCGAGGAGGTCGGGCCCGAGCTCGGCGGCTCCCTGCGCGCCGGGCGCAGCCGCAACGACCAGATCGCGACGCTCATCCGCATGTTCCTGCGCGATCACGGCCGCGTGATCGCCCGCGACGTGCGCGCGCTCATCGAGGCGCTCGCCGGGCAGGCGGACGCGCATCCGGATGCGGTCATGCCGGGCCGCACTCACCTGCAGCACGCGCAGCCGATCCTGCTCGCGCACCACCTGCTCGCCCATGCGTGGCCTCTCGTGCGCGACCTCGAGCGGCTGCGCGACTGGTGGGAGCGCGCGAACCGCTCGCCCTATGGCGCCGGGGCCCTCGCGGGCTCCTCGCTCGGGCTCGACCCGGGGCTCGTCGCCGCGGACCTCGGCTTCGCCGGCCCGGCCGAGAACTCGATCGACGCCACGGCGGCGCGCGACCTCGTGGCCGAATTCCTGTACATCGCAGCGCAGCTCGGGGTGGACCTCTCGCGGCTGTCCGAGGAGATCATCTTCTGGAACACCCACGAGGTCGGATTCGTGACGCTGCACGACGGCTACTCGACGGGGTCGTCGATCATGCCGCAGAAGAAGAACCCCGACATCGCCGAGCTCGCGCGCGGCAAGTCGGGGCGCCTCATCGGTGACCTCACGGGCCTGCTCACGACCCTCAAGGGCCTCCCGCTCGCCTACAACCGCGACCTGCAGGAGGACAAAGAGCCTGTCTTCGACGCCGTCGAGACTCTCGAGGTGCTGCTGCCGGCCTTCACGGGCATGGTCGCGACCCTGCGCTTCGATACCGAGCGGATGGCCGAGCTCGCCCCGGCGGGGTTCTCCCTGGCCACCGATGTCGCCGACTGGCTCGTGCGGCAGGGTGTGCCGTTCCGCGAGGCGCACGAGGTCTCCGGCGCGCTCGTCGCGCACTGCGAGCGGCACGGCCTCGAGTTGCACGAGCCGAGCGACGACGAGTACGCGTCGATCGATGCGCGGCTGACGCCCGAGGTGCGGGCGGTGCTCACCGTGGAGGGCTCGATCGCCTCGCGCTCGGGCGCGGGCGGCACGGCCCCGAGCGCGGTCGCGGCGCAGCGAGCTCACCTCGACGAGCGCCTCGCCGCCCTGCCCGACTGACCCGCGTGCGCCCCGAGCTCGAGCTCCTGCGGGGCGACCCGCTCGACGTCGCGCCGCGCGTGCTCGGAGCGCTCGTGCACTGCCGCGGGGTGACGGTGCGGCTCACGGAGGTCGAGGCGTACCGCGGCGAGGACGACCCCGGCTCGCACGCGTTCCGCGGAGAGACGCCGCGCACGCGCCCCATGTTCGCGGGAGCGGGGCACGTCTACGCGTACTTCACGTACGGCATGCACACGTGCGTCAACCTCGTGTGCGGCCCCCCCGGCCGGGCGGGGGCGCTCCTGCTGCGCGCTGGTGAGGTCGTCGCGGGTGCCGAGGCGGCCCTCGAGCGCCGGCGAAGCGGGAGGCCCGAGCGCAGCATCCCGCATCGCGATCTCGCGCGGGGGCCGGCGCGGCTCGCGCAGGCGCTCGGCGTCACGCTCGCCGATTCGGGAACACTGCTCGCTCCCGTCGACGACGTCGCGGCCGACGGCCCGCGCCTCGAGCTGCAGCCGGCCCCGGCGCCCGCGTTCGTCGCTCGCGGACCGCGGGTGGGGGTGGCCGGCCCGGGTGGCGGTGCCGAGTATCAGTGGCGGTTCTGGCTCGACGGCGAGTCGACCGTGTCGGTGTACCGTGCGGCGGTCAGGCGGAAGGGCGCAGGGCCGCGCTGAGCAGGTCGGCGAGGGCGATGCGCGCTTCCGCGTCGACGCGCAGCCCGGCGGCTCGAGCGCGCTTGCTCACGGCCTGCGGTGTGATGCCGAGCGTGTGCGCGGCGTCGGCCTGCGTGCCGCCGGCCTCGAGGAGGTCGTGCAGCTGCCAGCCCTGCCCGCTCCAGCGCTCGCGATGGGCCAGGATGAGATCGAGCAGCGCGTCGAGCGGCTCGACGGGCGCGGTCCCGTCCCCGCGGATCGCGCAGCGGCTGGCCCGCCGAGCCGCCGCATCCAGGGCGTCGCGCGCGGCCATGACACCGGGCCCTGCGGCGTCGCGCATGCTGGCGGGCAGGGGAGTGCGCACGGCGCCGGCACCGAGGCCCACCTGCCACTGCCGCGCGCGGGCGAGGTGCAGCACGGTCTCGAGTGCCGCACGCGGGCTCGGGGTGAGGGCTCGCAGCTCGCCGTTGTCGGTCGCGTCGGGTGCGAGCGGGTAGTCGCCGTCGAAGCGGGCGCGCAGGTCGAGCAGAGCGCGGGTGGCTCCAGCGGGGTCGGCCCGCCCGAGTGGAGCGGCCATCATAACGAGCATCGATCCTCCTCGCGATCAACCTTAGAGGGTGGATTCGTGCCGGGCGCCGGCTGCGCCGCGCAGAGCGCGATCGGGCGTCGATGCCCGCCCGCCCGCGGGTGGCGGTCGACTCGCCGCTGATACTCTGACGCGGTGACCGCCGCACCCGTGACCCTCGCGCCCCCGCAGAACGATTCGAGTTTCGAGACGGTGTGGGAGGAGATCGTGTGGCGCGGTCTCGTGCACGTCTCCACCGATGCGGATGCCCTGCGCGAGCTGCTCGCCGGCCCGCCGATCACCTACTACTGCGGGTTCGACCCGACGGCGCCGAGCCTGCACCTGGGCAATCTCGTGCAGCTGCTGCTCATGCGCCGCCTGCAGCTGGCGGGCCACCGTCCGCTGGCTCTCGTGGGCGGGTCGACGGGCCTCATCGGCGACCCGCGCCCGACGGCCGAGCGTCAGCTCAACACGCGGGAGACGGTCGCCGAGTGGGTGGGCTACCTGCAGACTCAGGTCGGCCGGTTCTTGCCGAGCGAGGGTGAGACCGGCGTCCGTCTGGTCAACAATCTCGACTGGACGGCGGGCCTGAGCGCCATCGACTTCCTGCGCGACGTCGGCAAGTACTACCGCGTCGGCACGATGCTCAAGAAGGACGCGGTCGCGGCACGGCTGAATTCCGACGCCGGCATCAGCTACACCGAGTTCAGCTACCAGATCCTGCAGGGCTACGACTACCTCGAGCTGCACCGCCAGTACGGCTGCGTGCTGCAGACGGGGGGCAGCGACCAGTGGGGCAACCTGACGAGCGGCACCGACCTCATCCATCGCGCGGAGGGGCGCAGCGTGCACGCGATCGGCACGCCGCTCATCACGAACAGCGATGGCACGAAGTTCGGCAAGAGCGAGGGCAACGCGATCTGGCTCGACCCGGTCATGTGCAGCCCCTACGCGATGTACCAGTTCTGGCTCAACACCGACGACGCGGACGTCATCGACCGGCTCAAGGTCTTCACGTTCCTGACGCGCGCGGAGATCGAGGAGTACGCGGCGAAGGTCGCGGACGAGCCGTTCCGGCGAGAATCGCAGCGCCGGCTCGCTCTCGAGGTGACGGCGCTCGTACACGGTGAGGATGCCGCGGCCGCGGCCATTGCCGCCTCAGCGGCCTTGTTCGGCCAGGGTGACCTCGCCGAGCTCGACGTCGCAACCCTCGCCGCGGCGGTCGCGGAGCTGCCCTCGGCGCGTGTCGCTGAGTCGGACACCGTGGTGCACGCGCTCGTGGCGACGGGCCTGTGCTCGAGCGCGGGGGAGGCCCGGCGGGCGATCGCGCAGGGCGGCGTCTCCCTCAACAACGTGAAGGTGTCGGGGGAGGACCAGACTCTCGCCGGGGCCGCCCTCGCGGGCGGGGCGGCGGTGCTGCGACGGGGCAAGAAGACCCTCGCAGGCCTGACTTTCGGCGACTCCTGAGGGGTCGCGGGGGCCGCGAACGCCCGGTCGCACGAGCGCGACACGCCCGGGATGCGCCGAGATTTGTCCCGGACGTCATGCGCCCGTAATGTTTCCTCTTGTCACCCCAAAGGTGCGGCCAGCGGAACAGCAGGTCGGCCTCAAGCGGGACACATCCTCCAAGACAGAGCAGCCACTTGCTGGTGCGCTCATCGCCAAGTAGGATGGGAAGTCCGCCTCCACAGATCGATTCGATCGATCGGGCTCAGTCGGCCAGAACACCTGGTCACCGAGATCACCGATTTGCATCGGATCTCTCGGGCGGATATGTTAGGGAAGTTGCCCAGTTGCGACGGCTGAGAAGCCGAAGGTCTGGAGCGTCCGATCCTTGAGAACTCAACAGCGTGCACTAAGTCAATGCCAAATAACCTCGTCGGCTGACCTCGGTCAGTCGAATGAGATTCCTTTGGATTGAAACAAGAATGTCAGTAGATATTCGAACTTCAGTCAGACAAACTCGCGCCGGTTCACCACTTCGGTGGCGACCGGAGCACTAGATGTGCCAGCGGCTTTCGAGCTGCTCGGCAATCAAACATTTACGGAGAGTTTGATCCTGGCTCAGGACGAACGCTGGCGGCGTGCTTAACACATGCAAGTCGAACGATGAAGCCGGAGCTTGCTCTGGTGGATTAGTGGCGAACGGGTGAGTAACACGTGAGTAACCTGCCCCAGACTCTGGGATAAGCGTTGGAAACGACGTCTAATACCGGATACGAGCTGCGATCGCATGATCAGTAGCTGGAAAGAACTTCGGTCTGGGATGGACTCGCGGCCTATCAGCTAGTTGGTGAGGTAACGGCCCACCAAGGCGACGACGGGTAGCCGGCCTGAGAGGGTGACCGGCCACACTGGGACTGAGACACGGCCCAGACTCCTACGGGAGGCAGCAGTGGGGAATATTGCACAATGGGCGCAAGCCTGATGCAGCAACGCCGCGTGAGGGACGACGGCCTTCGGGTTGTAAACCTCTTTTAGCAGGGAAGAAGCGAAAGTGACGGTACCTGCAGAAAAAGCACCGGCTAACTACGTGCCAGCAGCCGCGGTAATACGTAGGGTGCAAGCGTTGTCCGGAATTATTGGGCGTAAAGAGCTCGTAGGCGGTTTGTCGCGTCTGCTGTGAAAACGCGAGGCTCAACCTCGCGCCTGCAGTGGGTACGGGCAAACTAGAGTGCGGTAGGGGAGATTGGAATTCCTGGTGTAGCGGTGGAATGCGCAGATATCAGGAGGAACACCGATGGCGAAGGCAGATCTCTGGGCCGTAACTGACGCTGAGGAGCGAAAGCATGGGGAGCGAACAGGATTAGATACCCTGGTAGTCCATGCCGTAAACGTTGGGAACTAGATGTAGGGACCATTCCACGGTTTCTGTGTCGCAGCTAACGCATTAAGTTCCCCGCCTGGGGAGTACGGTCGCAAGACTAAAACTCAAAGGAATTGACGGGGGCCCGCACAAGCGGCGGAGCATGCGGATTAATTCGATGCAACGCGAAGAACCTTACCAAGGCTTGACATATACGAGAACGGGCTAGAAATAGTCAACTCTTTGGACACTCGTAAACAGGTGGTGCATGGTTGTCGTCAGCTCGTGTCGTGAGATGTTGGGTTAAGTCCCGCAACGAGCGCAACCCTCGTCCTATGTTGCCAGCACGTAATGGTGGGAACTCATGGGAGACTGCCGGGGTCAACTCGGAGGAAGGTGGGGATGACGTCAAATCATCATGCCCCTTATGTCTTGGGCTTCACGCATGCTACAATGGCCGGTACAAAGGGCTGCAATACCGCAAGGTGGAGCGAATCCCAAAAAGCCGGTCTCAGTTCGGATTGAGGTCTGCAACTCGACCTCATGAAGTTGGAGTCGCTAGTAATCGTGGATCAGCAACGCCACGGTGAATACGTTCCCGGGCCTTGTACACACCGCCCGTCAAGTCATGAAAGTCGGTAACACCCGAAGCCAGTGGCCCAACCGCAAGGAGGGAGCTGTCGAAGGTGGGATCGGTGATTAGGACTAAGTCGTAACAAGGTAGCCGTACCGGAAGGTGCGGCTGGATCACCTCCTTTCTAAGGAGCATCTGCTGTCTCGCTTCGGCGAGTGCAGCCAGAAGCCGGATCTGGGGCATACGTTCCCAGCCGGTAGCTCATGGGTGGAACTTTGACTTTGGTGGTCGGCGAGAGCCGGCAGCTCAGTACGCATCCTTCGGGGTGCTGGAACGGCAGCTGGCAGGAGCTGGCCACATGCACGCTGTTGGGTCCTGAGGGACCGGGCCTCGAGGGTGACCTCGAGACACGATTCCTCGGACCGCGATCTGATCGACTAGACAGTACTCTTCGGAGTCGTCGACAGGAGCGGTACCGACCGTATGTTGAGAACTACACAGTGGACGCGAGCATCTTAGAACTGAGGTCGCAAGACCTCGGATCTACGATCAAACATCTCGAAAGAGATATAGATCATTGGTCTGCGTCGAACGCCTTCGGGCGCGAGATGCACGATCGATTCAAACTCATGTAGTCAAGTTTCTAAGAGCAAACGGTGGATGCCTTGGCATCTGGAGCCGAAGAAGGACGTAGCAATCTGCGATAAGCCTCGGGGAGCTGATAAGCGAGCTTTGAGCCGAGGATTTCCGAATGGGGAAACCCCGCTGGGCGTACTTGTGCGACCCAGTGACTCCCGCCTGAATATATAGGGCGGGTAGAGGGAACGTGGGGAAGTGAAACATCTCAGTACCCACAGGAAGAGAAAACAACAGTGATTCCGTCAGTAGTGGCGAGCGAACGCGGATCAGGCTAAACCGATCATGTGTGATAGCCGGCAGGCGTTGCATGGTCGGGGTTGTGGGACTTTCCCGCTGCTCTGCCGAGCAGTAAGGGTTACAGCGCGATATAGACGAATGGTCTTGAAAGGCCAGCCACAGAGGGTGCCAGCCCCGTAGTCGAAATGTCGTAATGGCCCGGAGAGTATCCCAAGTAGCACGGGGCCCGAGAAATCCCGTGTGAATCTGTCAGGACCACCTGATAAGCCTAAATACTCCCAGATGACCGATAGCGGACAAGTACCGTGAGGGAAAGGTGAAAAGTACCCCGGGAGGGGAGTGAAATAGTACCTGAAACCGTTTGCTTACAAACCGTCGGAGCAGCCCTAGTAGCTGTGACGGCGTGCCTTTTGAAGAATGAGCCTGCGAGTTAGCGATATGTGGCGAGGTTAACCCGAGAGGGGTAGCCGTAGCGAAAGCGAGTCTGAATAGGGCGATTCAGTCGCATGTCCTAGACCCGAAGCGAAGTGATCTATCCATGGCCAGGTTGAAGCGACGGTAAGACGTCGTGGAGGACCGAACCCACTTAGGTTGAAAACTGAGGGGATGAGCTGTGGATAGGGGTGAAAGGCCAATCAAACTTCGTGATAGCTGGTTCTCTCCGAAATGCATTTAGGTGCAGCGTTGCGTGTTTCTTGCCGGAGGTAGAGCTACTGGATGGCCGATGGGCCCCAAAAGGTTACTGACGTCAGCCAAACTCCGAATGCCGGTAAGTGAGAGCGCAGCAGTGAGACAGTGGGGGATAAGCTTCATTGTCGAGAGGGAAACAACCCAGACTACCGACTAAGGTCCCTAAGCGTGTGCTAAGTGGGAAAGGATGTGGAGTTGCATAGACAACCAGGAGGTTGGCTTAGAAGCAGCCACCCTTGAAAGAGTGCGTAATAGCTCACTGGTCAAGTGATTCCGCGCCGACAATGTAACGGGGCTCAAGCACACCACCGAAGTCGTAGGATTCGCATAATAGGTAGGCCTTCGTGGTCCAGCCGTGCGGATCGGTAGGAGAGCGTCGTGTGGCCAGAGAAGCGGCGGTGTGAACCAGCCGTGGAGGCCACACGAGTGAGAATGCAGGCATGAGTAGCGAAAGACGGGTGAGAAACCCGTCCTCCGAAAGACCAAGGGTTCCAGGGCCAGGTTAATCCGCCCTGGGTAAGTCGGGACCTAAGGCGAGGCCGACAGGCGTAGTCGATGGACAACGGGTTGATATTCCCGTACTGACGAAGAACCGCCCAAGCTAATCCAGTAATGCTAAGAGTCCGAATACCGGTGACCGATCCCTTCGGGGAGGAGCGCCGGGGCTAGCACTCGACCCTACGCTGGTGCGGCTAGCGTATTAACAGGTGTGACGCAGGAAGGTAGCTGAGCCGGGCGATGGTTGTCCCGGTGTAAGGATGTAGGGCGAACGATAGGCAAATCCGTCGTTCACATAGCCTGAGATCCGATGCGTACCCCTCACGGGGGAAATCAGTGATCCTATGCTGCCGAGAAAAGCATCGACGCGAGGTTCTAGTCACCCGTACCCCAAACCGACTCAGGTGGTCAGGTAGAGAATACCAAGGAGATCGAGAGAATCGTGGTTAAGGAACTCGGCAAAATGCCCCCGTAACTTCGGGAGAAGGGGGGCCGGATTCGTGAAGGGATTTACTCCCGGAGCGTTGAAGGCCGCAGAGACCAGTGGGAAGCGACTGTTTACTAAAAACACAGGTCCGTGCTAAGTCGCAAGACGATGTATACGGACTGACGCCTGCCCGGTGCTGGAAGGTTAAGAGGAAGGGTTAGCGCAAGCGAAGCTCTGAATTTAAGCCCCAGTAAACGGCGGTGGTAACTATAACCATCCTAAGGTAGCGAAATTCCTTGTCGGGTAAGTTCCGACCTGCACGAATGGCGTAACGACTTCCCAGCTGTCTCAACCGCGAACTCGGCGAAATTGCACTACGAGTAAAGATGCTCGTTACGCGCAGCAGGACGGAAAGACCCCGTGACCTTTACTACAGCTTGGTATTGGTGTTCGGTGTGGCTTGTGTAGGATAGGTGGGAGACTGTGAAGCGGGCACGCTAGTGTTCGTGGAGTCATTGTTGAAATACCACTCTGGTCACTCTGGATATCTAACTTCGAACCGTAATCCGGTTCAGGGACAGTGCCTGGTGGGTAGTTTAACTGGGGCGGTTGCCTCCCAAAAAGTAACGGAGGCGCCCAAAGGTTCCCTCAACCTGGTTGGCAATCAGGTGTCGAGTGTAAGTGCACAAGGGAGCTTGACTGTGAGACTGACAGGTCGAGCAGGGACGAAAGTCGGGACTAGTGATCCGGCAGTGGCTTGTGGAAGCGCTGTCGCTCAACGGATAAAAGGTACCTCGGGGATAACAGGCTGATCTTGCCCAAGAGTCCATATCGACGGCATGGTTTGGCACCTCGATGTCGGCTCGTCGCATCCTGGGGCTGGAGTAGGTCCCAAGGGTTGGGCTGTTCGCCCATTAAAGCGGTACGCGAGCTGGGTTTAGAACGTCGTGAGACAGTTCGGTCCCTATCCGCTGCGCGCGCAGGAAGTTTGAGAGGATCTGACCCTAGTACGAGAGGACCGGGTTGGACGAACCTCTGGTGTGTCAGTTGTTCCGCCAGGAGCACCGCTGATTAGCTACGTTCGGGATGGATAACCGCTGAAAGCATCTAAGCGGGAAGCCGGCCTCAAGATGAGACTTCCATACCATTTATGGTGAGAGGCTCCCAGCCAGACGACTGGGTTGATAGGCGGGATGTGGAAGAGGGGACTAAAGACCCTCGCAGCTGACCCGTACTAATAAGCCGATAACTTGACAACAACCTCCCTCCTTGTGAGGGGAATGAGTTTGCTGCTCGCGTCCACTTTGTGGTTCTCGATTTACGGTCGAGAACTACGCTCAGACAGGATCGCTGTGAGAACAGTGCTCTGCATGTCTGTCCGTAAACGATTGATAAATCAATAGTGTTTCGGCGGCCATAGCGAAGGGGAAACGCCCGGTTACATTCCGAACCCGGAAGCTAAGACCTTCTGCGCCGATGGTACTGCGAGGGGGACCTCGTGGGAGAGTAGGACACCGCCGGACTTCTTTGTGAGATGGCCACCCAGTGATGGGTGGCCATTTTGCGTTAACGCACCAGCACGCTCGTCGACCTCACCGCGTGGTTGACGAGTCTCGAACCCAGGGAGTCACCCATGGCTGAACGCCCCGATCGTCCACGGCGCGACGACCGGCCGAAGCGCGACGGCGCACCCCGTCGCGACGATGCTCCGAAGCGCGATGGCGCTGCCCCGCGCCGAGACGGTGCTGCCCCTCGCCGAGACGGCGCGCCCGCCCGTGAGGGTGCGGCGCGACGTGGCGGGGCACCTCAGCGCGACGGTGCGCCGCGGCGCGATGGCGCGGGCTACCGCGGCCCGCGGCCGGCGGGCGCATCCCGACCGGATCGCCCGGGCCGCCCGGAAGGCGACAACGACCGCCCGCGGCACGACGACCCGCCGGTTCCCGAGCACGTCACCGGCAAGGAGCTCGACCGCCACGCGCGCAACGAGCTGCGCACGCTCGCGAAGGAGAATGCCGACCGCGTGGCGCAGCACCTCGTCATGGCGGCCGAGCTGATCGACGACGACCCCGCGCTCGCCCATCGGCACGCGGCGGCCGCTGCGCGTCGCGCAGGCCGCATCGCGGTGGCACGCGAGACGTACGCCATCACGGCCTACGCGAACGGCGACTTCGCGCTCGCGCTGCGCGAGCTGCGCACGTACCGTCGCATCTCCGGCTCGAACGAGCAGCTGCCGCTCATGGTCGACTGCGAGCGAGGTCTCGGGCGCCCGGAGAAGGCGCTCGAGCTCGCGCGCTCGGTCGACCGCGCAACACTGACGGAAGCCGCGCGGGTCGAGCTCGCGATCGCGATGTCGGGCGCGCGCCTCGACCTCGGGCAGACCGAACAGGCACTGCTCGAGCTCGAGATTCCGCAGCTCGACCCGACGACCGCCTACCGCTACAGTCCCGCCCTCTTCGACTCCTACGCTGTCGTCCTCGCCGAGCTCGGGCGCGAGGAGGAGGCGGACGAGTGGGCACGTCGGGCCGACGTCGCCGCCGCGGCCATTGCTGCGGCCGGCGGCGCGACGCCCGACGAGGACACCATCGAGATCGTCGAGGAAGAAGCTGGTGCTGCGGAGGGCGACGATGCCGCTCGGTAAGCGTCGGCCCGCGCCGCTCACCGAGCGGGATGCTCTGCTCCTCGACCTCGACGGCGTCGTCTACACGGGGCCGGGGGCGATCCCGCACGCGGTCGAGAGCATCACGCGCGCTGCGGAGAGCGTGCGGGTCGGCTACATCACCAACAACGCCTCTCGCACCGACGAGGCCGTCGCCGAGCACTTGAGAGAGCTCGGTCTCTCCGTCGCCGCGAGCGATGTGGTGACGAGCCCGCAGGCCGCGGTGCGCGTGCTCGCAGATCTCGTGGAGCCCGGCTCGCGCATCCTCGTCGTCGGGGGCGACGGCCTCGTGAGCGAGGTCGAGAACGCGGGGTTCACGGTGACGCGCTCCGCGGAGGACGACCCCGCGGCCGTCATTCAAGGGTTCGCGCCGCACGTCGGTTGGGAGCACCTGGCCGAGGCGTCGTTCGCCCTGCACACCGGCATTCCGTGGGTGGCGACCAACACCGACTGGACCATCCCCGTCGCGCGGGGCATCGCGCCCGGAAACGGCACTCTCGTCTCGGCCGTGCACCTCGCCGTGGGTCGCCTGCCCGTCTTCGCCGGCAAGCCGGAGAAGCCCATCTTCGACGTCGCAGCCGAGCGGTTCGGGGCTCGCAACGCCCTCGTCGTGGGCGACCGCCTCGACACGGACATCCTCGGCGGCAACCGCGCCGGCATGGCGACCGCGCTCGTGCTCACGGGCATCGACCGCGCCAAGCAGGTGCTCGCGGCGCCCGCCGGCCAGCATCCCGACTACATCCTCACCGACCTGCGGCAGCTCTTCGAGCCGTATCCGGAGGCGCGGGAGAGCGTCGAGGACGGCGTGCGCACGGTCGAGGTCGGCAAGGCCGTCGTGCGCATGAAGCAGCACGTGGTGCGCGTCGCCCGGGCGGGCGATCCGCTCGATCTGCTCCGCGCCGGCGCGGCCGTCATCCACGCCTCAGGCCTGCAGATCTTCGGGCTCGACGTCGACGAGCAGTTGCGCGAGCTCGCGATACGCTCGTGACCATGGACGGCGACGGCGACGGCGAGGCGATGATGTCGGCGCAGGTCGAGGCGCCGACCTCTGGCGGCTCGAGAGCCGATGAGTCGAGCCAGGTCGCCGAGGCGGACGACGGCCTGCTCTCGCGACTCGCCCTCATCGAGGAGCGACCCCTCGCGGATCGGGCTGCGGCGTTCCGCCAGCTGCACGACGAGCTGAGGGCGGAGCTCGACGCGACCGACGCTCCGGGCGTCGAGCCGACGCGCACGGCGTGAGCACGCGACTCGACGTCGCACTCGTGTCGCGCGGGCTCGCGCGATCCCGCACCGCCGCCCGCGCAGCGATCGAGGCGGGTCGCGTGCGGGTCGACGGGCGCGCGGTGGTCAAGCCCGCGCATCCCGTCTCGGAGGATGCTGCGCTCACGATCGACGCCGACGACGGGTACGTCAGCCGCGCCGCGCACAAGCTCGTCGCCGCCCTCGACGCGACCGCGCGCGGAGGCGCCCCGCTCGAGATCGAGGGAGCCCTCGTACTCGACCTCGGCGCCTCGACCGGGGGCTTCACGCAGGTGCTGCTCGAGCGCGGCGCGCGGCAGGTCATCGCGCTCGACGTGGGGCACGGTCAGCTCGACCCGCTGCTGCGTGCCGACGCGCATGTCGTCGTCGTCGAGGGGGAGAACGCTCGCGCCCTCACCGCCGAGCGCCTGGCGACGGTGAGCGGGGTCGCCGAGCGGCCCGACCTCGTCGTGGGCGACCTGAGCTTCATCTCCCTCACGCTCGTGCTGCCGGCGATCGTCGCCACCGTCGGCACCGCGGTGCCGCTCGTTCTGCTGATCAAGCCGCAGTTCGAGGTGGGTCGGCAGGGCATCCGCGAAGGGGTCGTGCGTGATGCCGACGAGCGCGCGGAGGCGATCATGAGCGTGCTGTGGGCGGCGCACGACGTCGGACTCGCCGCCGACACGATCGCCCCCTCCCCACTGGCGGGTGTGCACGGCAATCTGGAGTTTCTCGCGGTCTTCCGGCCGACTGTCGGTCGGAGTCCGACACAATGGAGGGAGCACGTGGATGCTCTCGCGCACGCCCGCGGGGTCTGAGAGCAGCACCACCCCCGACAGCAGCACCACCCCTGACCGCAGCACCGCAGACCGCAGCACCCAGGAGTCCTCGTGACCGCCGACCGCCACCTTCTCGTCGTCGCCCACACCGGCCGCGCCGAGTCGCTCGCGGCCGCCGTGCGCGCCGTGCACCACATTCGCGATGCCGGCTTCGTCGCCGTCGTCGCCGAAGACTCGGCGGAGGAGCTGCGGGTCGCCGCCGAGGTCGACGACGTGCGCGTCCTCGGGCGCGACGTCGCCGTCGGCGAGCTCGAGCTCGTCATCGTGCTCGGCGGCGACGGCACGATCCTGCGCGCCGCGGAGCTCGCCCGCGGAGGCTCGGCGCCCCTCCTCGGCGTCAATCTCGGGCACGTCGGCTTCCTCGCCGAGAGCGAGCGCGACGACCTCACGGCCGCCCTCGACCGCGCGCTCGACCGCGACTACCTCGTCGAGGAGCGCATGACGCTCGCCGTGCGCGTCAAGCTCGGTGGCGAGGTCATCTACGAGACGTGGGCGCTCAACGAGGCGACGGTCGAGAAGGCGAGCCGCGAGCGGATGCTCGAGGTGGTCATCGAGGTCGATGGTCGTCCGCTCTCGAGCTTCGGCTGCGACGGCGTCGTCATGTCGACGCCGACCGGCTCGACCGCATACGCGTTCTCCGCCGGCGGCCCCATCGTGTGGCCGAGCCTGGACGCGATGCTGCTCGTGCCGCTCAGCGCGCACGCGCTGTTCGCGCGGCCCATCGTCGTGGGGCCCGACTCCTCTCTCGCGGTCGAGGTGCTCGATCGCACGCAGGGCACGGGAGTGCTGTGGTGCGACGGCCGCCGCGCCTTTGAGCTGCCCACGGGGGCGCGCGTGATCTCGCGCCGCTCACCCACGCCGGTGCGCCTCGCGCGCCTGCACACGGGCCCGTTCACCGACCGGCTCGTCAACAAGTTCGCCCTGCCGACCACCGGCTGGCGGGGCCCCATCGATGAGGAGGCCCGCGACTCGTGATCGAAGAGATCTCCATCCGCCACCTCGGCGTCATCGGCGAGGCACGGCTTCCCCTCGGGCCCGGCTTCACGGCGCTCACGGGCGAGACGGGCGCCGGCAAGACCATGGTCGTCACCGCCCTCGGCCTCCTGCTCGGCGACCGCGCCGACACGGGCGCGATCCGCTCGGGCAGCGGTCAGGCCCTCGTCGAAGGGCACTGGAGCATCGACGAGCGCGGCGCTGTCGCCGACCGCGTGCGGGATGCCGGGGGAGACCTCGACGAGGGTGCGCTCATCCTCAGCCGCTCGATCTCGCAGGAGGGCCGCTCGCGCGCCGTGGTCGGCGGGCGCTCGACCCCCGTGGGCGTGCTCAACGAGATCGGGCAGCAGCTCGTCGTCGTGCACGGGCAGAGCGACCAGGTGCGGCTCAAGTCGTCGACGGCGCAGCGCGAGGCTCTCGACCGCTTCGCCGGGCCCGAGCTCGCGCACGTGCTCGGCGACTACCAGGAGGTCTTCCGCCGTTGGATGGACGCGCAGTCCGAGCTCGACGTGCTCGTCGCCGACCGCGACCGCCGCGCTCGTGAGGCGGAGGATCTGCGCGCCGCGATGACGGAGATCGAGGAGGCTGCGCCGCGCCGCGGCGAGGACGACGAGCTCACCGCTCGCGCCGAGCGCCTCACCAACGTGGAGGACCTGCGACTCGCCGCTGCGCAGGCGCACGAGCTCATCTCCTCCGAGAGCCTCGACGAGGCACGAGACGCCGTCGCCCTGCTCGAGACGGCTCGCCGCACGATCGACCGCGTCTCGGGGCATGACCCGGCACTCGAGCCCATCGCCGAGTCGATCGCCAACGCGGGCTTCGTCGTCGGCGAGCTCGCGACGCAGCTCGCGAGCTACCTCGCCTCGCTCGACACCGACGGCGGGCGCGAGCTCGAGACGGTGCAGGAGCGCCGCGCCGAGCTCGCCGCCCTCATGCGCAAGTACGGGCCGAGCCTCGACGAGGTCATCGACTACCTCGACTCGGGCAGCAGCCGCCTGCTCGAACTCGACCAGGACAGCGATCGCATCGACGCCCTGCGGCGCGAGGTCGACGCCGACCGCGCGCGCGTGAGCGAGCTCGCCGATCGACTCAGCGACCTGCGCCGCACGGCCGGCATCCGGCTCTCCGAGCGCGTGACGGGCGAGCTCGCGGCCCTCGCGATGAGCGGAGCCCGCATCACGGTCGACGTCACCACGCGCGAGGAGCACACGCTGAGCGGGCGCGACCAGGTCGCGATCCTGCTGCAGCCGCATCCCGGAGCCGAACCGCGACCCCTCGGGCGCGGTGCCTCCGGGGGAGAGCTGTCGCGCGTCATGCTCGCGCTCGAGGTCGTCATCGCCGCGACCGACCCCGTGCCGACGTTCATCTTCGACGAGGTCGACGCGGGCGTCGGCGGCGCGAGCGCGATCGAGATCGGGCGGCGCCTCGCACGCCTCGCGCAGAGCTCGCAGGTCATCGTCGTCACCCACCTTGCGCAAGTGGCGGCCTTCGCCACCAACCACCTGCGCGTCGTCAAAGACAGCGCGGGCACCGTCACGGCGTCGAGCGTGCAGCAGCTCGGCGGCGAGGAGCGCGTCGCCGAGATGGCGCGACTGCTGAGCGGCCTGCCCGACAGCGAGACGGGTCTCACGCACGCGCGCGAGCTGCTCGAGACGGCGCGCGAGCTCGTCGGCAGCTAGCCGCGGCCCGGCACCGCTGCCGCTCTACTGCCGCCCCGCCCGCGCGCGCTCAGCCGCGCACCGGTACGCGGAACTCGGCCACCGTTCCGTCGCGCTCCTCGATCGTGACTGCGAGGGCGAGGTCGTCAGTGTCGATGCCGTCCGTGGTGATTCCCTCGGGCGTGGCGAGCACGTGCGTCGTGGGCGCGAAGTCGGCCGTGCAGAACTCGGCGGGGTTCGGCGCGAAGTCGAGCACGAGGATGCCCGGCTCCGCAGGCTGGAGGCTGCGGGCGATCGGCGGGCAGCCCGAACTGCCCCACGTCACGACGTGGATCGTCTCGCGGGCCTCGCCCCAGAACGCGAGCGGCTCACCGCGCTCGAGGTCGGCCTCGTCGAGCTCGATGCCGGCGGGAGTGCCGCGGATGACCTCGAGGGCGATCGAGTCGACGGGCTCCTCGGCCTGGTCCTCAGGAGCCGCGCTCCCCAGCGGCAGGACCGGCACACTCACCACCGTGGGCTCGGCCGGCCCGAATGCGGTATCGGCGAGCGAGATCTCCACCTCGAGGCCTGCCGAGGCGGCGTCGACACCCTCCGGTACGGCGAACACGTGCGTGCGGGGCGCCAGATCGTCGGTGCAGGCTTCGGCTGGCCCCTTCTCGAAGTCGATCGCGAGCTGCCTCGCGGTGAGCATCTCGATGCGCACGGCGATGTAGGGGCAGGACGAGCTGCCGAAGGTGACGACCGTGAGGGTGTCGCCGCCGTCGGAGACCCACGCGAGCGGTTCGCCGCGCCAGTCGGAGTCGTTCCACGGCTCGCTCACCGGGGCGTCGGACGGTATGCCCTGCTCGTCGGAGAGAGCGACGGAGGTGGGCGTGCCGCCCGAGCCCGCGCATCCCGCCATCAGCAGCACCCCCAGCAGTGTCGCGGAGGCGGTGAGCGAGTGCCTGCGCATCATGCGCCCAGCGTACGCCCGCTCTCACTCTGCATCACGACGTGAAGTCGGGGTCTCCGCTCGTCGCGCACGTGCCCGACTGGACGGTGGCGTCGTCGGTGACGAAGAACGTCGCCGACGAGTCAGACGTCGCGTCGATGCAGAAGCGACCGGCGGCGATCGTGATGACGGGCGCGGCGGTCGTCGAGGTGGCGAAGCCGTAGTCGGCGAGATCGTTGGCGTCGCTCGTGTAGCTGCCCTCGTGCTCCACCGAGTAGGCGACGAGGGCCGTGCGAATGTTCACCAGGTCGCTCGTCGCGACCGCATTGTGCGCCTGATTCTGCTGGCCGATGAAGATCGGCACGGCGACGGCGGCGAGGATGCCGACGATGATCACGACGACGAGGAGCTCGATGAGCGTGAAGCCACCATCGGGGGTCGGCACGGATGGCCGCGACCGCTGGGCGGTGCGCGGCGCGGTGGCGTGGGCGAGCATCACGTGGCTCCCTCCTGGTGGTGCTGGCCTGACCCCGTGTTTCGGTCCACGCCGTTTGGGAGTCGTCACGGGTTTCGATGCGTGCAGTCCCGAGCATAGGCCGCCGGGGTCCGGTAGCCGAGCGCGGAGTGGCGACGGCCATGGTTGTAGTCCCTTTTCCAGTCGCCGATCACGACCCGGGCATGGTGCAGGCTGTAGAAACTGTTCAGGTTCAAACACTCGTCGCGAATGCGGGAGTTGAACGATTCCACGTAGCCGTTGCGCCACGGCTGGCCCGGCGGAATGTAGGAGATCCCCACCGAGTCGTTCGCCCAGTCGGCGAGGGTTTGGGAGACGAACTCGGGCCCGTTGTCGCACCGCAACACAGTCGGCAGGCCACGGTGGGCGACGATGCGCTCCAGTTCGTCCACGAGCCGGTCGGCGGTGATCGAGCGCTCCACGAGCCCGCCGACGCATTCGCGGGTGTGCTCATCGATGATCGAGGCGATCTTCAGGTTGCGACCGTTCTCGGTGGCATCGAACTGGAAATCCACCGCCCACACCGTGTTAGGCGCGTCAGCCGGGATAGGTTCAGCGGTGGAGGCGCCGACGCGTTTGCGGCGACGACGCACGATCACCCGCAGGCCTTCCTCACGCCAGAGCCGTTGGATCTTCTTGACGTTCACCACCCAGCCCTCACCGACGGCGTCGGCGTGGGCGTTGCGGTAGCCGCGCCGAGGATGAGTCTTCGCCCACGCTCGCAGCCACGTCCGCAATGCAGCGTCTGGGTCGGCGCAGGTCTCCGAGACCAAGGGTCGGCGCCAGGCCGATCTGCTCAGCCCGACCAGACGACACGCCATCCGCTCACTGATGTCGAACACGCTCAGCAAGTGACGGATCGCGGCGCGGCGTCTGCCCGGGCCTAAAAGTTTCCCTCTGCCAGCTCCTTCAACGCCGCCTTCTCCAGCTCCGCCTCAGCCAGCAGTCGCTTCAAGGTCGCGTTCTGTTTCTCGAGCTCTTTGAGCCGTTTCGCGTCTTCTGCTTTCAGGCCGCCGTATTGGTTGCGCCACCGGTAGTAGGTCTGCTCCGACACGCCGAGCTCCCGGCAGGCAGCTGCAACGTCGCCGCCATCGGCCAGGACACGGTCAGCGATGCCGAGCTTGCGAACGATCTGTTCCGGCGTGTGCCGGCGCCTTCTCGTGGTCATGATGAATCCAGTCTTCCTCCCCGACGAGCGGGGCAACAAGACGACTCTCATAACGAACGGACCGAAAATCTGGGGTCAGGCCAGTGCGTCGAGTGACGAGGGCAGGCAGGTCTCCGAGACCGCAGCACCAGACTCACCCTCGATGATGCCTCACCGATCCCGAGCGCAGAATCCCCTCTCCGGGGGAGGGCCCGGGAGGGTGCCGACGGGAGCGGTGCGCGCGTCGGGAGCCGTCGGCCCGCAAGTCGGATACGATGAAACCCCGTGGCGGACACTTCTGAGACAGGTTCTGACGGGCGAGACTTCGAGCACGTCACCAAGCACATCTTCGTGACCGGGGGTGTCGTCTCCTCCCTGGGCAAGGGCCTCACCGCCGCGAGTCTCGGCAACCTGCTCACCGCGCGCGGCCTGCGCGTCGTCATGCAGAAGCTCGACCCGTACCTCAACGTCGACCCCGGCACGATGAACCCCTTCCAGCACGGCGAGGTCTTCGTGACCGACGACGGGGCGGAGACCGACCTCGACATCGGCCACTACGAGCGGTTCCTCGACCTCAACCTCAGCCAGGCGGCGAACGTCACGACCGGGCAGATCTACTCGGAGGTCATCGCGAAGGAGCGGCGTGGCGAGTACCTCGGCGACACCGTGCAGGTCATTCCGCACATCACCGACGAGATCAAGCGCCGCATGCGCCTGCAGGCGCAGGACGACCCGAAGCCCGACGTCATCATCACCGAGATCGGCGGCACGGTCGGCGACATCGAGTCGCAGCCGTTCATCGAGTCCGCGCGCCAGGTGCGCCACGAGCTCGGCCGCAAGAACGTCTTCTTCGTGCACGTCTCGCTCGTGCCGTTCATGAACGCGAGCGGCGAGCAGAAGACGAAGCCCACGCAGCACTCCGTCGCGATGCTGCGCTCGATCGGCATCCAGCCTGACGCGCTCGTGCTGCGCAGCGACCGGCCCGTGTCGAGCGGCAACCGCCGCAAGATCGCCCTCATGTGCGACGTGGAGGAGGCCGCGGTCGTCAACGCCGTCGACGTGCCCTCCATCTACGACATCCCGTCGATGCTGCACAGCCAGGGGCTCGACGCCTACATCATGGACCAGCTCGACCTCGTCGCCGGCGACGTCGTGTGGGACGGGTGGAAGGATCTGCTCACGGCGGTGCACGAGCCCAAGCGCGAGGTCACGATCGGCCTCGTCGGCAAGTACATCGACCTGCCCGACGCCTACCTCTCCGTCACCGAGGCGCTGCGGGCCGGCGGCTTCGCGCACCAGGCGAAGGTCGCGATCCGCTGGATCCCCTCCGACGAGTGCGAGTCGCCCGAGGGCGCCGCCCGCCACCTGTCGGAGCTCGACGGCATGTGCGTTCCCGGCGGCTTCGGCGTGCGCGGCATCGAGGGCAAGCTCGGCGCCCTGCGGTTCGCGCGCGAGAACGAGATTCCCGTGCTCGGTCTGTGCCTGGGCCTGCAGTGCATGGTCGTCGAGTACGCGCGCAACGTCGCGGGCCTGCCGGGCGCGTCCAGCAGCGAGTTCGACCCCGACACCGAGTACCCGGTGATCGCGACGATGGCCGAGCAGGTCGACATCATCGCGGCAGGCGACATGGGAGGCACGATGCGCCTCGGCCTGTACGAGGCGGCGCTCGCCCCCGGCTCGATCGTCGCCGAGCTGTACGGCTCGCACGTCTCGCACGAGCGCCACCGCCACCGCTACGAGGTCAACAACGCCTACCGCGAGCAGATCGCGGCGGCGGGTCTGACCTTCTCGGGCACGAGCCCCGACGGCTCCCTCGTCGAGTACGTGGAGCTGCCGCGCGAGGTGCATCCGTTCTACGTGGCGACCCAGGCGCACCCCGAGCTGCGGTCGCGGCCGACAGCGGCGCACCCGCTGTTCCGTGGCCTCATCGACGCGGCGATCGCGCGCCAGAAGGCCTCGCGCCTGTTCGACGACGAGGCGGGTTCGGCCGCGTGAGCGCCGACGCTGCGGGTGACGATGCGGCGGTCGTGGATGCTCGGGGTGAGGATGCCCGGGAGCTCCGAGACGAGGCGCACAGCGTCGAGGTGCTGCGCAGCGATGTCGCCTTCGACGGCGTCGTGTGGGACATCCGTCGCGAGGATTTCGCGTACGGAGACGTGACCCTCACGCGGGAGTTCATGGAGCATCCCGGAGCGGTCGCCGTGCTCGTGATCGACGAGTCGGACCGCGTTCTCACCATCCAGCAGTACCGGCACCCCATCCAGATGCGCAATTGGGAGCTGCCGGCGGGGCTGCTCGACGTCGAGGGGGAGCCGCCGCTCGAGGCGGCGCAGCGCGAGCTCGCCGAGGAGGCCGATCTCGTGGCCGCCTCGTGGGAGCCGCTCATCACTCTGCACACCTCGCCGGGCGGGTCGGACGAGGTGATCCACGTGTTCCGCGCGACCGATCTGACCGCGACGGACGAGGTGTTCGCGCGCGAGGCGGAGGAGGCCGACATCGTGCCGCGCTGGGTGCCGCTCGCCGCCGCGGTCGACGCGGTGCTCGCCGGGCGCGTGCACAACGGCATCTTCCTCGCGGCGGTCCTCGCCGAGCACGCACGCCGCACGCGGGAGTGACGGTGGTCGCTCGTGCGGGCGGGGAGCGCGACACGCCGCGCGCGAGCAGCGAAACGCCGGGTTCCACGGCCGCGAGCCCGAATGAGCGAGCACCCTCGGCGGTCGAGCGGGCGATCGAGCGGTACGTGCGGCACGTCGCGCTCGAGCGCGGGCGCTCGCCGCACACCGTGTCGGCGTACCGGCGTGACCTGGCGCGCTACGCCGAGCACCTGCGCTGGCGCGGCATCGAGCAGCCGGGCGACATCGGCGAGGCCGACGTGTCGGCGTTCGTCGCCGCGGTGCGGGCGCCCGCCGACGGGTCGCCGGGGGTAGCACCGTCGACGGCGGCGCGCATGCTGTCGAGCGCGCGCGGCTGGCATCGCTTCCTCGTCGAGGAGGGTCTCGCCGACCGTGACGTGTCGGCCGAGCAGCGCCCGCCGAAGCAGCCGCGCCGCCTGCCGAAGGCGATCAGCATCGACGAGGTCGAGCGTCTGCTGGAGGCGTGCGCGGGCGACGACCCGTTGCGGCTGCGCGACCGCGCCCTGCTCGAGCTGCTGTACGCGACGGGGGCGCGCGTGAGCGAGGCCGTTGACCTCGCGGTGGACGACGTGCTCGGCGACGACGGTGCGGTGGGGGAGGCCGTACGGCTGTTCGGCAAGGGGCGCAAGCAGCGCATCGTGCCGCTGGGTCGCTACGCGCGCGAGGCGCTCGAGGCGTACCTCGTGCGGGCGCGGCCGCTGCTCGCACGGCAGGGCTCGTCGACGCCCGCCCTGTTCCTGGGCGCGCGCGGGGCGGCGCTGTCGCGGCAGAGCGTGTGGTTGGTGATCCGGGATGCTGCGGCGCGGGCATCCCTCACCGCGGAGTTGTCTCCGCACACCCTGCGGCACTCCTTCGCGACCCACCTGCTGGAGGGCGGCGCCGACGTGCGCGTCGTGCAGGAGCTGCTCGGGCACGCCTCCGTCGCGACGACGCAGCTGTACACGCTCGTGACGGCGGATGCCGTGCGCGAGGCGTGGGCGACGGCGCACCCGCGGGCGCTGTAGCGCGCCCGGCCTGCTCCGCGAACCCGGCCTGCTCTGAGAACCCGGCTCGCTCTGAGAACCCGGCTCGCTCCTAGAAACCGTCGAAGCAGATGGAGCCGTCGGGGCCGACCTCGACGAGCCAGTTCTCGCGCGGGCTGCTGGACTGCACGCTCACGCCCTCCCGCTCCACGATCGGCAGCGCCGCGCACTCGGTCGACGTCTCGTCGTCCGCGGTCACGAGCAGGCAGTACTCCGGCGCGAGGCCCTGGGTGCCCTCGACGGCGCTGTCGATGAGGTAGGCGCTGACGCTGAGAGTGCGGCCGTCGCGCGTGCTCGACGACGCGATCTGGGCCGGACCCATGACGAGGCGCTCGACACCGTCGATGTCGGGTGTCGCGGCGCCGGCCCTTGACTGGAGTCCGCCGTAGGCGAGGGCGTCTGTCACGCTGCCGCCCCATTCCAGCGTCTCGATCGCGAGGTCCCGCTCGCGGCGCGGACCGCCCTCAGGGCCCCAGACCACGGCGTCGACGGTGGAGCGGTTCTCCTCGCCGACGGTTCCGCCTGCGGCGATGACTCCCTGTGCCTCGAAACGCTCCGGCGTCACGCAGTTGCCGGCGATCATCCGTCTACTCTCCTCCTCGGATTCGGGGTCGCGCGTGGTGAGGAGGCAGTAGGCGTCCCAGTCGGTGCTGCGGCCGTCGGGCACGGTCGAGGCGCGGAAGGCGATCGCGACGATGTCGCCGTCGAGCCGCACGAGCTGCGGCCCCGAGGTGATCGCCGCGATCGCGTCCGGCCCGATGAGCTCGGTCAGCAGCGCGATATCGGCCGGGTCCTGCTGCCCGTCGAAGATCGCGAGAGGGTCGGGGTTCGGCAGAGTGAGCGCCCACGCGATGGTGGGGAGGGCGAGGGCTGCGAGGAGAACCCCGTAAGGCCGACAGCGCGCATCCGCCGGCTGTGGGCCCGCTCCGGCGGCAGGTCGGGGTGCTCTGCCGAGCCGACCTGCACCGCGCCATCCTGCACCGCACCGTCCTTCGCCCCACCATCCTGCGTTGCAGGGCCCTCGTCTGTTCCCGTCTCCCCGGTCACGCCGGGCGGTGCGGGTTCGAGGGTCGTGGCTCTCGCGGCGCGTCGAGCGAGTTCCTCGCCCGCGGCGGATGCTCGTGCCTGCTGCTCAGGGGTGGACGTGCGCGCGTAGGCGAGCCGCTGGAGCTCGCGGTCGCTCAGCTGCCCCAGGCTCCCCGTCCATATCCATCAGTCAACCACGCAGGGGAGCCGCGGTCCGAGGCGTCGCGTCACCGGCCACCCGACCGCGGCACGCTTCCACAATCTTGAGTGGGTGCGAACGACACTCACCTCACTCCGAAGTTGTGGAAGGCGCGCGTGAGGACTTCTCGTACGCGGGCGGCAGGCCGCGGCGCTCGCCGCGCGGGTGGGTGCGTTCGACCTCGAGCTGAGCATCCCCGGTTGCCTGCCCGGCGCGCTGTGCGAGCTCCTCGGCCGATGTCGAGCAGTCAACCACGCGCGTGCGGAGCGCCGCCCGGCGGCACAGCCCGCGGTCACTAGACTGGGGCGCTATGAGTGGGGAGAGGTCAGACGAGTCGGCACTGCCGGGCTTCGACGACATGGTGCAGGGCCCGACCGGCCGCGCGCTGCGCGAATGGCCCGAGCCGCCGCCGCTCAGCGGCCACGGCCCCGCGCGCATCATCGCCCTGTGCAACCAGAAGGGCGGCGTCGGCAAGACGACGACGACCATCAGCCTCGGCGCGGCGCTCGCCGACTACGGCCGCCGCACCCTCGTCATCGACTTCGACCCGCAGGGCGCCCTCTCGGCGGGCCTCGGCATGCCGAGCCACGACGTCGTCACCATCTACGACCTGCTGCTCGGCAAGGAGAAGGACGCGCGCAAGGCCGTCCAGGCGACCAAGACCAAGGGTCTGGATCTCATCCCGGCCAACATCGACCTGAGCGCCGCCGAAGTGCACCTCGTCAACGAGGTGGCGCGCGAGCAGATCCTCGCCCGCGTGCTCGCCCCCGTCGTCGACGACTACGACGTCATCCTCATCGACTGCCAGCCGAGCCTCGGCCTCCTCACGGTCAACGCGCTCACGGCGGCGCACGGCGTGCTCATCCCGCTCGAGTGCGAGTACTTCGCCCTGCGCGGCGTCGCCCTGCTCGTGGAGACGATCGACAAGGTGCGCGACCGCCTCAACCCCGCCGTGCAGCTCGACGGCATCCTCGCCACCATGTACGACGCGCGCACGCTCCACAGCCGCGAGGTGCTCGAGCGCGTCGTCGAAGTGTTCGGCGAGAAGGTGCTCGAGACGGTCATCGGCCGCACCGTGAAGTTCCCCGACGCGACCGTCGCCGGCGCCCCCATCACGAGCTTCGCCCCCGACCACCCGGCCGCCGCCGCCTACCGCCAGCTGGCTCGAGAGCTGATCGCCCGTGGCCAGGTCGCCTGAGCCGACCGTCGCGGAGGGCGCTGTCGCGGCGGCAGAGGCTTCTGTCGAGGATGCTCCGCGCGGGTTCCGCGTCACCCTCGACGACTTCGACGGTCCGTTCGACCTGCTGCTGAGCCTCATCACCAAGCGCGAGCGCGACATCACCGAGCTGAGCCTCAGCGCCGTGACGGACGAGTTCCTCGCCTACCTGCGCGCCCTCGAAGCGGAGGACCACCTCGACGAGGCGAGCGAGTTCCTCGTCATCGCCGTGACGCTGCTCGACCTCAAGATCGCGAGCCTCCTGCCCCAGGGCGAGCTCGTCGACGCGGAGGACGTCGCCCTGCTCGAAGCGCGCGACCTGCTCTTCGCGCGACTGCTGCAGTACCGCGCCTTCAAGGAGGCGAGCGCGTGGTTCGCCGAGCGGTTCGAGGCGGAGAGCCGCCGCCACGTGCGCTCCGTGCGGCTCGAGGACCAGTACCGGCAGCGCACGCCCGAGCTGCAGTGGACGCTCAGCCTCGACGACTTCGCGGCGCTCGCGCTGCTCGCCCTCACGCCGCGCGAGATCCCCCTCGTCGGCCTCGACCACCTGCACGCCCCGCTCATCTCCGTGCGCGAGCAGGCGGCGCACGTCGTCGCCCTTCTGCGGCGCGGCGACCCCGTGTCGTTCCGCCAGCTCATCGCGGGCGCCGAGGGCAAGGGCGTCATCGTCGCGCGCTTCCTCGCCCTGCTCGAGCTGTACCGGCACGCCGCCGTCGGCTTCGAGCAGCTCGAGCCGCTCGGCGAGCTCACCGTGCGGTGGACGGCCGAGAACTGGAGCGACGAGAACCTCGTGAACCTGGGGGCCGACTATGGCCAGTGAGACCGACACGACGAGCGGGACGGCCGACGCGAGCGCGCCGAACGGCGCCGAGGAGACCCCGGCCCCGGGCATCCCGGACCACATCGAGGTGGAGCGCGCCCTCGAGGCGATCCTCATGATCGTCGACGAGCCGCAGAGCCTCGTGAGCCTCGCGAGCGCCCTCGGCCGGCCCGTCGGCGTCGTGCGGGCCGCGATCGCGGCGCTCGTCGCCGACTACGACGGCGAGGCGAGCGAGGAGGGCACGCCGGGGACGCGGCGCGGCTTCGAGCTGCGCGAGGTCGGCGGAGGCTGGCGCATCTACGTGCGCGGCGAGTACGACGACGTCGTGCGCGACTACGTGCAGACGCAGAACCCGTCGAAGCTCTCGCAGGCCGCCCTCGAGACGCTCGCCGTCATCGCCTACAAGCAGCCCATCAGCCGCGGAGCGATCGCGTCGATCCGCGCCGTCAACGTCGACTCGGTCGTGCGCACGCTCCTCGGGCGCGGGCTCATCACGGAAGCCTTCACCGACAGCGAGACGGGTGCCATCCACTTCGCGACGACCGACCTGCTGCTCACGCAGCTCGGCATCAACTCGCTCGACGAGCTGCCCCAGATCTCACCGCTGCTCGACGACGGGAGTGCGGGGTTCGACGATGTCCGCTGAGTCGACCGGCGCTGAGTCGACGGGCGCAGACGCGACGACTCCGGATGCGCCTGCGGGGGAGCGCCTCCAGAAGGTCATGGCGGCCGCCGGTGTCGCCTCCCGCCGCGTGTGCGAGGACTACATCGCCCAGGGCCGGGTGACCGTCAACGGCGAGCCCGTCGTCGAGCCGGGGCGTCGCGTCGACCCCGCTACCGACGAGGTCGCGCTCGACGGCGTCGCGATCCAGCTCGACACGACCAAGCGCTACGTCATGCTCAACAAGCCGACGGGCGTCGTGAGCACCATGAAGGACGAGAGCGGGCGCCCCGACCTGCGCCGGTACACCGACCGCTTCGAGGAGCGCCTCTACAACGTGGGCCGTCTCGACGCCGAGACGAGCGGGCTGCTGCTGCTCACGAACGACGGCGAGCTGGCCAACGTGCTCGCCCACCCGCGGTTCGGGGTTGAGAAGACGTACATCGCCAAGGTGCGCGGCAGCGTGACGGCGCCCGTGCTGCGCAAGCTCAAGGAGGGCATCGAGCTCGACGACGGTCCCATCGCGGCCGACGCGGCGAGGATGCTCGGCAACCCCGTGGGCGGGTACAGCATGGTCGAGCTCACGCTGCACTCCGGCCGCAACCGCATCGTGCGCCGCATGCTCGCCGCTGTCGACCACCCCGTCGTCGAGCTCGTGCGCCGCTCCTTCGGCCCCCTGCACCTCGGCACGCTCGCCGCGGGGGAGGTGCGCGACCTCACTAAGGTGGAGCGCGGCGCTCTGCTGACCCTGAGCCGCGCGGCGCGGGGCGGGTCGGATGCGACGGACGCCGCCGCCGCCGAAGCTCGCGCGACCGTCGACCACCCCGACACTCTCGACACGAACCCCGGAGCACCCCGATGACCGAGCCGCGCTCGCGCCAGCCTGGTGGCCACGATCGCCGCTTGCAGGGCGACGTGCGCATCGTCGGGGCTGGCCTGCTCGGCACGAGCATCGGGCTCGCGGTCACCGCCAAGGGCGTCGACGTCGCCCTCGCCGATCTCTCGCCGACGGCCGTGCGCCTCGCCGTCGACTACGGCGCCGGGCGCCCCGCGGCGGCCGGCGACCGCCCCGCGCTCGTCGTCGTCGCCGTGCCGCCCGACGTCACCGCGTCGACGGTGGCCGCCGAGCTGGAAGCGCATCCCGAGGCTCTCGTCACGGACGTCGCGAGCGTCAAGGCCAGCGTGCTCGCCGAGCTGCGCGCCCTCGGCGCCGACGTGAGCCGCTACCTCGGTACGCACCCCATGGCGGGGCGTGAGCGAGGCGGGCCCATCTCGGCGCGCGCCGACCTCTTCGTGGGGCGGCCCTGGGTTCTCGCCGGCCACGAGGGCATCAGCTACCGCGCGGCGGGAGCGATCGAAGACCTCATCCTCGACGTCGGCGCCGTGCCGATCGAGCTCAGCGTCGAGGACCACGACCGCGCCGTCGCCCTCATCAGCCACGTGCCGCAGCTCGTCGCGAGCGCCATGGCGGCGCGGCTGCGCGGGGCGAGCAACGCCGCCGTCGACCTCGCCGGGCAGGGCGTGCGCGACGTGACGCGCATCGCCTCGAGCGACCCCGGACTGTGGGTGCAGATTCTCGGGGCCAATGCAGCGCCCGTGGCGGGCATCCTGAGCGAGCTGCGCGACGACCTCGATGCCGCGATCGCCGCCCTGCAGCAGCCGGAGGCACCGGGAGCGCGCCGCGCGCTCGCCGACCTGCTCGGCGCCGGCAACGCGGGAGTCGCCCGCATCCCCGGCAAGCACGGCGAGGACCGCCGGTACGCGCAGCTCGTCGTCATGGTCGACGACACCCCCGGTCAGCTGGCGCGCCTGCTCACCGAGATCGGCGAGCTCGGCGTCAACATGGAGGACCTGCGGCTCGAGCACTCGCCGGGGGCGCCGATCGGCTTCGCCGAGATCTCCATCGTGCCCGAGGCCGAGGAGCGCCTCATCGCCGAGCTCGAGTCTCGAGGCTGGCGCATCGCCGGCGCGAGCTGAGCCCGACCGACCCGAACCCCTGCAAGGAGACCCCATGAGCGACATCATCGTGGCCGTCGACGGCCCCGCCGGCAGCGGCAAGTCCAGCGTCAGCAGGGAGGCCGCGCTGCGGCTCGGCTGGGCCTACCTCGACACGGGGGCCGCCTACCGTGCGCTCGCCTGGCACTGCCTCGACGAGGGCGTCGACACCAAGGATGCTGATGCCGTGGTCGCCCGCCTCGCCGACTTCGACTACTCCATCGGTATGGACCCGCAGCACTACTTCGTGCGCGTCGGCGGCGAGGAGATCACGCGCGACATCCGCGAGCCGCGCGTGAGCGCCGTCGTGAGCCACGTCGCGCGCGTGCCCGAGGTGCGGGTGGGGCTCAACGATCTGTTCCGTCGGCTCATGGCGGAGAACCCGAAGGACGGCGTGATCGTCGAGGGGCGCGACATCACGACGGTCGTCGCGCCCGACGCCGCCGTGCGCGTACTGCTGACTGCCAGTGCAGAGGCTAGAATGGCGAGAAGGTCGGCGGAGCTGAGCGCCGTGTCGGCCGAGGCGACCGCGCAGCAGCTGGCCTCGCGGGATGCCCAGGATTCCCGCGTGGTGGATTTCATGAATGCCGCTGAGGGCGTCACCACTCTCGACTCCACCGACCTCGACTTCGAGCAGACGGTGCTGGCGCTCCTCGACATCGTGCATGCAAGGACCCCATGACTGACACCACCCCCGTCACCCCCGGTGACGACGACGCCCGCGACTCCGCGGGTGACGACTACCCCGAGCTCGCCCCCGAGGCGGCCGGCGAGGTCGCCGCGCGCCTGGCCGACCTCGATGAGGATCTCGCGGCGAAGCGCGCTGAGGCTCTGCGCGCAGGCCTCGCCGACTACGACCTCGACGACGACGACCTCGACCTGCTCGAGGGCGCGACCGTCGGGGAGGACGGCATCATCACGATGCCGGCCCTGCCGGTGCTCGCGATCGTGGGCCGCCCCAACGTGGGCAAGAGCGCGCTCGTCAACCGCATTCTCGGCCGTCGCGAGGCTGTCGTGGAGGACACTCCGGGTGTCACGCGCGACCGCGTGACGTACAAGGCGGAGTGGAACACGCGCCGCTTCACCCTTGTCGACACGGGCGGTTGGGAGCCCGACGCGTCGGGCATCAACGCGTCGGTCGCGGCGCAGGCCGAGGTCGCGGTCGATCTGGCGGATGCTGTGCTCTTCGTCGTCGACGCCATCACGGGTGCCACCGCGACCGACGAGTTCGTCGTGAAGATGCTGCGCCGCTCGAACAAGCCCGTCATCCTCGCCGCGAACAAGGTGGACGATGCGCGCCAGGAGCCGGAGGCCGCCGCGCTGTGGAATCTCGGTCTCGGCGAGCCGTGGCCCGTCTCGGCCCTGCACGGCCGCGGTGTCGCCGACCTGCTCGACCACATCCTCACGGTGCTGCCGAGCGTGTCGGCGGTCGCGAAGGAGGAGTACGGCGGGCCCCGCCGCGTCGCGCTGCTGGGCCGCCCCAACGTGGGCAAGTCGAGCCTGCTCAACAAGGCGGCGCGCGAAGAGCGCGTCGTCGTCAACGAGCTCGCGGGCACGACCCGAGACCCGATCGACGAGCAGGTGGAGCTCGGCGGGCGCATCTGGCGCTTCGTCGACACGGCCGGCATCCGCCGCCGCGTGCACCTGCAGCAGGGTGCCGACTTCTACGCGTCACTGCGCACGGCGGCCGCGCTCGAGAAGGCGGAGGTCGCGGTCGTGCTGCTCGACGTGACGGAGCCGCTGAGCGAGCAGGACGTGCGCATCATCGACCTCGTCCTCGAGTCGGGTCGCGCCCTCGTGCTCGCGTTCAACAAGTGGGATCTGCTCGACGACGAGCGCCGCCGCTACCTGGAGCGCGAGATCGAGCAGGATCTCGCGCACGTGGCGTGGGCGCCGCGCATCAACATGTCGGCGCGCACCGGTCGGCACCTGGAGAAGCTCGTACCCGGCCTGGAGCTTGCGCTCGAGTCGTGGGATACCCGTATTCCGACCGGAAAGCTCAACGCGTTCATCAGCGAGCTCACGGCGGAGCATCCTCACCCGGTGCGCGGGGGCAAGCAGCCGCGCATCCTCTTCGCGACGCAGGCGTCGACGCGACCGCCGACGTTCGTGCTCTTCACGACCGGGTTCCTCGACCCGCAATACCGCCGCTTCATCACCCGGCGCCTGCGCGAGGTGTGGGGTTTCGAGGGCACCCCGATTCAAGTGAACATGCGTGTCCGAGAAAAGAGGAAGCGCTAGGGAGAGTTGGTGAGCGCTTCGGCGGCGGGGCCTTGGATTGCCGCTGGGCGAGTGTGCCTCTCACGGCACATGCCCCGCAAGGCACACAGCTCGAGCGGCCAACCGGGTTCGGTCGCGCGCGGTGTCGTGTTCGTTCCCCGGCGCCCGCCTACGGGTGCGCCCGCCCCACCCGTAGGCTGGCGACATGCCCCCTGCTACACCTGCTGTTGCTGATCCCCCCTCGCACCCCGTCGTCTCCGCCGTGTGCGTCGTCCACCAGCTCATCCCCGACTACGGCGGCCCCGACGGTGTGACGGCGATCGACAAGCGCGCGACCGCCGAGCCGGTCAAGGTCGGCGAGTTCGGCCTGCGCGGCGACGTGCAGGTCGACCGCAAGCACCACGGCGGCCACGACAAGGCCGTCTACCTCTACAGCCAGTCCGATGCCGACTTCTGGCAGGCCGAGCTCGGCCGCGAGCTGCACCCCGGCTGGTTCGGCGAGAACCTGCGCGTCGAGGGCGTCGACGTGAACGCCGCCCGCGTGGGGGAGCGGTGGCGCATCGGCGAGGGGTCCGACGCGGTGGAGCTCGAGCTGACGATGCCGCGCACGCCGTGCCAGACGTTCGCCCGCTGGGTCGGTGGCGAGGATGCTCGGGGCTGGGTCAAGCGCTTCGCCGACTCGCGGCGGCTCGGGGCCTACGCGCGCGTGGTGCGCAAGGGCGTCGTGCGTGCAGGCGACCCGATCACGGTCGTGAGCGTGCCCGACGTGGCGCCGACCATCGCGGGCGCGTTCCGCCCCGAGTAGGTGGTCACGCGACGCGCGTGGGCGCGGCGAACTCGGTCGTGACGCCGGGGTGCCGCAGCGGGGTCGCGAGCACCGAGTCGGGCGGGCGCTCCGCGAGGTCGGGGAACCCGGCGGCGGCGAGCAGCTCGTCGTCGAGGTGCAGCAGCTGCGCGTCGACGAGCGGCCATGGCTCGTGCGTGTTGCGCGCGAAGATCGTGCGCCCCAGGTGGCGCTCGTGGAACCCCCAGCGTGCGGTGAGGAAGCGGCTGAGCGGCGTGTCGACAGGAGTGCTGCCGGGTCGCGCGTGAATGCGGGTGCGCGGTCGAGCGCCGGTGCGTCGTCGCGCGCGGTACTCGAGAGTGTCGGCGGTGAGGCGCATCCCGGCCTGAGTCCAGCGGTACGGCAGGCCGAACAGTGCCTGCGCGGCGAGGACGGAGGGCAGCCGCTCAGCGTCGAGGGAGCGGAACACCACCCCGCGCTGCCCGTGCTCGTCGACCGAGTAGGTGCGCACGTTGATCTCGATGAACGTGCCAGCACCGGGCACCGGAGGTAGCGGCAGGAACGCGTGGTCGCTCAGCACGAACGGGATGAGCCCCACCCACGCGCTGCCATCGTGCACGTCGGGCCGCGTGCCGGGCAGCAGCATGGGAGCGACGAGCAGCGGGTCGACGCGCCAGTGGAGGAACACGAAGTCGCTCCAGCGCTGGCGGATGATCGCGTGACCCGGCAGCGGGGGAGACGTGGGGTCGGGTGCGGGTGCGTCGAGCATGCCCCCATCATGGCCCCCGCACCGGTGGATGCCGGTGGAGCCGGGCCCTGCGCGGCGGTCTTGCAGGGGCGCGGCGTACCCTGAGGGCACTATGACCGATCGACCTCCGCTGCCGCCGCCGCACCTGCGCGATCCCGGCGACGCGTGGGTCGAAGGCCCCGACGGCACGAAGTACTGGGGTCGCTTCGGCGCGGCCGGTCTGCTGGCGTGGCACGTCGAGGCGGGCATCCTGCTGCAGCATCGCGCGGCGTGGTCGCATCACGGCGACACGTGGGGCCTGCCCGGTGGGGCGCGCAAGCAGGGCGAGTCCGCCCAGGACGCCGCCGTGCGCGAAGCCGTCGAGGAGGCCGGGGTGCCGCCCGACGAGGTCAGCCTCCTGTTCGAGAGCGTCTACGACATCGGCTTCTGGTCGTACACGACGGTCGCGGTGCGCGTCGACCGGCTCTTCGCCCCCATCGTCGCCGACGCCGAGAGCGTCGCCGTGCGCTGGGTGCCCCTCGACGACGTGGATGCTCTGCCCCTGCACCCCGGATTCGCCGCCAGCTGGCCGGCCCTCCGCGAACGACTGACTCTGCACTGAGCCCGTGAAGCGCCCCGGCGGGCCTCGACCTCGAGTGTCGGGCGCTGGCAGAGTGGAGCGATGACGGACACCTGGCCGCTGCTGCCGAGCCTCATCGGGCTCGCCGCCTCGGTCGTGCTGCTCGCCTTCGCCGGCACGCGCCTGGCGAAGACGGCCGACGAGCTCGCCGATCGCACGGGACTCGGCGAGGCCGTGGCCGGGGCGCTGTTCCTCGGCGCGGTCACCTCCCTGCCGGGCATCCTCACCACCATCACGGGAGCCCTCGGCGGCGACGCCGAATTCGCTCTCGCCAACCCGATCGGCGGGGTCGCCATTCAAACGGTGTGGCTCGCCATCGCCGACCTCGTCTACCGCCGCGCGAACCTCGAGCATGCGGCGGCATCGCTCGACAACCTGCTGCAGGCGCTCATCCTCGTCGGACTGCTCGCCCTGCCGATCGTCGCCTACGCGACGCCCGACCTCGCGATCGGCTGGTTCCACCCGGTGACGCTGCTCATCCCCGTTTTCTACGCCTACGGCCTGCGGCTGCTGCGGCAGATGCGCGAAGCGCCCATGTGGTCGCCGCGCATGACGCGCGACACCCGCACCGACGACGGCGAAGACCGCAGCACGTCGTCGACACGCCGACTGTGGACGACGCTCGCCGTTCTCGCCGTCATCGTCGGCGTCACCGGCTGGGTGATCGGACAGTCCGGTCTGGGGCTCATCGCGGCGACCGGCTGGCCGAGCGCGGTGACCGGCTTCACGGTGACGACGGCGATCTCGTCGCTGCCGGAGCTCATCACGCTGCTCGCGGCCGTGCGCCTCGGCGCGCTCACCCTCGGCGTGGGCGGCATCATCGGCGGCAATGTCTTCGACACGCTCATGATCGCCGTCGCCGACGCGTTCTACCTGGAGGGCACGATCTACGCCAACGTGGGGCCGGCGAGCCTCGTGCTGCTGGGCGGCACGATCCTCATCACCGCGGTGCTCGCCGCGGGCCTGGTCGTGCGCGACCGCAAGGGCATCGGCTTCGAGGGAATCGCCCTGCCCACTCTCTACCTGGCGACGGTGGGCGGGGCGCTCTGGGTCGGCTGACTAGCTCTCGTCGTCCGACCTGGCGCTCTCCAGCCGGCGCAGAGTGTCGAGAGCGTCGTCGGCCGCGTCTCGGAAGGGGTGCAGCACGACGGAGATCGTGTCGTCGATGAGGGCCGGGCGGTAGGCGCTGGCCTGCTTGTCGGTGTGCACGGTGACGGCGATCGGGCACGTCGCGCCGTGGTGGCGCAGGGCGCCGGCCAGCACGAGGTTGGTGTCGACGTCGGGCACGGTGGAGATGATGTACCGCACGTCGTGCAGGGGGAGTGTCTCGGGGAAGTCGGGACTGCGGGCATCCCCGAAGACGACGTCGACCCGGTCGGCGATCTTCTCGTCCTCGAGGCGCACCTCCGCGAACGGGTCCCACTCGACGAGCAGCACGCGACAGCCCTCGTCGACGAGCTCGCGGATGAGCTGCGTGCCGAAGCGGCCATGCCCGAACACGATCGCGTCGTATCCGGAGCCGGTGGCGGGCTCGGGTACGCGCGGGTTGCGGCGCTGCAGGCGAGAGAGGAACGGTTCGATGCGGGTGGCGATGCGTTCGGAGTAGGGGATGAGGTAGCTCGAGCCGCCGATCGTGATGAGCGCGATGAGGGTGATGAGCCCCACGATGTCGTCCCCGACGAGGCCGACGTCCCGCGTGAGGGCGATGAGGATGAGGCTGAATTCGCTGATCTGCGCGATCGCGAGCCCGGCGAGGAAGCCGACGCGCGCCGGGTAGCCCATGAGGCTCATGATGGCGATCATGATGAACGGGGTGCCGACGAGGACGAAGATCGAGAGTGCGATCGCGAGCGGCACCTGCGCGCCGATCGCCGCGAAGTCGAGTTCGGCGCCGAGCACGATGAAGAAGAACAGCAGCAGGAAGTCGCGCAGGCCGCTGAGGGAGGCGTGCACCTGCTCGCGATAGCGGGTGGAGGCGAGGGCGAAGCCGGCGAGGAATGCACCGACCTCGATGGAGAAGCCGAGCACGTCGGTGAGGGCGGCGATGCCGATCGCCCACGCGACGCTCCACACGATGAGCAGCTCTTGGCTGGTGGCGACGCGGTCGAGCAGCCATGGCAGCACCCAGCGCATGGCGATGGCGATGCCGAGCAGCAGACCGCCGCCACTGAGCAGGATGCGCAGTGCTTCGGCGCCGACGTCGGTCGTGCCTTCGCCGAGGCTGGTCAGCACGATCATGACGATGATGACGACGACGTCTTGCACGATGAGCAGACCGAGGGCGACGCGCCCGTGCAGCTCGTCGAGTTCGCGCTGGTCGGCGAGCAGCTTGACGACGATGATCGTGGAGGAGAACGTGATGGCGACACCGACGACGGCCGCGGCGAGCAGGTCGAGGCCGAAGAGCGTCGCGATGCCGAAGCCGACGATGGCGGTGACGACGATCTGGCCGAGCCCGGTGGCGAGGGCGACGGGCCCGACAGAGCGCACGAGGTTCACGTCGAGCTTCAGGCCGACGAGGAACAGCAGGATGGCGATGCCGATTTCGGCGAACAGCTCCAGGGCTTCGGCTTCGTGCACCCAGTCGAAGACGCTCGGCCCGGCGATGATCCCGACGACGATGAAGGCGATGATGAGCGGCTGCCGGGCGCGGTGGGCGAGGACAGCGATCGCGGCGGCGAGCACGAGGATGAGGGCCGTCGTGCCGAAGGTGTCGAGCTCGAGCTCCATGACCTCACGCTAGCAAGGGCACGTTGCGGGCGGGTTTCGCGGCGCCTGCAGTGCATGCAGACCGCGGCGAGGGTCAGGGTGCGCTGGCGGGGTTGTCGCCGTCTGTTCCGCGCCGGGCGGGCGCGGACAGGAACGCGAGCATGTGCTCGGTGATGAGCGGGGCGAGTCGATGCTGCGGGAACTCGCGGGGGTGCATCCAGGTGACGGCGTCGATTTCGGCGGCGGCGGCGAGCGGGCCGGGAAGCTCGGTGCGGAAGACGTCGGCGATGAGGGTCGTGCCAGCTTCGTTGGCGGCGGCAGTCGTGAACGTGCCGAGCGGTTCGAGGGCGGCGGGGTCGACGCGCGCGCCGAGCTCTTCGTGCAGTTCGCGCGCGAGGGTTTCGGCGGCGGTCTCACCGGGTTCGGGCTTGCCGCCGGGCTGCATCCACACGCTCGTGCCGCGCTTGCGCACGAGCAGCAGTCGGCCGGCGTCGTCGACGGCGAGCACGGCCGAGACCCGGATGACTGCCGCGTCCGTCACGCGGGCTCGTCGAGGATCGTCGTGATGGCGATGCGGATGCCCCGCTCGAGCTCGTCGAGCGTGAAGCGCGGGTCGCCGCCGAGCTGCGGCGTCGCCGGAACGTGGATGAACCCCGCACTCAGGCGAGGGTGCCGAGCGTGCTCACCGTGCTCGCTGTGCTCACCGTGCTCGGCGGTGGTGCCGGCAGTGGTGTCGGTCGGGGCGGTGCTCGCGTCGGCGCTGTGCTTGCCGTGCTCGCCGCGCTGCTCGGCACTGTGCTTTCGAGCATCGCCGCGCTGCTCGGCGATGCCGAGGGCGGTGTACAGCACGGCGTTGCACACGTAGCTGCCGGCGGTGAGCGACACCTGCGCGGGGATGCCGGCGGCGTCGATGGCGGCGGCGATGTGCTTGACCGGGTGGTCGGTGAAGCGCGCGGGGGGTCCGTGGGGCTCGAGCGGAGCATCCGTGGGCTGGTCGCCGTCGTTGTCGGGGATGGCCGCGTCGGCGAGGTTGAGCGCGACGCGTTCGGGCGTGAGGGCGTGCCGGTTCTCGGCGAGGCCGAGCATGAGGAGTATGTCGGGCCGGTGCGCGTCGAGTGCGGCGGCGAGCAGCTGCGGGGCGCGTGCGAAGGAGACGGGCAGCACCTCGGCGACGAGGTGGCAGTCGGGGTGCCCGAGCTCGCCCAGTCGGCGGGCGATCTCGCCGCTGGGGTTGACGTCGGCGCCGTCGAAGGGCTCGAAGCCGGTGACGAGAACGGTGGGGAGGTGCATCAGCTGGTCCGTTCGTGGGTGTCGGCCGCGGGGCCGTCCGCGTCGCGCTGGTCTGCGTGGCGCTGGTCAGGACCGTATGGTTCTGCGCCCTGCCGTCGCGCGCCCGAGAGGGAGACGAGGACGACGCCGACAATGAGCAGCGCGAGCCCGAGGGCGATGGCGTCGGGGGTGATGATCGTGATGGCGACGCCGACCAGGAAGACGAGGATGCCGGCGATGAACATGATGCGCCTGCCAATGCTCCTGCTGCGCGCGCTCATGCTCCCAGAGTAGTTGGGGTGCTGTCGGGCGCGCTCCCGTTCACGCACGGAGCGCGTCGCGTAGTGCGGGGCTGCGGCTGGGCATGTCGATCGGCTCAGCGGGCGGGTTGCCGTGCTCGGCAGGCGGGTCTCCGCGATGGGTGCCGGGCCGGGCATTCGCTTGGGGGCCGTGCCGTGATGGGGGTGGGCTTGGTGGTGGGATGAGTTGGTAGCTGGGGCCGGCGCGGTGGATTTCCCATCCGTTGTTGTGGGCCAGGAGGTGGTGGTGGCGGCACAGGAGGATTCCGTCGGCGATGTCGGTGGTGCCGTGGTCGCGGTGCCAGTGGTGGATGTGGTGGGCTTCGCACCAGGAGGGTGGTCGTTCGCAGCCGGGCCAGCGGCATCCGCCGTCGCGGGCGGTGAGGGCGAGTCTTTGGGCGCGGGTGAACAGGCGGCGTTCGCGGCCGAGGTTGAGGGGTTGGCCGGCATTGTCGGGGTCGCCGTCGACGGTGAGGGTGATGGTGCCGGCGGTGCACGCGCGGCGCTCGATGGTGGCGACGGAGACGGCGTCGGGGTGTCCGTCGATCCAGCCTTGGCCGCGGCGCTTCTCGAGGGTGCGGGCGGCGACGATCATGCGCACGCCGACCGGCTCGTCTCCGAGCAGCTGGCTGGTGTCGGCGGCGGCGCCCTGGCGCAGGAGTTCGGCGATCGTGTCGCTGGCGCGCTGCTCGGGGGTGCGGTCGTCGTCGAGGGCGGGATGCGCGGCTTCTGGGGCATCGTGCTCTCGCTCGGTGTCGCTCTGGAATCGCGGCTCGTGGCGTCGGGGTGAGGTGATGCGGTCGTAGACGTCGCTGACGAGGGCGAAGGTTTCCGGGTCGAGGACCCAGTGGGCGTAGCCCATGCCGTCGGCGCGGCGGCCGAGTCGGAAGGAGCGCTGCTGCCTGCGGGCCTCTTCGCGGTCGGCGATGCCGGCGAGGTCGAGTGCGTCGCGCACGGCGCGGGCCTCGCGGGCGGCGCGGTCGGCGTCGAGCCCGTCCAGTCGGGGCAGAAGCCGTTCGGCGGCGGCCTCGAGGTCGGTCTCGCTCATCGTGCTGGTCGGCCGGCCGAGCCCCGTGCGTACGGCGTCGGCGACGGCGACACTCACCGTCCCGGCCAGCACGGCGTCGCCCAGCGGCGTCGGCGTCTCGCCGCCCACCGATGTGCCGACGCGCACGGCGGTGCGGGCGTCGGCGACGCGGGTTCCCGTCGTCACGCGCACCATCTCCTCGGGGGTGCGGTGCCCGGTGCGTTGCGCGAGACCGGAGTGGCCGAGCTCGGGGGCGGACCGTCGGGCGATCTCCCCGGCGAGAAGCGACACGTGCAGTTGCGCCAGGCGCACCTCGTCGGCCGCGAGGCGGGTGAGGTCGAGCAGCTCGGCGTCGTCCAGAGCGCGAAACGCCTGCACCTCGCGCGGGACGGCGGCAAGGGCATCCCGAGCAGCAGTGAGTGCGCCCGCCACCTCGACGACGCCGCTCACCTCACTGATGGTGTCGTCCGTCGCGCCCCGGCTGGGGTGGCGCGGTAACGCGGCGGCGGGCACCGCGGGCATCGGCGGCGCGAGCGTCGTCGTGATGGTCATGGTCGCCTCCCTCCGCGGTGCCGTGTGCTGGTTCGTGATTCGAACATACATTCGACCACCGACGGTGGAGTGCGTCGATCTCGGGCTGGGGATACGTCACGCGAGGGGAAGGTGGGGAGGATCGGTGCAGGTCTACTGTGCCCCCGACGTCCCAGACGCCCCCCAAGCCCCCGGCGCCCCAGCCCCGTACACCCCAGCCCCACCGACCCCGAGCGCCGCATCGATCGTGGCGCCGAGCAGCTCCGCAAGCTCGGCATCGGAGGCCGCGACGAGCGCGGGCAGCTGGACGACGTGGCGCGCCATCATGAGCCCCACGACTTGAGACCCGGCGAGGGATGCTCGCAGCTGCGGCCGATCCACCCCCAGTTGCCGGGCGAGGGGTTCGAAGAGCCGCTGCGTGAGGATCGACCGGATGCGCTCGGCCGCGTGCCGCTCGTTCGCGGCCGCGCGGACGATGCTCATCATCGTCATGCGCGCGATCGGGTTCGCCTGCAGGTCGAGGATGATGCGGGCGAGGCGCGTGCCGGGGGAGTCGTCGCTCGGCGTGCCGAGCTCGGCCACGATGTCGGCGGGGGCGAGCGGCAGCTGCACGATCGCGGCGAAGAGCGCCTCCTTGCCTCCGTAGTAGTGGTGCACGAGCTTCGGGTCGACGTCGGCCGCACGGGCGATGCCGCGCACGCTCACCTTCTCGTACCCGAGCTCGGCGAACTGCTCGCGCGCGACCCGCTCGATGGTCTCGCGGCTCTCGGCGGCGCTCGACGCGCCCGGCCGCCGCCCCGCCCGACGCCCGGCCCCCGCACCTCTATCAGCCACAACCGCGCGCCCTTCTTGCGGCCCGCGCCGCGCATCCCTAGTGATTTCATCACATGAGGAATTAATTCCTCAGGAGGAATTCATGAGGCCCACCACGGCACCGACAGCCACCCCGGCACCTGCCCTCACCCCGCGCCGCCGCCGCCTCATCCTCCTCACCGTCGCCCTCTCGCTCATGACGGTCGTCTCCGCGGTGAGCGGCCTCAACGTGGCCCTGCCGAGCCTCGCGCGCGACCTGGGCGCGACGCAGACCGAGCTCACCTGGATCGTCGACGCCTACACGGTCGTCTTCGCGGGCCTGCTGCTCGCGGCCGGCGCGATCGGCGACCGGCTGGGCCGCAAGGGCATCCTCATGGTGGGCCTCGCCCTGTTCGGAGCGGCGGCGGTGGGCGCGGCGTTCGCAGCCGACCCGGGCACCCTCATCGTCTTGCGCGCCGTCATGGGCATCGGCGCGGCGGCGATCATGCCGACGACGCTCTCGGTCATCACGACGAGCTTCCCGCCCGCCGAGCGCGGCAAGGCCGTCGGCGTCTGGGTCGGCGTGGCGGGCAGCGGAGCGGTGCTGGGCCTGTTCGGCTCGGGCCTGCTGCTGGAGTTCTTCGACTGGCACTCCTTCTTCTGGCTGAACGTGACGCTCGCGGTGACGGGGCTCATCCTGTCGGCGGCGGTGATTCCCCCGAGTCGGGATGCTCACCCTCCGCGCTTCGACACCCCGGCCGCCCTGCTCTCGTTGGTGGCGGTGGGCGGCATCGTGTTCGGCATCATCGAGATCGCGGCGACGGACGCCGAGGAGCCGGGCCCGAAGGTCGCGCTCGCGGTGGGTCTCGCGGCGGCGGTCGCGTTCGTGCTGTGGGAGCTGCGGCGGCGGGATGCTCTGCTCGACCCGCGTCTGTTCCTGGTGCGCGGGCTCGGGGCGGGCAGTCTCGTGCTGACGGTGCAGTTCTTCGCCGCGTTCGGGTTTTTCTTCACCGCGTTGCAGTACCTGCAGTTCGTGGTGGAGCTGAGCCCGCTCATGGCGGCGGTGTGCCTGCTGCCGCTGCCGTTCGTGATGATCCCGCTGGCCCGCAACGCCCCGCGCATCGCCGAGCGGTTCGGCTACCGCCGCGTCGTGCCGCTCGGGCTCGTGCTCATGGCGGGCCGCTTCGCGATCATGTCCTTCCTCGAGGTGGACTTCCTCTACTGGGTGTTCGCGCTCGGGCTCGTCGTGTTCGCCGCGGGAATGGCACTCGCGGGCACGCCGTCGACGACGGTCATCACGCAAGCGCTGCCGCACGAGAAGCAGGGCGTCGCTTCGGCGGTCAACGACCTCTCGCGCGAGTTCGGCAGCGCGCTCGGCATCGCCGTGCTCGGCAGCGTGCTCGCGGACGTCTACCGCACCGGTGTCGCCGACGTCGCGGTGGGCCTGTCCGGGCCGGCGGCGGAGGCGGTGGAGGGCTCGATCGCGTTCACGCAGTCGCCGATGGTCGCGCAATGGGGTGCCGCAGCCGAGCCGGTCATCGCGGCGGCGCGCCAGGCGTTCCTCGACGGCACGACGACGGCATTGCTCGTCGCGGCCGCCGTGCTCGTCGTCACCGCGGTGGTCGCGGCGATCGTGGGCCCGCGTCACGTGCGGGCCGAGGCCGAATCCCCAGCCGCAGCGGCGGTGGCGGTGCCAGACTGACGGGCTTGGGCAACGGGCTCGCCACAGATCCCTATAAACTTTCAATAAACAAATGCTAGCATCTTGTTTATGAAAGTAGAGGCACCGGCGATCTTCCCTCTTCTGCGATCCGACGCGCAGGGGCAGATCCTGGCCACCCTCGAGCTCAGCCATCGAGGGGAGACGGCGGCCGACTTGGCGCGGCACGTCGACGCGAGCCTGCCCACGGTGACGCGCGAGCTTGCCCGCCTGCACGACGCGGGCATCATCGAGGCGACTCCGGTGGGGCGTCGAGCGGTCTACCGACTCAACGTGCGCCACCCTCTTGCCGAGGCGGTGCGGGAGATCGCGATGTTCGCGCACGGGCCGCAGCCCGTCGTCGCCCGCGAATTGTCGTCGGTGCCGGGCATCGTGCAGGCGGTGCTCTTCGGCTCGTGGGCCGCGCGACGCCGTGGAGAGCCCGGCCCGCCGCCCGGTGACATCGATCTGCTCGTAGTCGGGCGACCTGATCGCGATGAGCTGTACGACGCTCTGCGGCGAGCAGAGGGTCGGCTGCGTCGGGAGGTCAACGCCACGACGATCACCCCGGAGCGATGGGCGACTGTGGATGATCCTTTCGTCGCGACGGTGCGTGCGCGACCATGGGTCGACCTTGACGTCGACACCGGAGTAAGCGCATGACATGGGAGCAGGGCCGGGCGACGATCGAGCAGCTTCTGCACCGCGGTGAACTCGAGAGGGTCGCCGCGCAACCTGAATTCGCTGAGCGCTCCCTGGAGCTGTGCGACACCCACGTCACGGCAGCCAGGTCGATCGTGGAGGAAGACCCCGTCGGCGCGCTGGCACTTGCCTACGACGCGGCACGCAAGGCGCTCACCTCGCTCCTGCTCGCGCAGGGCATCCGGCCCACCCGCTCGGGTGGCCACATCGCCGTCACGGAGGCGGTCTCTGCCCAGCTCGACCCGCCGAATCGGATCGGCCGTCAGGTGGACCGCATCCGTCGTGCACGCAACGACAACGAGTACCCGTCTGTTGACACCCCGTCCGCGACGGCGGATGACGCGACGGATGCGATCACCGTCGCTCAGGAGGCGGTGCGAGCTGTCCGCCTCGTCCTGCCTCACCTCACGCCCTTCTGAGCCGAGCCGGGTGACCTCGGTGCAATACTGACCCCATGTCAGCTCCTGCCCGCGCGGTCGCCCCCGCACCCTCCTCCGGCCCGGTCGGCGCCGTGCACGCCCTCACGGTCGGCCGCGTGCAGGTGCGGCCGAAGAACATCGCCGGCACGGGAACTCCCATGCTGTGGTGGACGCTCACCGCCCGCACGTGGAGCGAATGGCTGCCCGTGCACGTCTTCGTCGTCGAGCACGAGCGCGGCACGGTGCTGTTCGACACGGGCCAGCCGCTCGCCTCCGTGACCGACCCCGACTTCTACTCGCGGGGCCCGCTCGGCTGGGTGTACCGCCGGCAGGCGCGCTTCGAGGTGAGCCCCGAGCACGATTTGACGACGCAGCTGGCCGAGATCGGGCATCCGGTCTCGTCGCTCGCCTACGCCGCTCTGTCGCACCTGCACCAGGATCATGCCGGCGGTGTGCCGCAGCTGGGTTCCACGCCGGTTCTGGTGGCTGCGGACGAGCTGGCCCTGCTCGACGAGAAGCGCCCGCAGCTGCACGGCATCCTGCCCGACCACGTGGCCCCGCCCACCGCCGCGTTCACCCCGGTGTCGTTCACCCCCACGGATGATCCGCTGCTCGCCCCCTTCGCCACCGCCCACGACATCCACGACGACGGCACGCTGCTCCTCCTGCCCACCCCCGGCCATACCCCGGGTTCGATGAGCCTCCTGATCCGCCGAGGGGATGCTCCGCCTCTCCTCCTCGCAGGAGACGCCACCTACGACCCCAGCCTGCTCCCGCGCGCCATAGTGCCCGACGTGGGAGACCGCGCTACTCAGCTAGACACTGCACGTCGTCTCGTGGCCCTCCAGTCCCTGAACCCAACCCTGCGCCTCCTCCCCGCCCACGACCCGAACACCCTGCCCACCCTGGTTGCCCCCTGACGGCGAAGCTCGTCAGTGTCTCGCGGTGCCCGCACGCACCACCCCTCCACCTCCGCTAAGCTTGCTCCCGGCCCACGCACGTCGGGCCAGCCACGGGCTGTGGCGCAGCTTGGTAGCGCACTTGACTGGGGGTCAAGGGGTCGCAGGTTCAAATCCTGTCAGCCCGACCAAATGAAATGAGGGGCCGTCAACGACGGCCCCTCATTTCATTTGGTCGGGCTAATCAACATTGCACCTGCGAGCAGGTGGGCCCACGCCGCGCGAGGGGCCCCACGCGTTGCGCAGCAACGTGTGGGGGAGCCGGTGGGGACAAATCCACAACCTGCCATCTCTCTTCAACTCGCGAAGACCAACCTGCTCGCGTTTGTGTTGTCGTACCGGGTCGGCGTGTTCGTTTCACTCGCAGTCGAGCAAGATCTGTGCTGATGACACGCGGTCGAACTTCTGTCTCGCAAGCGTCCACTGATCTATTGTCAATTCCGTCGGCCAGATTGGCCGACGTTGCCCCACAGACCATTGCGTGCGTCGGTCCATTAAGGAGCCCAGGTCGCTCAATTTCACGACCAATGTGGCAATCATCGGATTGAGGAGTCCAGGTGCATCTTCGTCGTGTAGAGGTTAACGGGTTTCGTGCATCGGCTGTCGACCCAATCTCGTGTGAATTGCCCGGACGCTTTTCTCTAATCGTCGGTGCGAACGGGACTGGCAAGACCACTATCAACGAAGCCATCGTGTTGGCGCATCGTCATCGTTTTCCGCAACTTCCGGCGATCGACGGAGCAGCCCTAGGAGACACGCCTCGCGCGGTTGATGTCCAGTACTCGTTGGAAGGCGACCTCGAAGCTGAGGGCGCGCTCGGGCGATCGCTCTACGAAATGGGCCATGAAGCCCCGAGATGGGGGCGCCCGCTCGAGCGTTCACTCGGCAAGGTTCGCGCTGGGCATGTCGTGTCGCCCACGGAGGGGCACGAGAACGTGCGATTGGTGTATCTCCCAGCCCAGAGGAACCCCATCGATGACCTTTCGCGACGCGACGCACGCGTGTTGCTTGAGCTTCTTCGTGCTGAGGAGCGACGGCGCCCCGAGACCGGTGGCCTTGCGTCGCTTCGCTCCGTTGCCGACGCGATGCTCACCTCGATGACTGAGCACGACCTCCTCGTGGGCCTTGAAGAGCGAATCGGGAATCACCTATCGATGGCGAGCGCCGGGGTCCGAGAGCACTTCGCATTCTTTGGACACCAGAGAGTTGATGATGGATATCTCGCGCGAGTGCTTGAACTCTTGCTTGCTCTCGTACCAGACCGACTGGCGGGCAAACGCCTTGAAGTATCAAGCCTTGGATTCGTCAACCTCCTGCACATTGCAGTCACGCTGGCTGGGATTCCTGACTTGTCCCGACCAGAGGAGATTGAGGCATCCAGCCCGAGCGTTGCACCGACGGAGGATCAGGTCAGCAGGTCCGAAAGTTCTGAGGACTTCGACGCATCTGCGGCTAGGGCGCGACTAGCCGAGACGGCAGAATCCGCCGAAGCAGACGCGGACTCTTTCTACCCGGACCTATTTCACGTGACAGTTCTGCTTGAGGAACCGGAAGCGCACCTCCATCCTCAGCTTCAATACGGTCTGATTCGCTATCTGCGTGAAGTCGTACGCGCTCGACCAGAGATCCAGGTGATCGTCACCACGCACTCTTCAGAACTCATTGCGGCTTGCGATCCTGCGGAGATCGTTGTCTTGCGTCGTGAGCAGACGGGGCGCCCCGTGGCCCGTGCACTTGGATCTGTCCCCATCGCTCCTGGGGAGCGGGAGTCTCTCTTGCGGCAAACACGACTCCACCTCGATGCGAACCGCTCCGCCGCCCTGTTCGCTGAAAACCTCCTCGTCGTTGAAGGTGTAACCGAAGCGATGCTCATGCGGGTCATCGGTCGGGCGTGGGCCGCCGGCGATCGCAGCAAGTTCGCCTTTGTCGATGCGCTTGCCATATTCCCGGTCGGTCACAAGATAGGAAAATGGCCAATTCGGCTTCTTGCCACTCCTGGGCATGAAATTGTTGCCCGCGTAGCAGCGCTCGCAGATACAGATCACCGCGACGTTGGGAAATCATTTAAGCCACCTGCTTGGCACACCGAATTGGACGCCGATACCGCAAAGTTCTTCTGGTCAATGCCGACCTTGGAGCCATCTCTCGCGGCTGGAAATGAGTCTCTCTTCGAAGCAGTGTTTGACACAGCTGGTCTGACAAGACCGTTCGCTTTCACGGCTGACGGTATCGATCAGCATTTCAGAGCTCGAGGCGTCGACAAGGGGGCATTCTCAGTAGCACTTGCCGACGCCATCGACTCGGATCGGGCCGCATTCCATGTTCCGGCCGAACTGGAGGCTATGTTCGATTGGCTCTATGACGGTGGAGCTGTCAAGCGCACGGATTCCTCCGCTCAGGATCAATGATCCATCTCACAGATGAGCAAGTGCTCGCAGCCGCGTCCGAGGATCGGCTGGTGGACATCGTCTCGGCTCCGGGCAGTGGAAAGACCACGGTCGCTGCGGAGCGTTTTGGCTTCCATCGATACCAACGTGGGGATGACAGAGGCGTCTTGGGGCTCACGTTTAACCGAGCAGCAGCTCGAGAGCTAGCTCAACGAGTTGGCCTGACCCCAGATTTTCGGTCCGTTCGTTATGAGAGTCGTCTTGTTGCCCCGCTCGTCGGGGAGGAAGACTGGATTCATCATGACCACGAGAAGGCGCCGGCACACGCCGGAACAGATCGTTCGCAAGCTCGGCATCGCTGACCGTGTCCTGGCCGATGGCGGCGACGTTGCAGCTGCCTGCCGGGAGCTCGGCGTGTCGGAGCAGACCTACTACCGGTGGCGCAACCAATACGGCGGCCTGAAAGCAGAAGACGCGAAACGGCTCAAAGAGCTCGAGAAACAGAACGCGACCTTGAAGCGACTGCTGGCTGAGGCGGAGCTGGAGAAGGCGGCGTTGAAGGAGCTGGCAGAGGGAAACTTTTAGGCCCGGGCAGACGCCGCGCCGCGATCCGTCACTTGCTGAGCGTGTTCGACATCAGTGAGCGGATGGCGTGTCGTCTGGTCGGGCTGAGCAGATCGGCCTGGCGCCGACCCTTGGTCTCGGAGACCTGCGCCGACCCAGACGCTGCATTGCGGACGTGGCTGCGAGCGTGGGCGAAGACTCATCCTCGGCGCGGCTACCGCAACGCCCACGCCGACGCCGTCGGTGAGGGCTGGGTGGTGAACGTCAAGAAGATCCAACGGCTCTGGCGTGAGGAAGGCCTGCGGGTGATCGTGCGTCGTCGCCGCAAACGCGTCGGCGCCTCCACCGCTGAACCTATCCCGGCTGACGCGCCTAACACGGTGTGGGCGGTGGATTTCCAGTTCGATGCCACCGAGAACGGTCGCAACCTGAAGATCGCCTCGATCATCGATGAGCACACCCGCGAATGCGTCGGCGGGCTCGTGGAGCGCTCGATCACCGCCGACCGGCTCGTGGACGAACTGGAGCGCATCGTCGCCCACCGTGGCCTGCCGACTGTGTTGCGGTGCGACAACGGGCCCGAGTTCGTCTCCCAAACCCTCGCCGACTGGGCGAACGACTCGGTGGGGATCTCCTACATTCCGCCGGGCCAGCCGTGGCGCAACGGCTACGTGGAATCGTTCAACTCCCGCATTCGCGACGAGTGTTTGAACCTGAACAGTTTCTACAGCCTGCACCATGCCCGGGTCGTGATCGGCGACTGGAAAAGGGACTACAACCATGGCCGTCGCCACTCCGCGCTCGGCTACCGGACCCCGGCGGCCTATGCTCGGGACTGCACGCATCGAAACCCGTGACGACTCCCAAACGGCGTGGACCGAAACACGGGGTCAGGCCAGAGTCACTAGCCGCTGGGGCGAATCTTGCCTCGTGTACCCACATCGAATTGCCACCTTTGATCACGTCTATGTTGACCTAATTCATCGACTCATAAGAGAAAAGATCATCAGCTGGCCTGGGAGTCATGAGCGTCTCGACGTTCGGGACGACTACCGAGGGCTTGACGGATTCACGTACCTCGTCCCAGATCGCAATTGGCGGCGCTACGCGAGCCTAAACTCGAAACGACAAGTGGTGTCACTTAGTCGGATGGTCACCAAGCCAGCACGGGGTGTAGGAGCCAAGGCCAAACACCAGTCCATACTTGGGCAGGGCATTGTGGATCACGAAGATGTCAGACATGTACTTCGCGCAGTGCTTGAAGATGTTGACCTACGCGCGCTCATCTCCGATTGGCTTTCCAGTAGCTACAGAGCAATCATCATCGACGAGGTGTACGACGCTGACGAGCTTGACATAGAGGTCGCTCGACTTGCGGCCGATTCGGGTTCGTCTGTGACTACGATCGGAGACCCCTGGCAGGCACTCTACAAATGGAGGGGCGCGCAGCCTCATCTCGTTGCGAAGTTGTTGGAGGCGACCACTGACCGGTTCAACTGTCGAATCCTTAGTCAGTCTTTCCGATTTCATGGCACACAAATGCCAGAGCTTGCTGCCGCTCTCCGACGTGGCGAGAAGGCGAGCTTGCCACCTATCTCAAGTGAAGACATTGATGTTGCACTGGCGCGACGCTGGCGAGATCTATGGAGAGTCGGGGACAACGTCCTACCATTGGCCTTTCGGAACGTCGAAAACAAGTCAGATGCTGCGATTCTGCTTCTACTTGATGTCGTCACGAAGTCTCGACTCGGCGAAAACGCGCATGGCCGAGAAAGCGCGATAGCTAAGCTCAAAATAGATCGTGACTCTTTCCTGCAGAAGCAGCGAGAGATCATGGAGCCGTTGGTCGCCCGCCTAATGGCTGGCGAAGATGCTGTCACAGTCCTGGATGCACTGCGCGACACCGTTAAGTGGCTCTTCGCAATCAAGCGGGTAGGTGGGGTCTGAATCCGCCGCTTTCGAGCAGGCTGCGGGCGATGTAGTTGCTGAGGTTGCGGAAGCCGAGCGCACTGCCGCGGAGGTGTTCGAGTCGGCCGTTGATCGCCTCGGTTGGACCGTTCGAGGTGCCGGGCAGGTCGAAATAGGCCAGCACGTCGCCGGCGCGGCGATGCAGGGTGCGGCCGAGCTTGCCCAGCTCGACGAGGACTTCGGGAACGCCGTGACGCAGCGAGTCGATCACCGCTTGCAGGGCTCGGCGCCCGGCGGCTCGGTCGGGGTGCCGGTAGGCGGCGACGATGCTCTGGTAGACGGCCCAGGTGGTCTCGACCTCGACATGCTCGTCGATGGCGAACACCGCCTCGATGCGGGCGCGCTGTCGGTCGGTGAGGAACGCTTCCCCGGTGTGCAGGGCGCGGCGAACACCATAGAGCGGATCGCCGGCGTGGCCGCGGTGGCCGAGGGTGTGCTGTTGGACGCGTTGCCGGGTGCGGTCGAGGGCGTCGCCGGCGAGCTGGACGACGTGGAACGGGTCCATCACCTCGATCGCGTCGGGGAGGGCTTCGGCGGCGGCGGTCTTGAAGCCGGTGAACCCATCCATCGCGACCACCTCGATCCCGGCCCGGAACGCCGGGGACTGCTGCTCGAGCCAGGTCTTGAACACCGGCTTCGATCGGCCCTCGACCATGTCCAGCAGCCGCGCCGGACCCGTCCCGTCACGCACCGGGGTCAGGTCGATGACCACGGTCACGTAGCGGTCCCCGAACCTCGTGTGCCGCCAGACGTGTTCATCGACACCGATCACGGTGACCCCATCGAAGCGGGCCGGATCGCCGATCAGCCTCCGACGGCCTTCCTCCAAAACAGCACTGTTGGCCGTGTGCCAGGACACCCCGAGCCGAGCTGCGACTCGGCTGATCGTGAGATGGTCCACGACGAGCGCGGTGAGCGCCCAGGTGAGCGCTCCACGGGACAGCTTCGACCTCGGCTCAGCCGCCGCGGTGCTGTCCTGCCGCCACGACCTGCCGCATCCCGAGCACCGGTAGCGGCGCACCCGCACCAGCAACGTCGTCGGCCGCTCGCCGAACGGGACATGCGCGAGCCGTCTCGCCTCGGTGCCGCGCGAGACACCCTCCGCCCCGCACCACCGGCACCACTGGTCCGGCTCCACGATCCGGCACTCCAACACCGCCCGATGTGCCTCGATCCGCTGCCCGGCGACCACGAGTCCGAGCTCCTCGAGACGGCAGAAGACAGTCAGATCGGCGGGGTCGAAGGTAGCGTTGAGCACGTCGAGGTCTTTCTCGGATGGTGAGCCTGAAGAACTTCCATCCTGGAAGACCTCGACCCTGTCTCCAGACCCCGACGCGCTACCGACCTACCCCCTCAACTGCGAAGAGCCCGTTAAGTCTTTGGGTGTGCGCAGGCCCAGCAGACTAGGCGACCCAAGTAAGGAGGCTGCGCTAGTCGAGCAGATCGCCCAGATCGCTGCGCGCCTCCCGAGAACCGATCTCATTCCCGGTCTGACCGTTTTTCAAGCGAAGGGCCAGGAGTGGTCACGCGTGGGAGTTGTCTTGTCGTCGGCTCAAGTTGCGATGCTAGAGGGGGGTCTTCAGCAGGATTTCGAGGACCATTGCATCATCTATGTTGCCGTTACCCGGGCAAAGTGGTTGTGCGGGCGCCTTGGAGACGACAGGCCGCTCGACTTGGCAGGCCTCGAGGATGAGCTTTGAGAGTGGCCTCGACTTCTGCGCGCACTACGTTCCGCAATTGCGCTACTCGCTCTTCGGAAGCATACGACCGCGATCGCTGAGGTACGGTGCTACTCGCAATGATGGATGCTGGGTGAGAGTGACCGTCAAGCAATTGGCCGACCGAGCGTACTCGGCGATTCGTCAGACTCTTCGTCGCGATGTGGTCACTGCGAGTGGCGATCGAACTTGTGAACGAAGAGGGCCTTCAGGCGATCAGATAGGTGCTGACCGCAAACGTAAACGTATGTCCCCCGGATCCCCCTCGTCATCAATACCGCATACACATTGGACACGTACCGCAGCAGATCCTCATCGCTATACGTCTTGCCGAGCGTCGGGTTGTTCTCCTTGCCCTTCTTGTCGAAATAGCTGTCACGGTCGACGACCAGGCGCTGAGCATCCTCGTCCCACTGCAGGTCGTTGCCGATGATGACGCCGGCGTAGTTGAGGTCGTAGCCCTGCACGGTGTGGATCGAGCCGACTTCGTCGAGAGAAGTCTTCGAGGCGATCCAGTCGGTGGCGGTGGTGTTCCAGCGCAGCTGGCGGCCGTCGAGCTCGATGTCGTAGGCGGTCGGGTCGCTGCGACTCTTCCACTCCCACGCGTAGCCGGCGACGAGGCGCGCAAGCCCGTGTTCGGTGTCGCGCTCGCGGATGGCGTCGTGCATTTCGCCGAGGTCGTCGAAGAACCGCAGGTCGTAGCCCTCGAAGGTGCGGGGTGCGGGAGGCGGAGCATCCGGTAGCGGGAGCCCGGGGCGCAGGATGCTGCGCACCCAGCCGATGTAGTCCTCGCCGGCGCGGACCCGCAGCTGTGAGGTGAGCGGGTAGTGCCGGTGGTCGGCTTTGGCGTCGTCGACGAGGGCGCGCATGAGTTCGGGCGGCAGGTCGGCGGGGCGCACGCTCTGCTCGGGGTCGACCATGATCAGCTGGTGGCGGCTGCGGGCGCGGATCCAGTCGAGCTGCGTTTTGGCGGGGTCGTCGGCGCCGAACAGGCGCACATTGTTGTCGGCGAACTTCTTGTTGAGCACGCCGGAGGCCTGGTTGGCGCGCTGGTTGAGGCGGTGAGCTTCGTCGACGATGAGGAGATCCCAGTGGGTGTCGCTGCCGCCGACATCGAACGGGGTGAGCACTTGGCGCGGGTGGAGGCCGGGAGTGCGACGGAACACGGCCTGGATGCTCTTACGCAGCGACTGCTGGGGTACGACGAGCCCGACGGTGAAGTCCTTGAGCAGCACGCGGTTCTCGTCGGTGAAGAATTCGGCGAAGACGGAGTCGGCGTCGGGCTCGTCGTCGGGCTTGGATGCGGCGATGTCGGCGAGCAGCTTCATGAGGTAGATGGCGACGACGGTCTTGCCGGTGCCGGGTTCGCCTTGCACGACGAGCAGGTCGCCGATGTTCTTGTCGACGTCGTCGAGGAGGCCTTCGACGATGTCTTCGACGGCGGCCGCCTGGTCGTCGGTGAGCGCCTTGTAGGGGGAGAGCTTGAACAGGTCGCTGTTCTCGATCTCGGGGATGCTGCGGCTGAAGATGCCTTCGGCGCGCAGCTGCTCGAACACGTCCCGGAACGACTCGCGGTAGAGCTCGCGCTCGTAGTAGTCGGAGTCGGTGATGCCTTCGTTGCGGTTGAGCACGCGGTAGGTGCCGTCGCCAGCGAGGAGGCGGATGAGGTGCGACTCGAGGTCGAGGCAGGCGGACTTGTTGAAGCGGTCGTCAAGGACTACGCGGACGCTGGTGAGGTGCTGCTTGGTGGGGGAGTCGAGGTGCTGCAGCATGCGGGCGGCGGCGTTGACGGTTTCGCCGACGTAGACGTCGTCGAGGGTCTTAGCGGTGGGCTTGCCGGTCCCGGTGCCGCTCGTGCCGCCTCCGTCGATGACGTAAACGGTCGGCCAGTTGCGGTGGCGCGTGTCGAGCGCGCTCCACACGCGGACGGCGTCGCGGTCGAAGGGGAGCCGCTCGATGCTAGAGCCGGTCATACTTCTCGCTGCGCCCGCGCGCCTTGTCGGCCGGATACTTGGCGCGGCTGCGCTCGAGCTTCTCGAGCACGATCTGTTCGGGGTCGAGGCCGAGCTTGTCGGCAAGCATGAGGCAGTAGCTGAGCACGTCGGCGAGCTCGTCGCGCACGGCTTCGGGGTCCGCGTCGGCGTTCCACTGGTAGCACTCGAGCAGTTCGCCGGCCTCGATGGAGATGCTCTTGGCGAGGTTCTCGGGGGAGTGGAACTGTGCCCAGTCGCGTTCGGCCACGAACGCGCGGAGGGCGTCGCGGGCGGCGTCGGTCATGCTGAGAACCTATCGCGCATCGTGGCCGACGGTCTCAGAAGCTGAGGTTGCTGAGGGAGACGCTCACGTTGATCAGGAACAAGAACGCGCCAACGAGGCTCAGAGTGAGACCGACAACTGCGGTCGGAAACTGAACTCTCTGCCCTGTTGCTTCGCCAAGACTGTTCGCACGTGCAATTCCTAGCGCACTGAACACAATGCCCAGGGTGGAAGGAATCAATACCGGGTTGTACAGCAGAGAGACGAACCCCATCACGATTCCAACGATGGCCCACGGGTTGCTTGATGCCGGCGCACTTGACCCGCGATGATCGGGAACTGTCGGAGGTGGCAGAGGCTTCTCGCGCCGGAGGTCAGTCCACTTAGAACCATTCCACCAGCGCTCCCGTGTGCCATCTTCGGGGTCTTCGTACCAGCCCGATACGGGCAGAGTGGACATACTTGCCTCTCGACTGAAGAACCTAGAATCTTCATCAGCTTAGACGCGCCCAGGACGGGGGCTGCCGAGCCCCCCTCGACTTCTCCTACCGTCGAACCATGACTGACGAGAACGGCACCGCCGGAGGATCCGCTCGACGCGAGTACGAGAGGCGCCGCGCCAAGGATGAGGCGGCGACCCGGGCATCCTGGGGCAAGCTCGGCACCATCGCCGTGGCGCTGACGCCGGAGCGTCAGAGCACGCGAGCGTGGAGTTCGGGTGCTATCTGCGAGGAGCGGGTCGCGGCTGTGGTGGACGCGGTCGCGGGGCAGAGCATCCGGGTGCTGCATGATCGCAAGATTCCGCGCTCGAAAGCCAACATCGACCACCTTGTCGTCACGCCGGGCGGGGTGTGGGTGATCGACTCGAAGCGGTACCAGGACAGGCGGCCGGAGCTGCGGGTCGAGGGTGGCATTCTGCGGCCGCGGGTGGAGAAGCTGCTCGTGCGGGGGAGCGACAAGACGGCGCTCGTCGAGGGTGTACTCAAGCAGGTGGCGCATGTGCAGGAGGCGGTGGGAGACGTGCCAGTGCGCGGGGTGCTGTGCTTCGTCGACGCCGACTGGCCGCTCGTCGGCGGGTCGTTCACAGTGCGCGGGGTCGACGTGATGTGGCCGAAGAAGCTGGTGAAGGTATTGAGTGCGCCGCAGGAAGCGGTGTGTGACGTGACGGCGACGGTGGAGGTACTGGCGCGGCGGTTTCGGGCGGCGTGAAGGTGCCTCTTCGGTCTGCAAGGGAAAGCAGCGAGTGCCGTTGCTTGCACTTAGGCCGCTAAACGCAAATAAGGACGGCGCTCGGGGTGCAGCGCTGTCAGGGGTTGGTGGCAACATCATGACTCGCAGGAGAGATGGGGATGTCAATTTCACATCGCTCGACTCTCTGGCGATCGGATCGTTCGACCCTAGGCTGTAGATCAGCCTCATGGGGGAGTCGCGAGTAGGTAGGAGGGCAGCGAATGAGCGCACGAGTCGCAGTAGCGCCTTCCTTGCTTCTCTGGGCACAAGAGCGCTCCAAGCGTGACGCTGAGGCACTGGAGAAGAAGTTTCCGGCCTGGCATGAGTGGCTCGCAGAGTCCCGGGAACCCACGGTTCGCCAAGTCGAGGAGCTGGCGAGGTACACCCACCTCCCCTTTGGCGTCTTCTTCCTGAGCGAACCGCCAGATGTGGAGCTTCCGATACCGGACTACCGTCTTGGCCGTTCTGGCGATCGAGTCACCCCGAGCCAAGAACTCCTCGACGTCATCGACCTCAGCGTGAGGCGTCAGGCATGGTTCACGGACTACGCGCTGAAGCTCGGGCTCGGCGATGCGGCGATCCCTCGAGCGCACGAAAGCGATGAGCCGGGGTCTGTTGCGACCGCTGCCGCCAAACACTTGTCTTTCGAGGTTGCTGATCGAGCTCGCTTGAAGACTCGCGAGAACGCGCGCAATCACTTGCGTCGAAAGTTTGAAGAACTCGGGGGCCTTGTCGTTATCACGAGCATGGTGGGAAACGACAACCATCGAATGCTCGACCGTGATGAGTTCCGCGGGTTTACCTTGGCCGACGACCGCGTGCCGCTGATCTTCGTCAATGCCAGCGGGGACTCCCTGAGTGGGCAGATCTTCACGTTTCTGCATGAGTACGGTCACGTGATGCTGGGCAAGACGGGAGTGAGCGACGAGGACCCGAATACGAACGGGTTTGGGGTCGAGAGCTGGTGCAACGCTTTCGCTGCTGAGATGCTCGCACCCGCCACAGATCTGAGGTCTCAGTTTCGTCGGGAGCCTCCTTTCGAGGACGAGCTCGATCGCCTCGCGGGGCGATACATGTGCAGCACCCTGGTCATTCTGATCAGGTTGCGCGACCTTCACCTCATTGAGACGAGCGGATTCGATGCCATATATGCGCGTGAGGAAAGAAGAGCGGCCGAAGCGTTCAGCTATCAGCGCCAGAAGAACGCCGGCGGCGGCGACTTCTATCTGAATCAGCCCTTCAGGGTGGGGGAGCGACTGTCTCGCGCTGTTCTGTCTGACGTTCGCGAAGGCGGAACTTCCTACACCGATGCGTTTCGGGTACTCGGCCTTCGCAGTGCGGAGCAGCTTCGCAAGTACTCCGAACAGTTGGGCTTGTGATGCACCTGCTTGACGCGAACATCTTCATCACCGCCAAGAACACCTACTACGGCACTGACTTCGTCCCAGGCTTCTGGGAATGGATCGCGGAGGAGTACGCCACTTGCGATCTGCGTTCCGTCGTTGCCGTGCGAGAAGAGTTGCTTGCCCAAGAGGATGAGCTCAGCGACTGGGCGCGACAGCTGCCGAGCGAGTTCTGGATGGAGGAGACCGCCGCCGACATCGTCGCGCTTCGCAAGCTCGCAGGATGGGCGATGACCGGGGAAACCCGATTCCGACAGGAAGCGAGAACCGACTTCCTCGCCTCAGCGGACTATCGTCTTCTCGCCCAAGCATTCGCAGGCGCGCATACCGTCGTCACCCACGAAGTTGCTCAGCCGGAAGGCAAGAAGACGATCAAGATCCCAGACGTGTGTAGCGCCTTCGGAGTCGAACTGCGCGAGCCGTTCGAGTTGTTCCGCGAACTCGGGCTTCACCTAGTTCGGGCGTGAATCGCGAGGCAGAGCATCCCGATTATGAACAATCGCGGGGTTGCGCTGTCATGAGCCGCGTGCGACGTGCGCATGTGAGCTCGTCGGCTCGCGGCGCGCGCTGAACTGCGGGCCCGTACCCTGGTGCAGTGGGTGAAAGCAGCGACAACGGACGCAGGGTGCCCTGGCGACGGAAGAATCGGTCGATTCTGCAGATCGCTGACGGGGTACTGCGGGGGTCGACCGCTCCCACCCAGGTGATCTCGGTGGCCGGCGGCGACGGGCAGCCGTCTCAGCGCCACGTGCGCCTCGTGATCGACCTGTGCCTGCGGGTGGGCGAGGCGATGCTCGCGACGGGCGCGTCGGCGGCCGACGTGGTGGCGATGGTGCTGCGCATCAGCGACGCGTACGGGGTGAGCGGCATGCACGTGGACATCACGTTCACGTCGATCACCGTCTCGGTGCATCGCGGCATGAACGAGGACCCGGTGTCGGTCATGCGGATCGTGAAGGTGCGCACCACGGACTACACGAGGCTGCAGAACGTGTACCTGCTGATCGAGGAGATCACCGGCGACGGCATGCGGCCCACCGTTGAGGTTGCCCGCGAGCGGCTCACCACGATTCTGTCGAGCCCGCACCCGTACCGGCGCTGGGTGGTGACCGCGGGCAAAGCGATTCTGGCTGCCGGGGTTGTGGTGCTGTTCGATGTGGGACTGGTGCTCGTGTTCGTCGCCGCAGTGTCTGCGGTGATCTCTGACCTCATCACGCGTCAGTTGGGCAAGTGGTCGGTGCCCGGCTTCTTCGCTCAGATGGCGGCCGCTGTGGCGACGACGAGCATCGCGGTGCTGCTGTTCTGGTTGCGCTCGGTGGGCATCGAGCTGCCGGGGTCGGATGCGCCGACGGTCATCGTCATCGCGGGAATCGTCATGCTGCTGTCTGGTTTGGGGCTCACGGCGGCCGCGCGCGACGCGATCGACGGGTACTACGTGACGGCGACGGCGCGAGGCATGGAAGTGTTCATGCTCACTCTCGGCCTCGCCGTGGGCATTTCGGCCGTCTTGGGCATCGCCTTGCGGATGGGCATTCCGGTGGCGGTGTCGACGTCTCTCGGCGACGGTATCGGCCTGGTTTCCGGGGTGGTGGGTGCGGCGCTCATCGGATGCGGGTTCGCGCTCACGTCGTATGTGCGGCTGCGCCTGGTGCCGCTCATGGCGGCCGCGACGGCTCTCGTGTTCACCGTGTTCCTGCTGGTGTCGCCGTACGTGGATCAGCCGGGCTTGGCGCCGGGCATCGCCGCGGTGGCGGCGGGCGTCATCGGCTACCTCACCTACCGCTGGATCAAGGTTCCCGAAGGTGCGACGACGACGGCGGCCATCATCGGTCTGATCCCCGGTCTTGCCGTGTACAGCGCGCTGTACGTGCTTGTGGATTCGACGACCGGGGTGATGGAGGCGCTGCCCGCGGCGGTGGACGCCATCGCGACGGGTATCGGACTCGCTGCGGGAACCGCGATCGGAGGGTTCGCGGCCCGCCGGACGTTCGGGTTGGACCGTCAGGCGATGATCGCCGGCCGACGAGCGCGCGGGGCGCGGTAGCCCCCCTGCTCAGCGGTTTCCAGCAGTGTGAGCTGACCCTCATCCACAACCAGGATGAATCGTGGTGCCCACCAAGTATATCGATTACGATATAGATCCTGAGAGGAGGCGCATGGACCTCATTGACGTGTTGCGCAGTGCTCGCACGAGTAGGGGCTGGGATCAAGGCGAACTCGCGCGCCGCCTCGGCACAAGTCAGTCGGCGATCTCCTTCATCGAAGGGCGGCGCAGGGCCCCGCGACTCGACACTGTGCAGAACTGGCTCGTAGCCACCAGTCATCGGGTTGTCATCTACCCGAGCATTTTCGCTGACGCTACCGAGACTGCGCTTGCCATCGACGATGCACTGGAGGCGGGAGATCGTGATCGCGCTTGGCGTGCGCTGCTCGACTACTCGGACGGCCTCGCCGTCTGCATGCCCGTGGAATGCGTGCTGCTCGCAGCGTCTGCGCCACCACCGAATGTGGAGCCGACATGGACGGCGGCTGTCGCGGCCGTGACCGACTGGCGCCTGCGAGATCGCTCACTTCCGATACCCGAATGGGTCGACGAGCAGCAGCGCATTCTGCCCAGCGCCCAGCCGTTGATCATCAGTGACTACGACCTGACGCCGCAACCCGACGATGTGCCGGAGGCCTTCGAGCGCCGCAACCTTCTCGTCGAAGCGGGCGCACTGCGGAGTGCGTGATGGTCGTTCGGCTGGACCGTGATGATCTCATCGACGGGCTCCGTGAGATCGTCGCTCGTGTTCGCAGCGCAGGACTCACGGGAGTGACGATCGAGATCATCGGAGGTGCTGCGCTTCGCCTCGCCTACATCGAGCGTGCGACGACGGTCGACATTGACGCCCGGCTGTCGCCCGAACAGCAACTGGCGCCAATAATCCGTGACATCGCGGCAGAGCGTGCGTGGCCCGACAATTGGTTAAACAGCGACGCTGAGCAGTTCATCCCCCGGTGGGGTCGTGACGTGCATTGGCGCACACTGTGGACGCTCGACGGCGTGACGATCAGTGTGGCGAGCCCGGAAGCGCTGCTCGCGATGAAGCTGCACGCCGTGCAGCACCGAGGTAACCGTGACATCGGCGACGTGGCGAAGCTGCTCACGATCGTCGGCGTCGACTCGGTCGACGAGGCCGAGGAACTGTATGGAGAGTTCTATCCGGGGGATGAGTTCACGCCGCGCACGTACGAGCGAGTCGAGCGCGTGTTTATGGTCGGGCTACCCGCGGCTGAGTCGCCGCCACCGGCGCCGTTTGCCGATGAAGGTCTGCTCTAAGTCAGCTGTCGGCGGTCATGCTCCCGCGCCAACGGACCGGCCACGCAGCAGCGGGATGCTCAGCGCGAGCTGTTCGCCGTGCGCCCCCGCACGATGCCGATGAACTCGTCGCACAGCGGGTGCGCGTCGCGCGTCGGCCAGACGAGCGCAATACCGGTGTCGGGGGCACCACTGAGGGGGCGGGCGACGACGTCTTTGCGCGAGTGCGCGCGGGCGACCGACTGCGGCATGACGGCCACGCCGACGTTCGCCGCGACGAGCTCGACCGCGTCGGCGCCCGTGCCCCCGTGCAGGTCGACGGGAAGCACGGTCACGTCGTCGAGCTCGGCGAGGTCGGCGACGCTGAGGTCGCCGACGCCGGCGACGAGCGAGCCCTTCGGCGCGACGACGACGGGCGCCTCCCGGTAGAGGGGGATGGCATGCCGGTCGTCGTCGGCGACAATGTCGCGCGCGAGCGCCATGTGCGCGCTGCCGTCATCGAGCGCCGCGAGCGCCTCCGCCTGCGTGTGCGGCCGCAGCTCGAGGCGCCCGCGCGGCCGGCGCTCCCGCCACGTGCGCTCCCACTTGCCGGGTGTGACTCCGGGCACGAAGGCGACGATGAGCGGGTCGGGCATGGGCTCAGGCTACCGGCGGTGACGGGCGACTCAGCCTTGGGCATCCCATCATCAGTACGCTCGGGTGCATGACCGACGCACCGCGCGAAGACAACCGCCAGCAACCGAAGCCCAAGAAGGAGCAGATGCTGAGCCCGGCGACGGCCGCGAAGAAGCTCGGCGTGTTCCTGCCGGCGATGCCCGAAGACTTCCGCGCGCAGCCGGTGTCGCGCTCGACGCTGCGCGAGATGAACGAGAACCCGCCCGAGTGGCTCTCGACGCTGCGCCGCGAGGGGCCGCACCCGCGCGACGAGGTGGCTCGCCGCCTGGGCGTTTCGAACTCGGCGCTCGCCCGTGGGGGAGTGAGCGACTCGATGACGACGGAGGAGATTCGCGCGCTGCTCGACGAGCGGCCCGAGTGGCTCGTCGTGGAGCGCGAGAAGCACGCTCCCGGCAGTGGTCGGCCGCCGGGTACTGCGATCGGGGAGCGGCCAACCTCTGCCGCGCCGGTCGACCAGGACGAGGACGAGGACGAGGTCGACTGACGACTCCAGCTGAGGACGCCGACGGACGGAATGAGCCGACGTCAGTCGTCGGTGTCGGGCATGACGCGCAGCCCGTCGAGCGGGAGCCCGACCGGCGGCTCGCCCTCGACGTAGAACGCACCAGTGAGGTCGGCCTCGGTGAGGTCGGCGCCCGTGAAGTCGGCGCTGGTGAGCTCGGTGCTGCGCAGGAGCGCCTCGCTCAGGTCGGCGTCGACGAAGATGCTGCCGGTGACGTCGACGTTCGTCAGGTCGGCCTCGCTCAGGTTGGCGCCCGTGAGGTCGGTGCGCTTGAGTTCGGCGTCCAGCAGGTCGGCGTCGGAGAAGTCGGCGCCGGCGAGGGGCAGGCCGCTGAGCTGCGCGCCGCGCAGGTTGAGGCTCGAGAACGGCAACACGGAGCTCTCGGCCATGACCGCTTCGCGCACGAAGAGGGAGTTGCCGAGCGATTCGGCGTTCGATTCGCGCTCGGCGGTGGTCGCCTGGTCGAGCGCGAACACGGCGAGTGAGACGACGAGGGCGAGCACCACGCCGCCGATCACCTCGAGCCACAGGTCGTCTCGGTTGCGGGCGAAGAATCCGCGGATGCCCGGGCGCGAGCTCGCGGCCGTGGCAGGTTCGGTCGTGACGGGGTCGGGCGGGGCGGGCTCGGTCACGGGGCCTCCTCAGGCGGCGGGTAGCACTCCTGCCAGGCTATCGAGCGCGTCCACTGGGTCGTCCCCGACGGGGATGAGCACGTGGTCGGTCGTGCCGGCCGAGTCGAGCTCGTCGAGCCGGGCGCGCACCTGCTGCGCGTCGTCGGCGAGGGACCGCGGCCCCCGCACGCCGAGCACGATCGGCGGAACGGTCGGTGGGAGCGCGCTGGGGTCGAGCGCGACGGGGTCGGCGCCCTCCGCGAGCGTCACGGCGTCACCGCGCAGGAGCGCGGAGAGCGACTGCGCGTACCCGTCGAGGAACGTGAGCGGCGTGCGTGGCCAGATGCCGAGCGAGGCCATCCAGTCGGGCACGCCATGGCCGATGCCGACGTCGAGTCGACCAGGGTGCAGGGCTTCGAGGGTGGCGATCTCCATGGCGGTGAAGGCCACATTGCGGGCTGCCGCCGGCAGGATGCCGACCCCGATGCGGATGCTCGTGGTGCAGCCGAGCGCCACCGCGGCCTGCGCGATGCCACCGCGGTACCCGAGGTCTTCGACCACCCAGACCTCGTGGAACCCGAGCTGCTCGGCCCGCTGCACGAAGTCGATCACGTGGCCTGCGAGCAGGTCGCGGGGAAGCATGACACCGATGCGGGCTGGAGTGCTCATGCCGTCGATGCTAGGTGCTCCTGCGCGCTCGGGGTGAGGCGGCCGACGATCGCGGGCGCTTCGCCGATGAGGGTGTCGTCGGTGAGGGCCTCGACCATGAAGAGCGCGAAGTCGGTGCGCCGGGTGAGGTTGCTCTCGAGAACGGGGTCGCCGATGTGGCGGCTCCACACGGGCAGGCCCTGGCTCTCTCCCTCCTCCAGGTCGCTGCCGCGCACGAGGGTCCAGCGCCGGTTGCTCGCGAAGACGCGCCGAGCGGCTTCCACCTGGTCGTCGATGTCGATGACGCGCAGGAAGCGGGCGAGGATCGTGGAGACGCGCACGAGGGCGAGGAAGCGGCGCGAGTAGCGGTCGCGTTCATCGCGGGCGACGTGCCAGCCGCAGGAGAACACGAGCCGGGCATCCGGTTCGGCGTAGTCCAGCACGGCCTGCGCGGTGCCCGACGAGTACTTCTTCATGCCCCACGGCACGAGGACGGTCAGTACGCCGTCGCAGCCGGCGACGGCACGGCGGATGACGCTGCGGTCGTTCGTGTCGCCGGGCACGATCGTGATGCGGTCGGCGAGGTCGGCGAGCTTGTCGACGCTGCGCTCGCGGCAGACGCCGACGACCTCGTAGCCGCGGTCGAGGGCGTGGCGGATCATGTACCGGCCGAGCTTGCCGGAGGCCCCGACGATGCAGATGCGGCGGAGGGTGGGCGTGGTCATGGTGTCTCCTCGTGTCGGACGGGCACTTACGGCGTAAGTCAGCATAGACTTACGATGTAAGCAAAGCAAGACGAGGATTCGAGGCACCTATGGCAGACACCACGCGCAGCCGTGCCACTCCCCGGCGGCCACTCAGTCGTGAGCGCATCGTGGATGCCGCTCTCGCGCTCGCCGCCGGCGCCGGGCTGGCCGGCACGACCATGCGGGCGCTCGCCGGCGCGCTCGGAGTCGAGGCGATGTCGCTCTACAACCACGTGAAGAATCGCGACGATCTGCTCGACGGAATGGTCGACGCGGTCTTCGCGCAGATCGAGCTGCCGACCGGCGCGGGCGACTGGGCGGGGGAGATGCGGACGCGATCCCACTCCGCGCACGCCGTGCTCACGCGGCACCCGTGGGCGGTCGGCCTCATGGACTCGCGTCGCGCACCGGGCCCGGCGACCCTGCGTCACCACGACGCCGTGCTCGGGTCGTTGAGAGCGGGAGGCTTCAGCGTGGCGGGAGCGCTGCACGCCTTCTCGCTGCTGGACAGCTACCTGTACGGCTACTGCCTGCAGGAGCAGTCGCTGCCGTTCGACGGGCACGAGGAGCTCGTCGATGTCGCCGAGGGGATCGCCGCGAGCATGGGCGACGACTACCCCTGGCTCAGCGAGGCGATGACGCAGCGGGCGTTGGCACCCGACTACGCCTACGCCGACGAGTTCGCCGTCGGCCTCGACCTCATCCTGGGCGCGCTCGAGCCCGACGCGCAGCCCACCGACGCGTCCGCCGGGTGATGCGCGCCGAGCGTCTGTGCGGCCGCTAGTCTCACCAGCATGAGCCGCATCGTCGCCCCTCTTCTCGCCGGGCTCGTCAGCCTCGCCGTCGTCATCGGGGTCGGGGTCGGGGTCGCGATCCCCGCGGCGGAACGCGCGGTCGTCGCCGCGCTCGAGTGGGCGCTCGACGAGCCCGCGCAGCACGCCGACACCTCCGGCATTCCGACCGAGCCGGATGAGGACTTCGGCGAGGTGCAGGTCTACGACGTCCTCGCCGACGCCAGCCTCGAACCAGCGGCGAGCGGTACGGCCGCCGAGGTGTGGCAGCTGTTCGTGCGCATGGTCGGCGCCGACGCGGCAGGCGAGTCGATCATCCAGTACCGCGCCGGTGACGCTCCCGACAGCGACACTCTCGCCTACGTCTACCAGGACGCCGACCCGCAGTACTGGACCCTCGCCGTCAACCTCGCCGTCGCCGACGACCCGCAGCTTCTCGTCGCGACGCTCATCCACGAGTACGCACACGTGCTCAGCTTCGACGATGGCGAGTTCGTCACCGACGCGGCGTGTCCGACGCTCGCCCTCGTCGAAGGATGCGCGGCCGACGACAGCTACCTCTGGACGTTCTACGACACCTTCTGGGCGGGATACCCCGACGCGGTCGACGTCGAGAACCTCGACCCCGACCTCGCGTGGCAGTTCTACGAGACCTACGAGGAAGACTTCGTGAGCGACTACGCGGCGACGAACCTGGGGGAGGATCTCGCCGAGTCGTTCATGACGTACGTCATCGAGGACTCCGCCGACGGGCCGACGGTCGCGGCGCAGAAGCTGCGCTTCTTCGACCGGTATCCCGAGCTCGAGGCACTGCGCGAGCACATCCGCACCGAGCTCGCGGTCGAACTCGGTCTGTGCTGAACCCGTTCCGCTCCCTACGCGAAGAGCTGCCGGTACTCGCCGTAGCCTTCGGCCTCGAGCTCGTCGACAGGGATGAAGCGCAGCGCGGCGGAGTTCATGCAGTAGCGCAGGCCGCCAGCGTCGCGCGGTCCGTCGTCGAAGACGTGCCCGAGGTGGCTGTCGGCACCGCTCGAGCGCACCTCGGTGCGCGTCATCCACAGCGTGCGGTCGCTGCGCGTCGTGATGGCACCGGGCTCGATCGGCTTCGTGAAGCTGGGCCATCCGGTGCCGCTGTCGAACTTGTCGAGCGAGGTGAACAGCGGCTGGCCCGAGACGATGTCGACGTAGAGGCCCGGCTGCTTGTTGTCGTGGTACTCGTTGCGGAACGCCGGCTCGGTGCCATCCTTCTGCGTGACCTTGTACTGGATCGGCGTGAGACGGCTGAGGGCGTCGGCGGTGGCGCGGTACTCCTGCGACATGGGGTCCTCCTGAGGATGCTCGTGCCGCGGGCCGCGGCGCTACTCGAGTCAACCGCGCCGGGCTTTGCGTGGTTCCCGCTCCGGCGAAACTCTCAGACTGCGCGTTCCCTCCGAGCCAATGGAGGCAGCCCTGACATGATCGCCGGATGCGTCGACACTCCACCGCCGAGATGGCCCTCACCGCGAGCGGCCCCGCGCGCCTCGTGCTCTCGATCGCCGCGCAGGCGCCCACCGCGATGCTCGACGAGCACCTCGAGGTGACGCAGGAGGGGCGCCCGCTCGAGGTGACCGAGATCGTGGACCCGCACGGTACGCGCCTGCACCTGCTCGACGTGAGCGAGGGGGAAGTGCGGGTGACCTACCGCGCGGCCGTCGACGGTCGGGCCGACCCGCTCGCCGTGACGCCCCTCGACGAAGTCGTGTACCTGCGGCCCAGCCGCTACTGCGAGTCCGACTCGCTCGCCCCGACCGCGATTCGCGAGTTCTACGGCCTCAGCCGCACCGACCTGCTGTTCGGCGTCAGCTCATGGGTGGGGGAGCGGCTGCAATACGTGCCCGGGTCGAGCCTGCCCACCGACGGGGCCGTGCAGACCCTGCTCGCCGGTGAGGGCGTGTGCCGCGACTACGCCCACCTCGTCGTCGCCCTGCTGCGCGCGCTCAACGTGCCCGCGCGGCTCGTCTCCGTCTACGCTCCCGGGCTCTCGCCCATGGACTTCCACGCCGTCGCCGAAGCCGCCATCGACGGCCGCTGGTGCGTCGTCGATGCGACGACCCTCGCGCCGCGGTCGTCGCTCGTGCGCATCGCGACCGGGCGGGACGCCTCCGACACTGCATTCCTCAGCATCCACGGTGCGGCCACGACGCTCGACGACCTCACCGTCACCGCCGTCGTCGACGAGCTGCCCAGCGACGACGTGACCGAACTCGTGTCGCTCGGGTAGATCGAGCCGGGTGCTTCGTACCCTGGCGGTGTGCCGCACCCGAACTCACGCCAGGCGAAGGCTGCGCGACGCCGCAAGCGCCGCATGGCCGCGGTCGAGCACGACCTCAGCCCCGCGCAGTGGGCGAGCCTGCGCGAGCTGTGGGGCGGCTGCGCCTACTGCGGGGCGACCGACCGGCCGCTGCAGCGCGACTGCGTGCAGCCCATTGCGCGCGGCGGCCGCTACACGCTCGACAACATCGTGCCCGCGTGCGGCCCGTGCAATGCGAGCAAGAGCAACGATGAGGCCACGAGCTGGATGCGGCGCAAGAAGCTCGACGAGCGCGCCTTCCTCACCCGGCTCGTGCAGGTGCGTGCCGCGCTGCTCGAGAGCGACCCGGCAGCGCCGTCACGCGCGGTCGAGCCCTAGCTCGACCAGTCGCACCTCCCCCGCGTAGCGCGCGGCAGGCTCGCGCAGCAGCCCCGCCTTGACCGCGCCGAACGTGACCGTCACATCGGCGGGCAGCACTGTCGGGTCGGGCACCGAGCCGTCGTCCGAGTGCACGCCGCTTGGCAGGTCGACAGCGACGATCGCCGGGCGGTCGGCAGGAGCATCCTCATCGGGGCCGTCCAGACCGAGAAGCTCGCGGATGCGCGCGACGGCGGTGCGCGCCGTGCCGCGCAGGGCGGGCGAGCTGCCGCCGATGCCGATGATGCCGTCGAGGATGACGGCGCTGCTGGTGACGGCGTCGTCGAAGCCGCCCCCGATCTCGACCCACTGTGCACCGGCGGCGAGGGCGGCGTCGGCGGCCTCCTCGTGCACGCCGCTGCCCGTCGCGCGCACGCGAACGCGAGCTCCCTGCTGGGCGAGCTCCGCGGCGGCGAAGAGCGCGTCGCCGCCGTTGTCACCGGAACCGGCCAGAACGAGGATGCCCGGCGCCTCCTCGACGGGCGCACCACGGTCGCGCAGCACGTCGCGCACGACCTCCGCGAGGGCCGCGGCCGCCCGCAGCATGAGGGGTTCGCCGGCCGTCAGCAGGCGAGCCTCGGCCTCCCGCACCTGCTCTGCCGTCCAGCCGGTGAGGTGCTCGGGGAAGGGCTGCGCGCGCATGACGCCGAGGCTACCGGCGTGCGGGCTCACTCGCTTCGAAGTGGCTGATGCTCCCTTGACCCGGGTGCGGGGCAGGGCAAGAGTGGGGGCATGACTCCGACACCTGCGAACCCGCCCACGACCGTCGACCACCTCGCCGACAGCGTCTCCAAGCTCGGAATCGGCACCGCCTACGGCGAGCCGATCGACATCGGCGGCACGAAGGTGACGCCGGTCGCGCTCACCTGGTTCGGCTTCGGAGCGGGCTCCGAGAACGACGAGGGCGAGTCGTCCGCCGGAGGCGGCGGCGGTGGGGCGAGCATCCCGATTGGCGTGTACCAGCCGGGGCCCGACGGGCCGGCCTTCAAGCCGAACCTCATCGCGCTGCTCGCCGTGTCGATTCCCGTGCTCTGGGTCGGAGGGCGAGCGTTCACGAGCATCATCAAGGCGCTCAAGAAGTAGCCTCGCGCAGGGGCCTGCCGCGATCAGTACGCTGGAGCGATCATGAGCGATCGTCTGAACACTGATGCCCTTGACACCCAACGCGCCTGGACGGTGGGCGGGTCGCTCGTCCTGCTCGTCGTCGTGCTCGACGCGGGGGCGGGCGGATTCCTGCCGGATGGCGGCCTCGTGCGCGCCCTCCTGCTGGCGGCGGCCCTCGTGGTCTTCGCGGTGGGCGTGAGAGGCTCCGGCAGCGTCACGGCTCTCCGCCCCACCGGCACGATCGCGCTCTGCGCGCTCGCCACGACGCTCGTCGTCAGCTGGGTCGTGAACGCGACCCTCCTGCCCATGGGCGGGCGGCTCGATGCCGTCGTGGTCGTCGGTCAGGTCATCCTGGTTCTGCAGTTCGCGCTCGCGCTCATCGCCGTCGAGCGCATCGGCCGTCTCGCGGTCGTGCCTCGGCCCTGGAACTGGGCGCCCGCGATCGCCTTCGGCGTCATCGCCCTGCTCTTCGCGGCCACCGCGATCGCCTCCGTCATGTCGCGCCAGATGCTCGAAGTCTTCGGGTACGTCGCCGTCACGGTGAACGGCATCGCGTCAGTCGCCGCGCTCGTGGTGCTCGGCGTGCTCGCGATCGTGCTGGGTGACCGCGCAGGGCGCTCGTCGTCCCCGGAGGCGCCAACCCCCGAGGTCGACGTCGAGAGGGACTGACCCCACTCATCACCGGGTATTGCGCGCGTGAGCGCTCAGCGCTAACGTACAACCACATGGTTACACGAACGCACGAGCTCAGCGACGCGGACGTCGATGCGATCTTCCACGCCCTCGCCGACCGCACTCGCCGCGACATCGTCGCGCGAGTGATCGAGCGCGAGCAGTCGGTGAGTGCCCTCGCCGAGCGCTACGCGATGAGCTTCGCCGCCGTGCAGAAGCACGTGGCGGTGCTGCAGAAGGCCGCGCTCGTGCGCAAGGTGCGCGACGGTCGGCAGCAGATCGTGCACGCCGAGGTCGAACGACTGCGGCGTGCCCAGCAGCTGCTCGACCGGTACGAGCGGCTGTGGCGCCACCGGGTGGACCGCATGGCGAGCATCCTCGAAGAAGAAAGGCCCTGAATCATGACCATCGTGCGTACCGACAAGGACGCCTCTGCGCGCACCATGACGTTCGTCGCCGAGTTCGACGCGTCCGTCGACCGGCTGTGGCAGGTGTGGGCAGACCGGCAGAAGCTCGAGCGCTGGTGGGGACCGCCCGGGTACCCGGCGACGTTCAGCGAGTTCGAGTTCGCCCCCGGCGGTCGCGTGCTCTACCGCATGGTCGGCGATGACGACGGCGAGCGCCTCGACGGCCACCTCGTCTTCCACAGCATCGAGGAACCGCGCGAGATCGTCTACACCGACGTGTTCGTGCCGAGCGAGGGCGGGGAGCCCGAGCCGGACAACCGCACCGTCGTCACCTTCGAGGCGACCGAGCACGGCAGTCGCATGACTCTCGTGTGCACGTTCGACAGCGACGAAGCGTTCGAGGGGGCGCGCGAGTTCGGCGCCTACGAGGGCTTCATCGCCTGCATCTCCCAGATCGACGACCTGCTCCCACCCGCGAAAGGCATCTCATGACCGTCATCGACGTGCAGAAAGACACCACGGCGCTCACCCTCACGTTCGTCGCCGAGTTCGACGCCCCCGTCGACCGGGTGTGGCAGCTGTGGGCCGACCCGCGCAAGCTCGAGCGCTGGTGGGGTCCGCCCGAGTGGCCGGCGACGTTCACGAGGCACGAGTTGCAGGAGGGCGGCACCGTCGAGTACCACATGACCGGGCCGGACGGCACGAAGGCGGCCGGCTGGTGGACGGTGACGGCGGTGGATGCTCCGCGCACGCTCGCCTTCGACGACGGTTTCGCCGACGACGACGGGCGGCCGCACCCCGACATGCCCGTGACGCACGCGGTCGTGACGCTCGAGCCGGCGGGTGGGGGGCGCACGCGCCAGACCCTCGTCTCGACCTTCCCGAGCCTGGAGGCGCTCGAGGAGCTCGCCGCGATGGGCATGGAGGAGGGCATGCGTCAGGCGATGAGCCAGGCCGACGCGATCCTCGCCGAGGGCTGACCGCCGCGCGCCTCAGCCGCCGCCCCCGCCCGCGTCTCCACAATTCAGGAGCTCGCGCACGATGAGGCGCGCGACACGCCCGTCGGCGGGTTGTAGCGCCCCGTTAAGCGACTCCACTCCTGAATTGTGGAGATGCCCGGGGGTGGGCAGCGGCGGGCGCGGGGGAGTTCTCAGCAGGGCCACAGGCGACTCGGTAATCTGAGAGCACTGACTCACCGATGCCTGGAGGCACCGAACACCCGTGGATCGCACCGCGAAGACAACAGGGTCGTCGTCTGACGACCCGAGCCATAGTCGATCTGACCATCGTTCTCGTCACGCAGGCCTTTTCGACCTCGTGCGCATCTCCCTCGTGAGCCGATCGTGATCGAGGCCATCGTCTCGCTGCTCGTCGGCGTCGTCGTGATCATCGTGATCATCGCCGCGAACGGCTACTTCGTCGCGCAGGAGTTCGCCTACATGTCGGTCGACCGACTGCGCCTCGCGGCGCGCGCGGCCGACGGTGACAAGGCCGCTGAGCGCGCGCTCGCCGTCACGAAGCGCAACTCGTTCATGCTCTCGGGCGCCCAGCTCGGCATCACCATCACGGGCCTGCTCGTCGGATACGTCGCCGAGCCGCTCGTCGGCGAGTCCCTCGGGCACCTGCTGGGCGGCGTCGGCGTGCCGGCGGCCGTGAGCATCACCGTCGGCACGGTGCTCGCCCTCGTCGTCGCGACCGTCGTGCAGATGATCTTCGGCGAGCTCTTCCCCAAGAACCTCGCGATCGCGAACGCCGAGCCGCTCGCGCGCTGGCTCGCCCGCTCGACCACCATCTACCTCGCTGTGTTCGGCTGGCTCATCACCGTGTTCGACGCCTCGGCGAACCTGCTGCTCAAGGCACTGCGCATCGAGCCCGTGCACGACGTCGACTCGAGCGCGACCGCGGTCGACCTGGAGCGCATCATCGGCGACTCGCGCGACAGCGGCGACCTGCCCGAAGAGCTGTCGCTCATGCTCGATCGCATCCTCGACTTCCCGCAGCAGGACGTCGAGCACGCGATGATCCCGCGCTCGCAGGTCGACATCGCACGGCCCGGCACGACGCTCGCCGAGATTCGCGAGCTCATGGCGACGGCCCACACGCGCTACCCGGTGATCGGTGAAGACGAGCAGCCGCTCGGCGTGATCCACCTCATCGACGTGCTCGAGACGACCCTCGGGGGAGACACACCCGTCGCCGAGCTCATGCGCCCGACGATCGTGCTGCCCACCCTCATGCGGCTGCCCGACGCGCTCACCCAGCTCACGTCGACGCGCAACGAGCTGGCGTGCGTCATCGACGAGTACGGCGGCTTCGCGGGCGTCCTCACGCTCGAAGACCTCGCGGAGGAGGTCATCGGCGAGATCACCGACGAGCACGATCAGGATGTGAGCGAGCTCGTCGTGCCCGACGGCGACGACATCTGGCTCATGGACGGCGACGTGCACGTCGACGAGGTGGAGCGCGCCGTCGGCCATGATCTCCCGCGCGGCGACTACGAGACGATCGCCGGTCTGCTCATCGCCGCGCGAGGCGAGCTTCCCGCGGCAGGCGACACCGTGACGGTGGAGCTGCCTATCGACGGCGCCGATCTCGTGGAGGACCACCCGCCCACTCGCCATCTCGAGGTCGACGTGCTCGAGGTGGATCGCCACGTGCCGAGCGAGGTGCGCGTTCGCCTCATCGAGACGCCCGGCCGCTCCGACGACGCGGATGCTCCACCGACGCCCGACGACGCGGACGACCCGCGCGAGACCGAGGAGGCGGGCCGATGAACGGCTGGGTCGTCTTTGCCGCGACGGTCGCGCTCATCGCCCTGAGCGCGTTCTTCGTCGTCATCGAGTTCTCGCTGCTCGGCGCCCGCCGCCATCGTCTGGAGGAGCAGGCCACCACGAGCAGGTCGGCGCGAGCCGCCCTCAAGGGCGTCAACGAGCTCACGATGATGCTCGCGGTCGCGCAGCTCGGCATCACGGCGTGCACCTTCGCGCTCGGCGCGGTCACGAAACCGGCCGTCGACGCGTGGCTGGGCCCGCTGTTCACCTCGTGGGGACTCGTGGAATGGGCATCCGATGCGACTGCCTTCGCGCTCTCCCTGCTGCTCGTGACGTTCCTGCATCTCGTCGTCGGAGAGATGGCGCCGAAGTCGTGGGCGATCGCGCACCCAGAGGTGTCGGCGCGCATCATCGGCATTCCCTCGCGATTCTTCGTCAACGTCTTCCGGCCGCTGCTGCGCTGGGTCAATGCGATCGCCAACCGGCTGGTGGCCGCGACGGGCGTCGAACCTGTCGACCGCGCGGCCGTCGGCGGTCAGGATGCCGACACGATTCGCCAGCTCGTGGAGCACTCGGCGCAGGCGGGTGTGCTCGAGCCGGAGTTCCGCCGGCAGATCAGCGGCATCATCGACCTGCAGTCGCTCACGGTCGAGTCGCTCGTCTCGGCCGACAGCCCGCCTACGTCCGTGCCCGCCAGCGCGACCGTCGCCGACGTGCAGGAGGTCGCGATGGCCTCGGGCCACCTGCGCATCCTTCTGGATACGGAGAGCGGCGCACCGGATGTCGTGCACGTGCGCGACACGCTGCTCGCCGCGCCGCAGTCGCCGGCCGCCGCGACCGCGCGCCCGGCCTATGTGATCGCTGCGGGAACGCCAGTGTACGAGGTCATGTCGCGCATGCGCGAGGCGAGCGTGCAGCTCGCGGTCGTCATGGACGGCGAGAGGATGCTCGGGGTCGTGACTCTCGCGGACGTCCTGAGGCGCGTTCTGCCGCAGACGGTGTAGTCGCGCGTCCTGCGGCTAGTGCGAGCGCAGCAGCTCGATGAGCTCCTCCTTGCGCAGGTCGCTGTAGCCGCTGAGGTCGAGCTCCCGCGCGCGGTCTCGTAGCTCCTCCACCGTCCACTCCTCGTAGGGCGGCGCGTCGCCTCCGCGCGACCCGACAGTGCTCTCGCCGTCGCGCGCCGCAGCGTTGGAGATGCGAGCCGCCTTCTCCTTCGACGCGCCGTCATCGCGCAGCTTCTCGTACATCTCGGGGTTCTTCAGGCTCGGATTGTCGTTGTTCTCGGGCATGGTCGTCCCTCCTTCGGTCGGTCGGTCGGTCGCGTGCACCCTAGCGAGACTGCCGGGTCGTGCACTCAGGTGCGACCATGGAGGCATGACGAAGGAACTGCACATCACGGGTGATGCCGACGCCGACCGCCTGCTCTCGACCGAGCCGCTCGCCCTGCTCATCGGCATGCTCCTCGACCAGCAGGTCGCCATGGAGGTCGCGTTCGCGGGGCCGGCGAAGATTCGCGACCGGCTCGGGTCGTTCGATGCCCGCGCCATCGCCGCGCACGACCCCGAGAAGTTCGCCGCGCTGTGCGCGCAGTCGCCCGCTGTGCACCGCTTCCCCGGCTCGATGGCCGCGCGCATCCAGACCCTGTGCGCGCAGCTCGTGAGCGACTGGGAGGGTGACGCCGCGGCAGTGTGGACGCGGGGCGAGCCCGACGGCGCGGAGGTTCTGAGGCGGCTGAAGGCACTGCCCGGCTTCGGCGAGCAGAAGGCGCGCATCTTCCTCGCCCTCCTCGGCAAGCAGTACGGTGTGGACGCGCCCGGGTGGCGCGAGGCGGCCGGGGACTACGCGGTGGAAGGCTCACGCCGCTCGGTCGCCGACATCACGAGCCCCGAGACGCTCGCCGAGGTGCGGGAGTTCAAGCGCGCTGCCAAGGCGGCGAAGAAGGCTACGTCGTAGCGCTGCTACCTGCCCCGCGCGCGGAGACCGCCCACGCGATGACGGCGACGACGCAGTAGACGGCGTAGCCGATGCCCCACGCGAGGTAGTCCAGCTCGACCCACTGCCAAGAGTCCGGCAGGGGGATCAGCACGAAGAGGAAGGCGCCCACCGCGATCGCGTAGAGGCCGACCCACACGAGGCGGCTCCACTGCCACACGGCCCGGCCGAGGAGGCCACGCAGGGGCAGCAGAGCGATGGGCAGGGCCGAGAAGCCAGCGATGGTGATTGCCGCGAGGCATTCGAGTGCGAGGAGCTGCAGAAGGTCGGGGTTGTCGAAGACGGGTACGAGCAGACTGTAACCCGCCCATGCCGCAGCGCCGGTGACGACCATGAAACCCGCGAGCATCAGGGCCGAGCCGGCACGAGCGCGCTCGCTGATCGAGCCCGCGAACCCCACTCCCGCGACGAGACCAAAGACCACGCCGGGCTGGAAGCCGCTCACGATACTGAACGCGACAGCGGTGATGACGAACAGCAACGTGAGGGGCCGGAATTCGATGCGAGGTCGCCACTGGGGCCGGATCGAGCGCATGACGGCGGTGACGACCGCCCATCCGAGGGCGATGACGACGAGGAATCCGGCGTCGATGCCCGCTGCCGTGCGCCAGCCTGCCGCATCGAAAGCGAATTCGGGGTCGACGTAGGTCGAGGCGGTGGCGGCGACCAGCAACCCGGCGAGGGCGGCGGGCCAGCCGAGTACCGTGAGCGGCGGGCGCGCGGAGGGGTCAGCCGGCGCGAGCCCCCGCGCACGTCGCCGCTGCTCGGCGCGCTCCGTCACTCGCTCGCTCGTCGCGTCGAGCAGAACGGTGGGCAATGCGATGAGGATGCTCAAGACGATGGCGCCTGTGACGCTCCACAGTGCGGCAGAGGGGGTGCCGATACTGCGAAAGGGGCGCAGTGTGGAAAGGACGCCGGGGTCGTCCCAGTCCCGCGCCTCTGTTGCGACGGCCGGCTCGATGGTGGCCGTGGTCGGCATCGGGCTCGCGGTCTCGGTCGGCGTGAGGGTCGGTGTCGGCGTGGGTGTCGGGCACGTGCCGTCGCTGAGGCAGGAGGCCCCGGAGACGTAGGAGAGCGTGCCGCTCACCGTGGCGGCGGACGCGGTCGCGGTCGAGCCGTCCGGGCAGCTCGTCGAGACAGGTGCTGACTGCCTCGTGACGATGGCCACATCGGGTGTCGCGTCGACGGTCACGGCGCCGGCGCCGATGAAACGCAACTGGCAGATGTCTCCGTAGTAGGGGAGGTCGGCGCTGGCGCGACCCGCCGCGAAGGGCAGTGCCTGGTCGTTCGTCGGTGAAGCGACGAAGTCGCCCCCGGTGATGACGACGAGAGCGGTGCAGCTGGCGTCGTTGGCGCACTCGACCGTGAGCCGAGCGGTGACGTCGACGGTGAAACCGTCGGACGAGGAGAGTTGCATGCCGCCCTCGTACACGATGGTTCCCCCTGACTCTGCCGTCTCGGCAGATGCAGATGCAGATGCAGGTGCCGGGAGCAGGGAGAGAGCGATGCTCATGAGGAGTGCGGGTGCCGCCATGCACACCGCCACGACGAAGCGCCGACGACGGGGGAAACGGGGACCGGTCACGGGCTCCTCCTCGAGGCCAGCGCCGTCTCGGAGCAGCGACGCCACCGTCAACCGTAAAGCGAGCTCGTGTCACAGAGGTTTCGCGCGTGCAACGAGCACGAGACGGCGAACGCCGGCCGCCCGAAGGCGACCGGCGTTCGTGAGGAGGGACGACTTACTCGGTGAGCGAGTCGACGTACTCCTGGTTGTCGGCGATCCACTGGTCCACGAGGGGGCCGTAGTCGTCGGTGTCGTTGTCCACGAAGAGGAGGTTCTCCAGGTCGTAGAGCTGGTCGAGCGACATCTCGAAGTTGCCGAGCCAGTCGGCGACCTGCGGGAAGTCGCTGTCGAAGCCGGTGCGGCTGAAGATGTGCAGGCCCTCGGCCTCGCCCAGAGCACCCTCAGGGTCCTCGAGGTTCTTGATGGGGAACGCACCGTAGGCCCAGTGCGGCTCCCACAGCGTCACGACGACGTTCTCGCCGGCGCTCGTCGCAGCCTCGAGCTCGGTGAGCATCGCGGCGGTCGACGAGGTCGTGAACTCCATGCCGTCGAGGCCGTAGTTCGGGATGACGGCGTCTTCCATCGCGGCGGTGAGGCCGGCGCCGGGCTCGATGCCGACGATCTGGTTGCCGAAGGCGTCGGCGTTCGCGGCGAGCTCCTCGAGGGAGTCGATCGGGGCATCCTCGTTCACGGCCACCGTCAGTGCGGCTTCGGTGTTCCACGGGCCGAGGTCGATCATGTCGTCGCCGAACTCCTCGACGTACTCGGCGTGGGTGCCGGGCAGCCAGACGTCGGTCGTGAAGTCGTAGTCGCCGGTCGAGAGACCCGCGAAGAGCGGGGCGACGTCGGCGTACTCGAGGGTCACGTCGTAACCCTCGTCCTCGAGAATGGCCTTCCACAGCTCGGAGGTCGCGATGCCCTCGTCCCAGCCGTTGAAGACGGCGAGGGTGATCGAGCCCTGCGACTCGGGCGAACCCTCGTCGCCGTTGCTGCCGTTCTCACCGGTCTCGCCGGCGCAACCGGCGAGCACGAGAGCGGCGGCCGCCGAGGCGGCCAGGAGCGCGTTGCGGCGCTTCGTCATAGTGTCTCCTTTCGTGACCTACGGGGATCTCCCGCGGTCGTTCACGTGGTCGCCCCCGGGTCACCGAGGGCGGCACGCACGCTCGCGCTGGTGCGCGAACGCGGGTCTGGGGGTCAGTTGCCGCCGGGGGAGCGGCGAGGGCCGGCGGCCATGGCCACCGAGGCCTCGTCGTCTGACTCTGCGGGCGTCTCGTTGCGGGCACCCGTGCGCTGCCGAGCGGCGTTCGCGGCCCGGAGGCGCGCATACAGCCCTTGCTTGCGCCCGAAGGCGCCGGTGAGCCTGTCGAGCAGGATGGCGAGCACGACGACGGCAAGGCCCGCTTCGGCGCCGAGGGCCGTGTCGAGACGCCCGAGGCTCGCGACGATCTCGCCACCGAGTCCACCCGCGCCGACGAGGCCGGCGATGACGACCATCGACAGCGACAGCATGATGATCTGATTGACCCCGGCCATGATCGTCGGCAGTGCGAGCGGCAACTGGATCTGGCGCAGGATGCGACCGGGCGAGGAGCCGAACGCGCGCCCGGCCTCCACGACCTCCTTGTCGACGCCGCGAATACCGAGCTCGGTCAGTCGCACTCCGGGGGCGAGCGCGAAGATGATCGTCGCGACGATGCCGGGGGCGACGCCGACCCGGAAGAGCAGGAGCGCCGGGATCAGGTAGACGAAGGCGGGCATCGTCTGCAGGAAGTCCAGCACGGGGCGCATGATCGTCGAGAACGTCGTCGTGCGGGCCGCCGCGATGCCGAGCGGCACGCTGATCACCGTCGCGATGAAGGCCGCGACGAGGACGAGTGCGAGCGTATCCATCGCGTTGACCCACTGGTCGACCGACACGATGAAGAGCAGACCGAGCGTCGACCCGAGAGCGAAGAGCCAGCCGCGCGCGAAGAGCGCGACCACGGCGACGGCGATGATGATGACCCAGAACGGCGGTGTGACGAGCACCCAGCCGATGGCGTCGTACATGCCGAGGAAGATGCTGCGCAGGACGCCGAAGAATGCGGCGAAGTTGTCGACGACGAAGTCGACGCCGCCCTCGATCCAGTCACCGAAGGGAATGCGGAAGAGATCGGTCATGAGCGCACCTCCTTCGCGGTGGTCTGCCCATCGGACGAGTCCTGCAGCGCCTTGTCGACCATCGCGACGGGAAGCGGCGGCTCGAGCACCGCGATCTCCTCCGTAGGAGCCTGGGCGCCGCCCAGGGCGATGAGGAGCGTGATGCGCGGCACGACGCCGAGAAGGCGCCCCTTCTCATCCGTGACGGCGAGCGGCAGGGGCGACTCCACCGAGGGGACGACGAGCTCGAGGAGCGCCGTCGAGGCTTCCACGGCCGAGTAGTCGTCGCTCACGGCGCTCGCCAGATCGGTGGCCCCCGAGCGGACGAGCTGCAGGGCATCCCGATCGGAGATCACACCGAGGAGGCGGCGGTCGCGACCGACGACGAACGCGGCAGAGATCTGCTCGTCCCGCATGGTGCGCAGCGCCGCGCGCGGCCCGGCGCTCGCGAGCGCAACGCCCTTCGCGGGCTCCATGACGCTCGACGCGGTGAGCACGCGGGCTCGGTCGACATCCTGGACGAACTGCTCGACGTAGTCGTTGGCGGGGTCGGTGAGGATGTCCTCCGGCGTGCCGACCTGCACGATGCGGCCGTCCCGCATGACGGCGATGCGGTCGCCGAGGAACATCGCCTCGTTGAGGTCGTGCGTGATGAAGACGATGGTCTTGCCGAGCGTCTCCTGGAGCTCGAGCAGCTGCTCCTGCATCTCGCGGCGGATGAGCGGGTCGAGCGCGCTGAACGCCTCGTCCATGAGCAGCACGTCGGTGTCGGCGACGAGAGCGCGGGCGATGCCGACGCGCTGGCGCATGCCGCCGGAGAGCTCGTCGGGCATCGACTCGGCCCAGTCGCCGAGGCCGACGAGCTCGATCGTCTTGCGTGCAGCCTCGAGGCGCGAGGCGCGCGAGTCGCCGCGGATCTCGAGCGGGTATGCGACGTTCTCGAGCACGGTGCGGTGGGGCAGCAGGGCGAAGTGCTGGAAGACCATCGAGACGCGCTTCTGACGCAGGGTGCGCAGGCGGCGCGCGGGGATGCCCGTCAGGGGCTCCCCGCCGATCTCCACGGTGCCCGCAGTCGGGGTGAGCAGCCCGTTGAGCATGCGGATGAGAGTCGACTTGCCCGAGCCGGAAAGGCCCATGACGACGAAGATCTCGCCGCGCGTGACCTCGAAGCCGGCGTCGATGACGGCGGCGGTGGTCTCGGAGTCGAGGTCGGCGCTCGCGCCGCCGTCACGCAGGTGTCGGAGTGCTTCGGTGCTGCGGCGCCCGAAGATCTTGTACAGACCCTCGGCCTTCAATGCGATCTCGTCAGTCACGGTCTCCTGTGCCTCGCCGCGATGCGGGTGAGGTCTTGGATCAGTGGTCCGAGCGCCGAGAGGCACAGAGCGACACAGGGTGCACGCGCCGTGCAGGAAAGCCATCGGTGGCTTCCGCTCTCGAGCGCCTGACGTGCGGCATCGATCTCGGTGCCGCGCGCGGACGTGGGGGCGGATGATCCCGAACCGGCCGTGTCGGACGCGACACCGGGGGACAGCGGGCGACGATAACAGGGTGCGCGTGCCGCGTGCCAACCGGCCTCCCGGGCCTCGAGATGCACCAGATCAGCACCAACGTGCGGATCGAGCGGCCGTTCGAGCCTCCGCGGACCGGCGCTCTCGTTATCCAATCGTGATTCTTCAGCGCGTTCGAGCCCGCCATCTCCGTCTCGCGGCGGATGCGACGAGCGCGCGGTCTTCGGCATGCTCGTCACCATGCGTTCCGTAGCCGTGTTCCTCGCTCTCGCCTTCGGGCTCAGCTGGCTCGTCGCCCTCCCGCTGTGACTCGGCGACGGCCTCACGAGCCCGTTCTTCGGTCTCATCGCGCTCCTGATGATGGCGACGCCCGCTGTCGCCGCGCTCGTGGTGGTGTTCTTCGTCGAGAAGCCCGCTCGGCGAGCCCACGCCCTCGGCCTGTGGCCGCTCGGGCGCCCCGGCCGGTTCCTCGGCTATCTCGCGCTCGCGATCGTCGTGCCGGTCGCGCTCATCCTGGCGGCGCTGCCGATCGGCGCGCTTCTGGGCCTGTATCCGGCCGATTTCGTGGGCTTCAGCGGCTTCCAGGCGGTCACGGATGCCCAGCTCGAGGCCGCCGGAGCACCCGCGCTGCCCTTCCCGATCGGCGTGCTGCCGGCGATCCTGCTCTCCGGCGTCATCTGGGGCCTGTGGCACGCGCCCCTCGTGCTTCTGGGCTACAACTACCCGCTCGCGCCGGGGTGGCTCGGAGTCGTGATGATGTGCGGCATGTGCATCCTGATCGGAGCAGTATTCAGCTGGCTGCGTCTGCGCTCGGGAAGCGTGTGGGCGCCCGCACTCGCGCACGGCGCGTTCAACGCCGCGGCCGGCTTCTCGATCGTGTTCGTCGCTGCTGGCGAGGTGCTCGACACGACCCAGGCGACCGTGCTGGGTTGGAGCGGGTGGATCGTGCCGCTCGTGCTCGTCGTCGTGCTGGCGCTCACCGGCCAGTTCGCGCCGCGCGAGGTGGCCCCGGCTCAGGAGTCGGAGGAGGAGCAGAGCGCTTCCGACCGCCGTTAGGGTGGAGGGCGTGTCTAAAGTTCTGACTTCCCTGCCCGTCGGCGAGCGCGTCGGCATCGCCTTCTCCGGAGGGCTCGATACCTCCGTCGCCGTCGCCTGGATGCGCGACAAGGGCGCAGTGCCCTGCACCTACACGGGCGACCTGGGGCAGTACGACGAGGACGACATCGAGTCGGTGCCGGGCCGCGCGACCGAGTACGGCGCCGAGATCAGCCGTCTCGTGGACTGCAAGGAGGCGCTCGTCGAGGAGGGCTTCGTCGCCATGGCCTGCGGCGCCTTCCACATCCGCTCCGGAGGCCGCGCCTACTTCAACACGACGCCGCTCGGCCGTGCCGTGACCGGCACGATGCTCGTGCAGGCCATGAAGGAGGACGGCGTCGACATCTGGGGCGACGGCAGCACCTACAAGGGCAACGACATCGAGCGCTTCTACCGCTACGGCCTGCTCGCCAACCCGCGCCTGCGCATCTACAAGCCCTGGCTCGACGCCGAGTTCGTCACCGAGCTGGGCGGTCGCACCGAGATGAGCGAGTGGCTCGTCGCGCACGGCTTGCCGTACCGCGATTCCGCCGAGAAGGCGTACTCGACCGACGCCAACATCTGGGGCGCCACGCACGAGGCGAAGACCCTCGAGCACTTGAACGTCTCGCTCGAGACGGTCGAGCCGATCATGGGCGTGAAGTTCTGGGATGACTCCGTCGAGATCCCCACGGAGGACGTCACGATCGAGTTCGCCGAGGGCCGCCCGGTCGCCATCAACGGCGTCGAGTACGGCGACCCCGTGCACCTCGTGATGGAGGCCAACACGATCGGTGGCCGGCACGGTCTGGGCATGAGCGACCACATCGAGAACCGCATCATCGAGGCGAAGAGCCGCGGCATCTACGAGGCGCCCGCGATGGCGCTGCTGCACCTCGCCTACGAGCGGCTGCTCAACGCGATCCACAACGAGGACACGATCGCGAACTACCACGCCGAGGGTCACCGTCTGGGCCGCCTCATGTACGAGGGCCGCTGGCTCGACCCGCAGTCCCTCATGCTGCGCGAGTCCATCCAGAAGTGGGTCGGCTCGGCTGTCACGGGCACGGTCACGGTGCGCCTGCGTCGCGGTGAGGACTACACGATCCTCGACACCGACGGCCCCGCTCTCTCCTACGCCGGCGAGAAGCTCTCGATGGAGCGCGTCGGCGACGCGGCCTTCGGCCCGACCGATCGCATCGGCCAGCTCACGATGCGCAACCTCGACATCGCCGACTCGCGCGCCCGTCTCGAGCAGTATGCCGCTCAGCGCATGATCGGTGGCGCGACGGCCAAGCTCGTCGGCCGCATCACGGCCGGACACGCCGACGAGGTCTTCGACCCCGCTGATCCGGATGCCCGCGACGCGTTGAGCGAGGCTTTCGACGCCGCCGGCGAGGGTGCGGCGTTCGACACCGGCACCGACTGAGGCGAGGGCAGAAGTGGCGGCCGCGCCGTGAGCCCCCTCGTGACGCGGCCGCCGGATGCGTCAGCTGCTCAGTCTCTCTTCGAACGAGGCCTGGGCCTCGCTGATGGTCTCGAACGACCCCAGTTCGGCTCCGCGGCAACTGACGAGTCGATAGCGCTGACCGTTGTCGCGCTCGATGATGGCGGATGGCACGTCGCCGCAGTACCCGATGAGAACGAGTGCCGGCGAGTGCGGCACGACCTTCCACTGGACGAGCGGCGTGCGCGCGGTCGTCGTCGACTCGCGCCTGTCGGTGATGATCGTCATGGTTTCCCCCTGCGTCAGCGCGACACCCACCTGCCGCGCGGTTGGAACGGTGTGCCCACACTGTAGTACCCCCCGAACGGGGGTAGAAGGGACTTGACGCCGCGTGTGCGAACAGAGTACGGCGCATCCGCCTCGCGGGGCGGCCTCGAGTGCTCAGCTTTCACTCAGGCGCGGTGTCGCCTGCACGCCGGAGAGGCTAGCCTCGAGCGCACATCATCGGGTCGCGGCCGCGAGCCGAGCAGAGCGACGCGCAGTGGGGAGGCGAGCCATGGCGACGAACCGGTTCGACGGGACGCGCATGCGCCACCAGCCTGCGCTCACCTCGTCGCAGGGGACGACCTGGCTCGTGATCGCCACGATCACGGCCGTGCTGCTGACGGTCATGTTCCTGCTGCTTGCCAGCACGGGCGGATGGGCTCTGCCCGCTGTGGGCATGATCGCGACCGCGACCCTGCTTCTCGCGATGCTCGCCACGCGGATGGTGGTGTCGCGACGGAGGGTGCGCCTGCTGACGCTCGCGGGCCTGTACGCCACGATGCTCACCATCGCTCTCGGAGTGACGATCAGCATCGTCGTCGTCGGGTCGGGGTGATGCGCTCCGAGCTGGGCGCAGATACGCGCGGTGTCGATGACATCGCCTCGGAGATCGCCGACCGCGTTCTCGCTCTTGGCGTGCGCGTCTGCACGGCTGAGTCGCTCACGACGGGGCGCATCGCGGCCGCGCTCGGCAAGGCGCGGGAGGCATCGATGTGGTTCGCGGGAGGTGTCGTCGCCTACACGGACGAGGCGAAGTTCTCCGCATTGGGGGTGCCTCGAGGGCCTGTCGTGAGCGAGCACTGCGCCGAGCAGATGGCGCGCGGCGCAGCGGAGCTGCTGCGGGCCGAGGTGGCGGTCGCGGTGACGGGTGCGGCCGGGCCCGAGGGTGCTGAGGGTCACCCTGCGGGAACGGTCATGCTCGCCGTTGTCGGTCCGGATGGCGCCGAGGTGTGCACCGTGCAGTTCTCCGGCGAGCCGGCGGACGTGGTCGAGCAGACCATCCGTGTCGCGCTCGTGAGCGTGCTGGCGTGCCTGGAGAGGCTGGCCGCGCGGACCGGTGCGGCGCGGTGACGCTCGCGTCTCCCGTGTTCCGGGCGCCGATGCGATCGCGCGATACGACGGTCGTCGACGACGGTGCCGCGGTCGAGCGCGCCCTGCGTCTCGGCGTCGTCGGCCTGGGCGCGCGCCCGGCCGATGAGCGCCTCGCGCGGCGGTTGCAGCGCTTCGTCGAGGCGCCCGATGGCGCGGTCGTCGTGACCCGGGATGCTCGGGGCCGGGTGCACTGCGGACGCCTCAGCGGCGAGTACCGACGTGACGACACCGCCGAAGCGCGTGACGTGGATCTCGTGCATGTGCGCCCCTGCACGTGGGCCGCTGATCCGCTCGACGATGCGGAGATTCCTCCGGCCGTGCGCCAGACCTTCGCGCGAGGCGGCAAGAACTGGCAGCGCGTGCACGACCGCGACGCTGAGACGCTGCTGGCCGCATGGTGGGCGTCGCGCTGATCGTCAGTCGGTGCGCGCGGGGCGCTTGGTGCGCGGCTTGCGGGGCCCGCGGTCGGGCTTGAGCTCGATGAGGCGCCCGCTGATGCGCGTCGCCTCGAGCTTCTTAAGCGTCGCGGGCGGCATCGACGCCGGCAGCTCGACGACCGAGAAGTCGAGCTTGATGTCGATCGCGCCGAAGTCCTCGCGGCTGAGGCCGCCCTCGTTGGCGAGCGCTCCGACGATCTGGCGGGGCTCGACCCGGTGACGTCGGCCGACCTCGATGCGGTAGGGGGCGAGCGCGGGGCCGGTGCCGCGGCGCGGCGGTCGCTCGCCGCGCTCGGCTCGATCCGTGCGGGTGGCGCCCCGGGCATCCCGATCGTCTCGCTCCATGCGGGGCGGGCGCATGTCGTCCTCGGTGAGCAGCAGGGATGCGCCGCCCTGCGCGACGACAGCGAGCGCCGCGGCGACGTCGGCCTCCGGCACGTCGTGGTGCTCGACGTAGTGGCCGATGATGTCGCGGAAGGTGCTCATGAGCCCCTCGTTCGTGAGCGCCTCACTGATGGCCTCGTCGAAGCGCGCGAGTCGCGTGGCGTTGACGTCGTCGACGGTCGGCAGCTGCATCTGCGTGAGCGGCTGGCGCGTCGCGCGCTCGATCGCGTCGAGCAGGCGGCGCTCGCGCGGCGTGACGAAGCTGATCGCGGCGCCGCTGCGGCCCGCGCGGCCCGTGCGGCCGATGCGGTGCACGTACGACTCGGTGTCGGTGGGAATGTCGAAGTTGACGACGTGGCTGATGCGCTCGACGTCGAGGCCGCGCGCGGCGACGTCGGTGGCGACGAGGATGTCGAGGGTGCCCGACTTGAGCTGCTCGACCGTGCGCTCTCGCTGCACCTGCTGCACGTCGCCGTTGATGGCCTGGGCCGAGTAGCCGCGAGCGCGCAGCTTCTCGGCGAGCGTCTCGGTCTCGTTCTTGGTGCGGACGAAGATGATCATGCCCTCGAAGTTCTCGACCTCGAGGATGCGCGTGAGGGCGTCGACCTTCTGCTGGTACGAGACCACGAGGTAGCGCTGGCTCGTGTTGGCCGAGGTCGTCGTCTTCGTCTTGACGGTGATCTCTTGCGGGTTGGTCAGGTGCTGCTGCGAGATGCGGCGGATCGCGGCGGGCATCGTCGCCGAGAACAGGGCGACCTGCTTGTCGTCTGGTGTGTCGGCGAGGATCGTCTCGACGTCTTCGGCGAAGCCCATCTTGAGCATCTCGTCGGCCTCGTCGAGCACGAGGTACTTGAGGGCCGTGAGGTCGAGGGTGCCCTTGTCGAGGTGGTCCATGATGCGGCCGGGCGTGCCGACGACGATGTGCACGCCGCGGCGCAGGGCGGAGAGCTGCACGCCGTACCCCTGCCCGCCGTAGACGGGCAGCACGTGCACGCCGGGCAGGTGGGCTGCGTACTTCTCGAAGGCCTCGCACACCTGCAGGGCGAGCTCGCGCGTGGGGGCGAGCACGAGGGCCTGCGGGGTCTTCTGAGCGAGGTCGAGTCGCGAGAGGATCGGCAGGGCGAAGGCGGCGGTCTTGCCGGTTCCGGTCTGGGCGAGGCCGACGACGTCGCGACCGGCGAGCAGCGGCGGAATGGTCGCCGCCTGAATGGCACTGGGATGCTCGTACCCCACGTCGCGCAGCGCGGCGAGCACGGCGTCGCTGAGCCCGAGCTCGGTGAAGGGGACGGTCGTCGGGGCGGAATCGGCCTCGGTCGTGGCGGAGTTCTCGTGAGGCGTCATACCCCTAACGGTACGCCGTGCCCGCGCCTGCGCGGAACTGCTTATATTCGTGCCAATATCACTGCTAGACTTATGACATGGCCGAGACTCGCGTGGCGTTGCTCGTCGACATCGTCGACTCGCGCGCGCTCGCGGACCGCGCGCTCGCGCAGTCCGCCATCCTCGACGCCTTTCAGGCCGCTGCCCGTGACATTCCCGTCGCGGTGCCGCTGTGGGCCACGGTCGGCGACGAGTTCCAGGCCGTCTTCGCGGCGGCGGCCGACGCCGCGCGCGCGACCGCGCTCGTGCGGCTCGCGCTACCGCCCGAGGTCGACTGCCGCTTCGGCCTGGGGGAGGGCGACATGCGCGAGGTCGGCGAGGGGGATCGCGGGCCCATCTACGACGGCTCGGCCTGGTGGCGCGCACGGGAGGCCCTCGAGAAGGTGGAGCGCGACCAGGAGCGCGCGGCACCGTATGCCCGCAGCTGGCTCGTCGGCGACCCGGCCGACGCGGCGCGGGTCAACGCGCTCAACGCGCATCTGCTGCTGCGGGACCACCTCATCGACACGATGTCTTCCCGCGCGCGGCGCCTGGCCGCAGGCACCTTGAGCGGCGCGACGCAGAGCGAGCTCGCCGCGGCCGAGCGCATCAGCCAATCGGCCGTCTCACAGAACCTCCGGCGCTCGGGCGCAGCCGCGCTCGTCGCTGCCGATCGCGCCCTCGCGGAGGTCCTCTCGTGATCGCCGCGTTGCTGCTCCTCGGTGTCGGGCTCGGCGATATCGCGCGCCGACGCGTACCGGGCAGCGCGCACCCCGTGGTCGGTGCGCTCGTCGCTGTCGCCCTCATCGTCGCTCCCGGGCTCGCGCTCGGTCTGCCGGTCGCCCTCGTCGTTACCGCCGCGATCGTCGCGATCGTCTGGATGCTCGCCCTCCGCATCGACGACGACGCTCGTGCCCCGTGGTGGCCGGTCGCGGTGTTGCTCGCCGCCGTCGCCCTCGGAGCGTGGGCCGGCCCGTGGCCGAGCCTGCCGAACGGGCCGCTCGACGGCTGGGCGGCCTTCGACCTGGACTCCGCCGTCGCGTTCGTCGTCCTTGCGGTCGGCGTCTCGCTCGTGACGACGGCGAACCTCGTGACGCGCGCCATCCTCGCCGCCGCGCGGGGCGGGAGCGTGAGCGCGCCCGCGGCGGCCTCCGGCTGGCGGCTGCGCCTCGGCAGCCGCACGATCGGCAGCATCGAGCCTCGCGCCGCGGCACCCGACGAGTCGGCGCCGAGCCCGCTGCTCGGCGGCCGCATCATCGGCCCGCTCGAGCGGCTGCTCATCGTCTTCCTCGCCCTCGCGGGCGCCCCGACCCTCATCGCCGCCTTGCTCGCAGCCAAGGGCATCGTGCGGTTCCCCGAGATCTCAGCCGACCGCGGCACGGGGTCGAAGGCGGAGGAGTTCCTCATCGGCAGTCTCACGAGCTGGGGGCTCGCGGGGCTCGGGTTCCTGCTCATCGTCGCCGCGCAGAACGCCTGATAACCCACCTCTCATCAGTTCTGGGCTTATGCATGTCATGCAGTCTCAGCCCCGTACCCTGAAGGCATGGCTTCTGCACGCGGTATCGGCAACAACGGCGCAGCGGTCGAGCGACCGCAGATTCGCCCGAAGGCGGAGGGCTGGCAGCAGAAGCTCGGCCCCGACGGCCGCCCGGCCCTGCAGTTCGCGGAGCCGAAGCGCGGCAAGCCGCCCGTGCACCTCGCCGACCTGAGCGTCGCCGAGCGCGAGAAAGCCGTCGTCGACCTCGGTCTGCCGAAATTCCGCGCGAAGCAGCTGTCGACCCACTACTTCACGCACCACACGTCCGACCCCGCGCAGATGACCGATCTGCCGGCCGCAGGCCGTGAGGAGCTCGTGGCGGGCATCCTGCCCCCGCTGCTCACGGAGGTGCGCCGCCTGCGCACCGACAACGGCGACACCATCAAGTTCTTGTGGAAGTTGCACGACGGCGCTCTCGTCGAGAGCGTGCTCATGCGCTACCCGGGCCGCATCACGCTGTGCGTGTCGAGCCAGGCCGGCTGCGGCATGAACTGCCCGTTCTGCGCGACCGGCCAGGCGGGGCTCACGCGCAACATGTCGGCGGCCGAGATCGTCGACCAGGTGGTGCGCGCCAACGCGGCGATCGCGGCGGGGGAGCTCGGCGGCAAGAAGCGCGGCGAGACGACTCCCGAGCGCGTGAGCAACATCGTGTTCATGGGCATGGGCGAGCCGCTCGCCAACTACAACCGCCTCATGAGCGCGGTGCGCACGATGGTGGCGCCGCAGCCGACGGGGCTCGGGATGTCCGCGCGCAACGTGACGATCAGCACCGTCGGTCTCGTGCCGGCGATTCGCAAGCTTGCCGACGAGAACCTGCCCGTGACGTTCGCCCTGTCTCTGCACGCGCCCGACGATGCGCTGCGCGACGAGCTGATCCCCGTCAACTCGCGCTGGAAGGTCGACGAGGCGCTCGACGCGGCGCGCGAGTACTTCGAGAAGACCGGTCGGCGGGTGTCGATCGAGTACGCGCTCATCAAAGACATGAACGACCACGCCTGGCGCGCCGACCTGCTCGCCGAGAAGCTCAACGAGCGTGGGCGCGGCTGGGTGCACGTCAACCCGATCCCGCTCAACCCGACGCCCGGCTCCATCTGGACGAGCTCGGAGCCCGCCGTCATGCGCGAGTTCGTGCGCCGCATCGACGACGCCGGCATCCCCACGACCCTGCGCGACACGCGCGGCAAGGAGATCGACGGGGCCTGCGGGCAGCTCGCCGCGACCGACGCCTGAACTGTTCACCCGCGGGTCTTCGGGTTCCGACATACTGTCGACTATGACCCTCGACTCCTTCAGCGGCGACCTCACTCTCTGGGTGATCATCGGCGTGCTCGCTCTGCTCGTCCTCATCGTGATCGTCGTGATCCTCCGCTCCATCAAGGTGGCGAAGCCCGACGAGGCGATCATCGTCACCTCGCGCCAGCGCACCCCGAAGGAGCGCGAGCAGAACCACGAGAAGGAGAACGTCGGCCAGAAGGTCGTCTTCGGCTCGCGCGTCTTCGTCAAGCCGATCGTCGAGGCCTACTTCAAGCTCAGCCTGCGCTCGCGCCAGCTCAACGTGCAGGCGACCGCGCAGACGCGCGACGCCATCACGATCCGTGTCAACGCCGTCGCCGTGGTCAAGGTCGGCGGCTCCGAGCCCATGGTGCGCGCCGCCGCGCAGCGCTTCCTCAACCAGCAGGACCAGATCGAATCCTCCACCGAAGAGGTGCTGAGCGGCTCGGTGCGCTCGATCGTCGGCCAGCTCACCGTGACTGAGATCATCACCAACCGCTCGGCCCTGCAGGAGCAGGTGCTGGAGGCGGTGCGCGAGGCCCTCGACATCCAGGGGCTGCAGATCGACACGCTGCAGATCAAGGAGATCGACGACGACAACAACTACATCCGCGACCTCGGCCGCGCCGAGGCGGCGCGCGTCAAGCAGGTCGCGGAGATCGCCGAGGCGCAGGCCCAGCAGGCCTCTGAGGAGGCGCGCATCTCGGCCGCGCAGAAGATCGCCGAGAGCCAGCGGGCCCTCGACCTGCGCAACGCCGAGATTCAGAAGGAGACCGACAAGGCGCGCGCCGAAGCCGCCGCCGCCGCGCCGCTCGCCGAGGCGATCGCGCAGCAGGAGGTCGTGAGCCAGCAGGAGGTCACCGCCCAGAAGCGCGTCGGCCTGCGCAAGCAGGAGCTCGACGCCGAGGTGCGCGCCGTCGCCGACGCCGAGGCCTACGCGGTCGAGAAGCGCGCCGACGCGGCCGCCCTCGCCTCCGTCGCCAACGCGAACGCTGAGAGGGATGCCCGCAAGGCCTCCGCCGAAGCCATCGAGGCCGAAGGTCTCGCCGAGCGCAACCGCCGCCGCAGCGCCGCCGAAGCCGTCGAGGCGGAGGGCATCGCCGAGCGGGCTCGCCGCATCGCCGCCGCCGAAGCCCTCGCCGCCGAGGGTGAGGCCGAAGCATCGGCGATCCGCGTCAAGGGAACCGCCGAGGCCGACTCGACCCGGGCGCAGGCCGAGGCCCTCGCCGAGCGCGCAGAGGCCCTGCTCAAGCAGCGCGTCATCGACCAGCTGCCCGAGATCGTGCGCGCCGCCGCCGAGCCGCTGAGCGCCATCTCGCAGATGACGGTCATCTCCTCCGACGGCACGGGCACCAACCAGCTCGGCGAGAACGTCGCCGGCCAGCTCGCGACCTCGACGAAGATCATCAAAGATCTCGTCGGCATCGACATCGGCGAGCTCATCAACGGCAAGGTCGTCGGCGAGACGACGGGTGCTGCAGTGGCGAAGGGCGCGGCCTCCACCTCGAGCGGGCGCCGCTCGGCGGGCAAAGGCTCCGGTTCGAGCTAGCGCGCAACTACCGTCGATCTCTCGCGTCGTGCCGGTAGAATAGCGGGCATGGGCTACGACCGCATCTCAGTGAATCCTGGCCGCATGGCTGGGGCTCCGACCGTGCGCGACACTCGTGTGACCGTTGCCTCGGTCTTGGGCCAGTTGGCTGCTGGTCGCACGATCGATCAGGTGCTGGACGACTTTCCGTACCTTGAGCGCGATGACATCTTTGCGGTTCTTGCCTTTGCCGCCGACAACGTTCAACGAGAGCTACCGTTCGTCGCAGCATGAAGTTGCTCGTTGATGCGAACCTCTCACCAGCGGTGTCGGTTGCGCTGACCGCCGCGGGGTTCGAGGCAACTCATGTTCGCGATGTCGGTTTGGTCAAGGCGAGTGACATTGAGATAGCCGAGTTCGCTGCGGAGACTGGGGCGGTCGTCGTCTCTGCCGACAGCGACTTCGCGACGCTCCTGGCCCTATCTCGAGGCAGTGCTCCGTCACTCGTGCTGCTGCGTTCGTCGGATCACCTGGCCCCCGCTGTCCAGGCGGAGATCTTGATCTCGAACCTTTCCGCGGTCGAGTCAGACCTGAGTGAGGGCGCGGTTGTCTCCATCGTTCGAGAACACGTGCGAGTGCGCCGGTTGCCCCTCAGGTGACGTCGCCGTCGTCGAACTCCGCACGGGCGAGCGCGTCGCGCGCGAGCAGGGTCGCGCCGACGACCGCGGCGGGCATGACGACGATCGCGCCGCCCGGCACGAGGTAGAGCAGCTGGGTCGCGACGCCGAAGCCGAGCGCGCGCGCCCGCGAACCGCGGATGAGTCGAGCGCGCGCCGCACCGTCGATGCCGCGCGCCTCGAGCGGCCGCGTCGTGAGCTCGCGCTGAATGAGGTGGCCGCCCAGCAGCACGCCCGTCACGGGACCCGTGACCGCGCCCACGACGGGTAGGAGGCCGGCGAGAAACGTCAGGAGGCCGTAGCTGATCGCGCGCAGCACGAGCAGGATGCCCCCGCCGAACGACCGCCAGAACGTCAGCGGCGTCGGCGCGAAGCCACCGAGATCTTCCTCGGTGCGGCGCCACACCCGCTCGTAGAAGGGGTCGCCGATGAGCAGCGTGAGCGCGGTGAACGTGTAGACGGCGGCGATGATGACCCCCGCCACGAGCAGGATCGCGACGACCGCGCGCAAGGCGTCCCGCCACCCGGCGTCCCACTCCTCGGCGAAGCCCGTGAGCACCGCCGACAGGTCCTGTGCATTCAGGCCCATGACGATGAGCACGGTGGTGATGATCGCGGCCGCGATGACGGCCGGCAGCATGCCGAACAGCATGAGACCGGGGCGCCGCCGCCACGTCGCGAAGCCGCGGAAGACGAGGGAGGCGCCCGCGAGGAACTCGCGCACGATGCTTCCAGCACGGGATGCTCCGCGCCCGCCGCCCGCCCGTCTCGCCATGCCCTCCAGAGTAGAGGCGCCGCACTGCGCCCGCTCGGGCGGCCCGCCGTCTACGCTTGGCTCGCGTGAGCCACACGCCCGCCGCCCCCGCCTCGCTCGACGCCCTCGAGGTGCTCGCGCAGCTCATCGCGATCGACTCCGTCAACAGCGACCTCGTGCCCGGGGGAGCGGGGGAGTCGGCGATCGCCGACTGGTGCGCCGCGTGGCTCACCGACCACGGCCTCGAGGTGACACGCCTCGAAACCCGAGCCGGGCATCCCTCTCTCGTCGCGATCGCGCGCGGCACCGGAGGCGGCGCGACGCTCCTGCTCAACGGCCACCTCGACACCGTCGGAGTCGCGGGCTACGACGGCGACCCGTTCTCGGGCGCGCGCGAGACGGTCGACGACGCGGAGCGGGTGGTGGGCCGCGGCGCCTTCGACACGAAGAGTGGCGTCGCTGCCGTCATAGGCGCCGCCGCGCGCGCCCTCGCCGACGGCGCCCTGCGCGGGGATGCCGTGCTCACGCTCGTCGCCGACGAGGAGTTCGGCAGCAACGGCACTCTCGAGACCCTCGCCCACCTCGCCGCGACCGGCGTGCGACCGGCGGCGGGCATCGTCGTCGAGCCCTCCGCCCTCGAGCTGACCGTCGCCCACCGCGGGTTCGCGTGGTTCACGGTGGAGTTCGCCGGGGTCGCCGCCCACGGCTCGATGCCCGAGCAGGGTGTCGACGCGATCGCGGCGGCCGGCGCGTTCCTGCGCGGGCTCGACGACATGCGTGCCGAGCTTGCGAGCACCCCGCCGCATCCGCTGCTGGGGCACGGCACCGTGCGGGTCTCCACGATCTCCGGTGGCACCGATGAAGCCACGGTCGCCGACCGCTGCGTGCTCACCGTAGAGCGCCGCACCCTCCCCGGCGACGACCTCGACGCTGTCGAGCAGCAGCTGCACGACCTCGCCGCGAGCGCCGTCGCGCGCGTGCCCGGCGCGCTCGGCGCCGTGCGCCGTCAGGTGGCGCGAGCGGCTTTTGCCGTCGAGCCCGACTCGGCGATTGTCGCCACAGTGGCGGAGCAGGTCGAGCGCGCTCTTGGCCGCCCGGCGCGGCTGCGGGGGGAGCCGTTCTGGACGGATGCGCGCCTCGTGCAGGAGGCGGGCATTCCGTGCGTCGTCATCGGTGCCGACGGCGGGGGAGCGCACGCTGACCTCGAGTGGGCCGACGCCGCCTCCGTGGTCGCCCTCACCGACGTCATCGAGGGCACGATCCGACAAGTCTGCCGCTGACGACTGCTGTCGCTCAGCTCGGCGCTCAGCCCGGCACGCGATCGACGACGAGCCCGTCGAAGAGCTTGTCGAACACCGCGAGCCGGTCGAACTGCAGCGCGTAGTCGCGGGCGCGGCGCGACCACTCCCGGCGCTCCTCCGCGGTGAGCTCGAGCACGGCGCGGTCGATCGCGGCCGCGATCGCATCCGGGTCATCGACCGGCACGATCATCGCCGTGTCGCCGACCGCCTCGATGATGCCGCCCGTGTCGGCCGTGATGACGGGGCCCGACCCGGCGAGCATCGCCTCGGCGAGCGCGATGCCGAAGGTCTCGACGAACTCGGGGCGCGGCTTGCTGGGCAGCACGTAGGCGGCACACCCGGCCATGAGGTAGGGCTTCTCGGTGTCGGAGACATCGTTCGCGAAGACGATGCGGTCGGCGACCCCCGAGCGTGCTGCGGCCTCGCGCAGCGCCGCCTCCTCCGGCCCGCGGCCCGCGATGACGAGCGTGAGCCCCGCGTGGGCGCGACTGCGTGCGAAGCCCGCGATGAGGTCGTCGACGCCCTTCGCCTTCGTCAGGCGCGAGAGGAACAGCACGTAGCCGTCTCGAGCGAGGCCGCGCGCGGCCAGCCGGCGCTCGAGCTCGCCCTCATCGAGCTCGAGGTACGCGCTCGTGTCGATCGCGGGGTACGAGATCGTGATGCGCTCGCGGCACTGCTGCGCGAAGCTCGTGCCGTGGCGCTCGTCGATGAGGCTCGCCGAGTCGACGATGAGGTCGCGCGTGTACTCCGAGACGGCGACGCACCGGTCGCTGCTGAGGTAGCTCGCGAGCACGTGCGCCGCCGCGCCGTACTGGCCGGACTCGACGCAGCTGCGCACGACGTTCGTCACATCGCTGCCGACCGCCTCGGCGATCGTCGTCACGTCGACGGGCAGGCCCGTGCTCCAGGCGACGCGCACGGCGTCGGAGACCGCGAGGGTGTGCGGGCTCAGGTAGAGCGACATGCACACGGTCGGCACGCCGTCGGTGAATAGCTCGACGAGGCGCCCGGTGATGCCGGCCAGGTAGCGCCCGTCGATGACCTTGTAGTCGCCGACATCGTCGGGCCGCTCGACGGTGATGCCGGGGCTGTACGGCGTGATGCTCTCGGCAGGCTTGAGCGGCAGGCCGCTGCGCTCGAGCTGCTCGAGCGGCCACGTGACGATGCGCACCTCGGTGAAGCCGCGCAGCAGGGCAGCTTCGGCGAGGTTGCGCGCCTCCACGGAGTGGCCGCAGATGACCGGATCTGCCCGCACGACGATGACGAGGCGGCGCAACGAATCGGTCATGAGGTGCTCCTTCGAGGGTGGTCGGCGGGCGTCGGTACGTGGGCGGGGTGCGGCAGAGACGGCGGCCGGATGCTCGTGCCCCAGGCGCTCGGAGCATCACCGAGCTGCACCACGAGCTGGCCGCCGCGGTGCAGTTCGTGACCCGTGAGCCAGGGCCGCTCGAGGCTCGCGCCGTCGAGCTGCACGCCCTGCACGTACTGCGGTGGGGCATCCCGATGCGGCTCACGAAATCCGCGCGTGACGATCTCGAAGCGTGCGTCACCCAGATCGAGCGTCGCCTCCTCGAACGAGGGGGTGCTGAGCAGCAGCAGGTTCTGGCCGGCGACGGGGAAGAGGCCGAGCGAGGCCCATACGTACCACGAGCTCAGGCCGCCGGAGTCGTCGTTGCCGGGCAGACCGCCGGGCCCGATACCGAACTGCTGGTGCACCGCAGCGTGCACGATCTCAGCCGTGCGGTCGGGGCGGCCGGCGTAGTGGTACGCCCACGGCGCCTCCATGTCTGGCTCGTTGTTGAGGCCCTCGAAGCGCCCGAGGGCGTACCCCGCCGCGAGCTCCTCGAGGCTCGGCGCGAGGCCCGGCTGAGCCGCTGGCGGTGCACCGATGCCGAAGAACCGGTCGAGGAGCGCGACGAAGGCGTCGTCGCCGCCGACGTCGGCGATGCGGGAGGCCATGTCGTGCAGGAGGCGGAACGAGTAGTTCCACGTCGTGCCTTCGTAGAAGGTCGAGTCGCGCAGTAGCCCTGTCGCGGGGTCGAACGCGGTGCGCCAGCGCTCGGCGAGCGGGGCGAATTCCTCGACGAGCGCGGTGTCGCCGAGGCTCTGCGCGACGCGGGCCGTGCACCAGTAGCCGAACGCGAGGTCGAGGGTGTGGCTCACGGGGTCGACGATGCCGCGCTGCAGGAAGTCCTCCCCGTAGGTGCGCCGCAGGTCGTTGTGCATGTGCACGAGGGCCCAGTCCCAGTCGATGCCGGGCAGGCCCAGCTGGTTCAGGTCGGCGAGGAAGGTGTGCGCGAGCGCGCTCGCCTGCCGCGAGAACCGGTCGCTGCCCTTCGCCATGCGGTACCCGATCGGGAAGTTTCCCTCCTCGGCGCAGATCGTGAGCATGGCGTTCGCGAGCTCGACGCTGCGCTCGGGGAAGAGCGTCGTGATGAGCGGCAGTTGCGTGCGGTAGATGTCCCACATGGTGCTGATGTCGAAGGCGAAGGGGCCGTCGACCGGCCAGAACGGGCTCTCGTTCAGGGCGAGGCTCGGCTTGATGAGCGAGTGGTAGAGCGCCGTCGAGAAGACCGTGCGGCGCTCGGCGCTCGGCGTGGCGACCTCGATGCGACCGAGGTGCTCGCGCCAGGTCTGCTCGGTCGCCTCGTGCCGGTCGGCGAAGCGGGCGGGCCCGTCGCCGCAGTCGGCGCGCAGGTTGCGCTCGGCCTGCTCGACGCCGCGCATCGAGAAGCCGAAACGCAGCTCGATCGTCTCACCCTCGCTCACGGGTCCCGCCCACATGAGCCCGAAGGAGCGCAGGGTCGTGGGGCGTATCGAGTCGAAGTCGAGGCGCGTGCCGCCGTGCATGAGCCGTCGGTCGTACCAGAGCAGCTGCCGCCAGTGCCGCGCATCGCACTCGATGTGCACGGCGAGCGGCGTGCCCTCCACGACGATCTCGCCCTGCGCGACGCCGGGGGCGATGGAGTGCAGCTGGGCGCGCAGCGGAATCGTCTCGCCGTGCGGGATGGCGAGGCCGCCGAGCGAGAAGTCGATCACGAGGCGCGCGTCGCGGTGCCGGGGGAAGGTATAGCGGTGCACGGCGCTCTTGGGCCCCACCGTGAGCTCGGCGCGCACGCCGGAGCCGAGCGTGGCGGCGTAGCGGCCGGGGGAGGCCTCCTCGTCGCTCACCGACCACGAGCGGCCGAGCGCGTCGAGCGGCTCGAGCATGGGCGTGACGCGGAAGTAGTTGTAGTACTTGCGAATCGCCCCCGTGCCGCTCTGCTGGAAGTGCGTGAAGCCGCTCGCGAGGGGCTCGTCGTAGAGGCGGGGCGGCAGGCCCTCGGTGCTGAGGTCGTACTGCCCGTATCCCGTGGGGTAGGCGCCAGAGTACGCGCAGGCCGAGACCATGCCGAAGGGGTGCGTCGCCCCGGGGTGGGTGTTGCCGATCTGCGGCTTGGGCGACCACCAGGAGGCCGCGAGGCCCGTGCGCTCGGGAAGCCGCGTCTCGCTCGTGCCGATGAACGGGTCGACCCACTCGATCACGATGCCCGCCCCGGTCTCGCCATGGCCTCACGCTACGAGCGCACTGTGTCACCCGGATTACGGGCTCGTGACGAATCGTGCGACGGGCACGTTCAGGGGATGCTGAGCCAGTCGGCTTCCGATGCGCGGCACCCGCGCCATAGGCTGTTGTCCAGGCGTGCACCGCCGCCACCGTCGCGCCCATCGGCGCGGCCCGAGGTGCACCGAGCGAACCCACGAGGAGCCTCATGAGCAAGTACGCAGTCGTCAACCCCGCGACCGGGGAGACGCTCTCCACGTATCCGACCGCGAGCGACGCCGACATCGCCGCGGCCGTCGACGGCGCTGCTGCCGCCTACCGCGACTGGTCGCGCACGACGACGCCGGATGACCGTTCCGCCCTCATCACGAAGGTGGCCGAGCTGCACCGCGAACGCCGTCAGCACCTCGCCGAGATCATCGTGCGCGAGATGGGCAAGCCGATCGGCGACGCCCTCGGCGAGGTCGACTTCTCGGCAGACATCTACCAGTACTACGCCGACCACGGCCCCGAGCTGCTCGAGGACGAGCCGATCGACCTGGCGGAGGGCAGCGAGGGCTCCGCGGTCATCCGCAAGAGCCCCATGGGCGTGCTCATCGGCATCATGCCGTGGAACTTCCCGTACTACCAGGTCGCGCGCTTCGCGGGCCCGAACCTCATGCTCGGCAACACCATCCTGCTCAAGCACGCCGCGCAGTGCCCCGAGTCGGCGGCCGCGATCCACCAGATCTTCGCCGACGCCGGCTTCCCGGTCGGCGCGTACACGAACATCTACGCGACGAACGAGCAGGTGGCCGACATCATCGCCGACCCGCGCGTGCAGGGCGTCTCGCTCACGGGCTCGGAGCGCGCCGGCGCCGCGGTCGCCGAGCAGGCGGGGCGGCACCTCAAGAAGGTGGTGCTCGAGCTCGGCGGCAGCGACCCCTTCATCGTGCTGAGCACCGACGACCTCGACGCGACCGTGCAGATGGCGGTCGACGCGCGCCTCGACAACAGCGGGCAGTCCTGCAACGGCGCCAAGCGCTTCATCGTCATCGACGACCTGTACGACGCGTTCGTGGAGAAGTTCACGGCCGCGATGGCGGAGGTCTCGCCGAGCGACCCCATGGGTGAGGGCAGCGGCCCGCTCGGCCCGCTCTCGTCGTCGACGGCCGCGGAGAACCTCGAGGACCAGGTCACGCGCGCGGTCGCCGGCGGTGCGACGGTCGCGACGGGAGGCACCCGCGAGGGCACGTTCTTCGCGCCCACCGTGCTCACGGGCGTCGCGCCCGGCAACGACGCGTACTACGAGGAGTTCTTCGGGCCGGTCGCCCAGGTGTTCCGCGTGGCGGACGAGGACGCCGCGGTCGAGCTCGCGAACGACACGCCCTTCGGACTCGGCTCGTACCTGTTCACGACCGACGAGCAGCAGGCGGCCCGCGTCGCCGACCGCATCGAGGCTGGCATGGTCTACGTCAACTGCGTGCTCGCCGACAGCGCCGAGCTTCCCTTCGGCGGCATCAAGCGCTCCGGCTCGGGCCGCGAGCTGGGCACTCTCGGCATCGACGAGTTCGTCAACAAGAAGATGATCCGCATCGCCTGATCGTCCACCGCATGCCGCCCGGCTCCGTAGGCTGGGCGGCATGCTGCGTTTCGAGGAGCTCGCCTACGAGTCGACCCCCATGGGCGAGCTCACGCTGCGTCGCCGCCACATCGCAGCCGCTGGCACGGATGTGTACGAGGTCAAGCTCGGCGAGGAGTACCTCATGTCGAGCCTCTTCACGGTCGCCGAGGAGGAGCTCGCTCGGCTGGGACTCGCCGCGGTCGAGGCTGCCGGCCCGCTCGACGTCGTCGTGGGGGGCCTCGGCCTCGGCTACACGGCGGTCACGGCACTGGCCGACGGGCGCGTGGGCACCCTGGCCGTCGTGGATGCTCTGCCCGAGGTCATCCGCTGGCACGAGCAGCGCCTGCTGCCGGTGAGCGAGTCGCTCGTCGGCGACACGCGCACGCGGCTCGTCCACGCCGACTTCTTCGCCGTCATGCGCGGGGAGCCCGGCGCCGAGCCGACCGTGCCGGCCGCGCTCGACGCCATCCTGCTCGATGTCGACCACACGCCGACCTTCACGCTCGACGCGAGCCACGCCGACCTCTACACGGTCGACGGGATGCGCCGGCTCGCGCGCCACCTGCGCCCAGGCGGCGTCTTCGCCCTGTGGTCGGACGACCCGCCCGAGGCGTCGTTCCTCGCCGTGCTGCACGAGGTGTTCGAGGCGGTCGAGGGTCACACGGTCGAGTTCGCGAACCCGCTCACCGAAGGCACCTCGCGCAACGGCGTGTACGTCGCCCGACGCGCCTGAGCCGCCCGACGGTCAGAAGACCTTCCCGGGGTTCATGATGCCGAGCGGGTCGAAGACCTCCTTGATGCGGCGCTGCAGGTCGAGCTGCGGCGTGCCGAGCTCCTCTTCGAGCCAGCGCCGCTTGAGCGTGCCGACGCCGTGCTCGCCGGTGAGGGTGCCGCCGAGGGCGAGCGCGGCACGGAACATCTCGTCCGCCGACTGCCAGATCTCGGCCGGCACGGTGTCGCCCGTGTAGATGAGGTTGGGGTGCAGATTGCCGTCGCCCGCGTGCGCGACGGTGGGAATCTCGAGCCCGAAGCGCTCCTCGATGGCGCGGATCTCGGCGACCATCGCCGGGAGCGCCGAGCGCGGCACGGCGATGTCCTCGATGAGCACCGAGCCGCGGGCCGCCATGGCGGGGTGGAACGCGCGGCGCACGGCGAGCATCCTCTCGCCCTCCTCCGCGTCGATCGTCATGGCGACCTCCGCACCGAGCTCGCGCAGGATCGCGAGCGCGACCCCCGCATCGGCCGCGGCCGAGGCGCCGTCGAACTGCACGAGCAGCTGCACCGACTCCGGCGCGGGCCTCGGCAGGTCGAGGTGCTCATGGATGCCGTGCAGCGCACGCGCGTCGATGAGCTCCATCGCCGCCGGCCGCAGGCGAGCGGCGGTGATCCCGGAGGAGGCGGCCGCCGCCGCGACGACGTCGACGAAGGTCGCGCTGAGTGTGGCGGGGTTGCCCGTCGGCAGCGGCAGCAGGCGCACCGTGGCGTCGACGACGATGCCGAGCGTGCCCTCGCTGCCGATCATGAGTGCCGTGAGGTCGAGCCCCGTGACTCCCTTGACGGTGCGGTGCCCGAGCGCGAGTAGCGACCCGTCGGCGAGCACGACCGTCAGGCCGAGAACAGACTCGCGCGTGACGCCGTACTTTGCGCACAGCAACCCGCCTGCGTTCGTGGCGATGTTGCCGCCGATCGTCGAGATCTCCTTGCTCGCCGGGTCGGGGGCGAAGAGGAGTCCGTGTGGCTCGACCGCGCGCCTCAGATCGGCGTTGAGCACGCCCGCCTGCACGACCGCGAGCTGGTCGGCCGTGTTGATCTCGAGGATGCTCGTGAGCCGGCTCGTGCTGACCACGAGCTGCCCCGCCGAGGCCGTCGCGCCGCCCGTGAGCCCGGTACCCGCACCGCGCGGCACGACGGGCAGCCGATGCGCGTGGGCGAAGCGCAACGCCGTCTGCACGTCGGCGACCGTGCGCGCCTCGACGATAGCGAGCGGCGCGGAGTCGCTGCGCTGCCCCGAGTAGTCCCCGCGCGCCGCCTCGAGGGCCGCCGGGTCCGTGACGACGGCGTCGCCGAGCTCGGCGCGCAGGAGCGCAGGCAGATCGGCCATGTGCCGATGGTACGCGAGCGCGCGACGTCGTCGGCGCAGGCAGGGAGGGAGTGCCTGCTATGACCGGCGACACGCGCGGGCTGACCGCACAATCGCCCCACCGTTTCGTGGGAGAGGCCTGGGAGAACCGGCCCCGCGGTTGACCCCGGCGGCAAGTCTCGGAAGCGTGGCTCGCTGTCCGTCGACCGCACCGCCGAAAGGATCCTTCATGCTTACTCTCACCCCGACCGCCAGCACCGTCATCGAGAACCTCGTCTCGCGCGAGGCCGACCCGCAGACCGCCGGCCTGCGCATCGACAGCGGCGGCCCCCAGTCGACCGAGTTCGCCGTGGCCGTCGCCCCCGAGCCGCAGCCCGGCGACCAGGTCGTCGAGGCCGGAGCCGCGCGCGTCTTCCTCGAGTCGAACGCCTCCGTCGCGCTCGACGAGAAGGTGCTCGACGCGCAGGTCAGCGAAGAGGGCGCCGTGCGCTTCGCGATCGGCGACCAGGCTCCCACCCAGTAGCACGCGCCGCACGTTCACGAGCAGCGCTCGCACCCGCACGGCCCCGCGCGCCGAGTGGCTAAGGTGGTCGCATCATGACTGCGACCGAGAACTCCCGCCTGGCCATCATCGGTGCCGGGGCCGTCGGCTCATCACTCGTATACGCCTCGCTCATCCGGGGCTCCGCCCGCGAGGTCGTGCTCTACGACATCGACGCCTCCCGCGCTGAGGCCGAAGTGCTGGACCTCGCACACGGCACGCCCTTCGTGGGCTCCTCCACGATCGAGGGCGGCGGCGACCTTGACGCTGTCGCCGGTGCCAACGTCGTCGTCATCACGGCCGGCGCGAAGCAGCACCCCGGGCAAAGTCGGCTCGACCTCGCTGCGACCAACATCGGGATTCTGCGCGACCTCATGCCGCGCCTCCTCGAGCGCGCACCTGATGCCATCTACATGCTCGTCACGAACCCGTGCGATGTGCTCGCCGTGGCCGCGCAGCGCGTCAGCGGCCTCGATCCGGCCAGAGTCTTCTCCTCCGGTACCGTGCTCGATTCGTCCCGCCTGCGCTGGCGTCTCGCGGAGCGACTCGGTGTCGCAGCCTCGAGCGTGCACGCGATGATCGTCGGCGAGCACGGTGACAGCGAGTTCGCGCTCTGGTCGCAGGCCCGCATCGGCCCCGTGCCCATCCGCGAGTGGGCGGACGACTCGGGCGCGCGCTTGACCGTCGAAGAGCTCGACATCCTCGCCGAGGAGGTCAAGAACGCCGCCTACGCGGTCATCGCGGGCAAGGGCGCCACCAACTATGCGATCGGTCTCTCGGGAGCCCGCATCGTCGAGGCGATCCTGGGCGACGAGGGTGCGATCCTGCCCGTGAGCTCGGTGCTCACCGACTACCACGGTGTGAGCGGCGTCGCGCTCTCGGTGCCGAGCGTCGTGAACGCCCAGGGCGTCTCGCGGGTCATCGACGTGCCGTTCTCGGCCGAGGAGGAGCGGGCCTTCCACCACTCGGCCGAGACGATCCAGCGCTCGCTCGAGGCTCTCGACCTCGAGTAGCGGGCTGCCCTGAGGTCGGCGTTCTCAGTAGTCCGTCTCGGGGGTGCGGTCGCGCCCGCGCAGGCGCTCCGTGAGTCGGCGATCGCGCTTCGTCGGGCGCCCCGCTCCGCGCTCTCGCACGATCGCGGCGGGCCGCTCCGCCTTCGGTGGCGGGGGAGGCGTGCGGTCGACGTAGTTCTTCACGGCGAGCGGCGCGCTCGTGCGCTTCGTGATGATGCCCGCGACCTCGACGATGCGCTCGCCACCCGGGGTGAGAGCGCGCACGGTGTCACCGGGCCGCACGACCTGCGCCGGTTTGGCAGAGGCACCGTTGACCTTGACGTGCCCGGCCTTGCACGCCGCGGTCGCTGCCGATCGCGTGGAGTACAGGCGGATCGCCCACACCCAGGCATCCACGCGGGCGCTCTCGCTCATGCGGGGCTGCTCACGCGGAGACCGCTTCCTGCCTCGCGAACGCGATCGAGTCGGCTGCGCGCACGAGGGAGAGGTGCGAGAGCGCCTGAGGCGTGTTGCCGATGTGGCACTCGTTCACGGTGTCGTACTCCTCCGAGAGCAGGCCGACGTCGTTCGCGAGCCCCACGAGCCGGTCCATGAGCACGACGGCGTCGTCGAGGCGACCGGAGCGCGCGTACTGCTCGACGAGCCAGAACGCGCAGGTGAGGAACGGATGCTCGTCCCCCTCCAGGCCGTCGACCCCGCTCTCCGTGCGGTACCGCAGCGGCAGCCCGTCCCGCAGGAGGGTGCGCTCGATCTCGGCGACAGTCCCGAGCATGCGCGGGTCGTCGTAGGCGACGTAGCCGATCTGCGCGAGCTGCAGCAGCGAGGCGTCGACCTCCGTCGTGGCGTAGTGCTGCACGTAGTGCCCGCGCTCCGCATTGAACCCGAGGCGCTCGATCTCGTCGCCGAGCTGTGCCCGCACAAGCTCCCAGCGCTCGACCGGGCCTCGCAGCCCGTGCGTGCGCACGGCGGCGATGCCCCGGTCGAAGGCCGCCCAGATCATCGCGCGGGAGTGCGTGAAGCGCTGATGCGGGCCGCGGATCTCCCAGATGCCGTTGTCCTCCCGATCGAGGTTCTGCGCGATGTGCTCGAGCAGTGCCACCTGCAGGGACCACGAGAAGTCATCCTCCGCGACGCCGAGGTCGCGCGCATCCTCGAGCGCGATCATGACCTCGCCGAAGATGTCGCCTTGGAACTGCGTGTAGGCGCCGTTGCCCTTGCGCACGGGGGAGGAGCCGCGGTAGCCGGGAAGGCTCGGCAGCTCCCGCTCGTCGAGCCGGCGCTCGCCCGAGAGGCCGTACATGATCTGCACGTCCTCCGGGTCGCCGGCGATCGCGCGCAGCAGCCAGTCGCGCCACTCATGGGCTTCCCGCTCGTAGCCGTGCAGCATGAGCGCCTCGAGCGTGAGAGCGGCATCCCGCAACCACACGTAGCGGTAGTCCCAGTTGCGACTGCCGCCCATGTCCTCCGGCAGGCTCGTCGTGGGGGCGGCGACGATGCCGCCGGTCGTCTCGTGGGTGAGTGCTCGCAGCACGAGGAGCGAGCGGCGCACCTCGGTGTCGTAGGCTCCAGGCTCGCGGCACGCCCGTGCCCAGCGCTGCCACCACGCGCGCGTGTCGGCGAGCTGCTGGTCGAGGTCGAGGGGCGGGTACGGCGTCTTGTGGCTCGGGAACCACGTGAGCACCGTGTCGACAGTCTCGCCCTCGCGCACCGTGAACTCGGCGCGGTGGGCGTGGTCGATCGACTGGAAGTGGGGTCCACGCACGATCACGGCGTCCGGCCCGGCGATCGCCACGAGCTCCGGCTCCTCCTCGGTGCCGGCCTGCCGCACCCACGGCATCGCGTCCGCGTAGTCGAAGCGAATGCGCAGCACCTCTTCCATGACCACCTCGCCGCTGATGCCCACCACGCGGCGTGCGACATCGGCGGCCCCGTCGCCGTGCGGCATCGAATCGATGACCTCGACCTCGCCCGACTCGGTCACCCAGCGCGTGACGAGGATGAACGTGTCCTCCTCGTACTGCCGGCTCGTGCACTCGACGGCCCCGACGGGGTTGAGGGACCAGTGCCCGTGCGTCTCATCGCCCAGGATGCGGGCGAAGAGGGAGGCGGAGTCGAATCGGGGCATGCACAACCAGTCGATCGACCCGGTGCGGCCGACGAGCGCTGCCGAACGGCAGTCTCCGATGAGGGCGTAGTTCTCGAGGGGCTCAGGCATGCGCTCCATCCAATCAGACGCGCCGTGCAGGTCGCCTCGCTAGCGTAGAGGGATGACCGGACGCACCCTCATCATCCTCGGCGCCGGCGGCGACCTCACGCGACGGCTCCTGCTGCCGGGGCTGGACGGCGTTCTCGCGCAGTCGGAGGCGGACGATCACCCCGAGCCTGTCGAGCTCGTCGGCGTCGGCCACCACGCCATGCCTCAGGACGACTGGCGCAAGCAGGTGCGCACCGCCCTCGGCAGCGGCCCGCTGCGGGACGCGGTCGTGCAGGGGACGCGGTTCGAGGAGGCCGACGCGACCGAGCCGGATGCCCTGCGCCGCCTCCTCGAGGCCGCCGAGCATCCTCCCATCCTGTACTTCGCTCTTCCGCCCGCCGTCACCGAGCACGCCGTCGAGGCGCTGCGCGGCGTCGACCTGCCGCCCGGCACGAGACTCGCGCTCGAGAAGCCCTTCGGGGTCGACGGCGCCTCCGCGGCCCGGCTCAACGCCGCCCTCGCGCAGCTGCTGCCCGAGTCCCGCACCTTCCGCATCGACCACTTCCTCGGGCTCGCCACGGTCATCAACCTGCTCGGCCTGCGGTTCGCCAACCGCGCGCTCGAGGCGCTGTGGAGCGCCGAGCATGTCGAGCGGGTCGACATCGTCTTCGACGAGACTCTCGCGCTCGAGGGGCGCGCGGGGTACTACGACGGCGCGGGAGCGCTCGTCGACATGATCCAGAGCCACCTGCTGCTCGTGCACGCGCTCGTCGCCATGGACGCGCCCGCGAGCATCGAGGCAGACGACCTGCACGACGCGATGGTCGAGGCGCTCGCGCGCACGCGCGTCTCGAGCGACCCCGCGACGTCGAGCCGCCGCGCCCGGTACACCGCGGGAGACGTGGAGGGTCGCAGCGTTCCCGACTACGCGAGCGAGGAGGGCGTCGAGCCGGATCGCGGCACGGAGACCCTTGCCGAGCTCGACCTCGAGGTCGACGCACCGCGGTGGCGCGGAGTGCCCTTCACGGTGCGCAGCGGCAAGGCGCTCGGGTCGCCGCTCACCGAGCTGCGACTCACGCTGCGGCCGGTGGACGATCGCCCCCGCGGGCTGCGGGGAGACCAGCCGCCCGCGGTCGTGCGCATCGCCCTCATGCCCGAGCGGCTCTCGCTCGACCTCGACATCAATGGCGCGGGCGACCCGTTCGACCTCGACCGGGTCCGGCTCGAGGCGGAGTTCGGTGCCGGCCAGTTGAGCGCCTACGGGGAGGTGCTCTCGGGCATCCTCAACGGCGACGACACGCTCTCGGTGCGCGGCGACCTCGCCGAGGAGTGCTGGCGCATCGTCGAGCCCGTGCTCGAAGCGTGGCGCAGCGACGATGTGGCCCTCGAGGAGTACGCGGCCGGCAGTGCAGGGCCCGAAGGCTGGAGCACTCGCTAGCGTGGGCTCATGACGACCGCACTCATCACGGGGGCCACCGCCGGCATCGGCGCCGAGTTCGCGCGGCAGCTCGCCGCGCAGGGTCACGATCTCGTTCTCGTCGCTCGTGATGCCTCGCGCCTCGCCGACAGCGCAGCGGCCCTGCAGCACGAATTCGGGGTGCGCGTCGAGGCGCTGCCCGCCGACCTGCTCGACCCGGAGGGGCTCGACTCCGTCGCGGCGCGCCTCCTCGAGCGCCGCCGCCCCGTCGACCTGCTCGTCAACAACGCCGGGTACGGAATACGAGGGGAGCTGCACGAGAACACGGTCGAGCAGGAGAAGCGCCACCTCGACATCCACGTGAGCGTGCCGCTGCGGCTCACCCAGGCGGCGCTCGGCGGCATGCTCGACCGAGGCTCGGGGCGCATCGTGCTCATCTCCTCCGTGGCCGCGTTCACCCCGCGCGGCACCTACGCCGCGGCCAAAGCCTGGGGCGTCTCCTTCGCTCGCGGGGCGAACCTCGCGTACCGCGCACGCGGCGTGAGCGTCACCGCCGTCTGTCCGGGGTTCGTGCGCACGGAGTTCCACGAGCGCATGGAGGTCTCGACCGCGGGCATTCCGGCGTTCCTCTGGCTCGACGCCGCGCGGGTCGTGAGGCTTGCCCTTCGCGGCATCGAGCGCGGCCGTTCCGTCGTCATTCCCACGGTGCGCTACCGCGTGATCGCTGGTCTCGCGCGAGTGCTTCCCGATCGAGTCGCGGGGTCCGGCGGGTTCCGCTCGCGCGGCGACCGCGACGTCGACGAGGGTCGGAGCTAGGCCGACGCGAGCTCGCGGGCGCGCTCGGTGTCGTCAGCCGATTCCTCCTCCGCGAGGCGCGCCTTCCAGTCGACGAGGCCGCGCACGACGGCGCTCGGGTCTTCCGCGAGCTCGGTCATGGCATCGGCCGGCACGAAGTAGTTGAGGGCGACGAACCCGCGCACCCGTTCGTCCGGATCATGCGCGAGGCGGCGCAGGATGTCGCAGGGAACCTGCTCGTTCTTCGCGATGCATGCCCTCACCTCGGCGTCCTCGTCACGCGAGAGCGCCTCGTAGACCTCTTCGGGCGCGTGGTACGACGCTGCCGCGCTCGCGCGGATCTTCGGGTCGCGGTCGGCCGCGAGGCGCCGGATGCGCGCGACCTTCGAGGCGGTCACCGCGGGGGAGAGGAAGCGCGCGACCGGCTCGTCGGCGGGGTCGTCCGCGCGTGGCGACTGCATCGCGGGGGCGTTCGCAGCGAGCTGCCGGCGCTGCGCGGGCGTGTTGAAGCGAATGCACGACATGGGGGCGAGGGTAGTCAGGAGGCCGTCGCGTCGGCGGGAGCGCCACGACGGTCACGGGGAATCCACGGGATGAGCATCGAGGTCGCCCGCTGGTACTCGGCGTACTCGGAATACCGGCTCCGCGTGATCGACTCCGTGAACACGGTGGACCCGATGAAGAGCGCCGTGAGCAGCACGGGGCCCACAAGAGACCAGTGCAGCGCCGCACCGAGCGCGACTGCGCCCATCGCGTAGAGCACCCACCACTGCGCCTGCTCGAAGAAGAAGTTCGGGTGCCGGCTCACGCGCCACAGGCCCGAGGTCACGAAGCGCTCCCGAGGCTCCCGGCCCGCCGCGATCGTCGCGGCCTTGGCCTGCTGGAACGACCACTGCTGCTGATCGGCGACGAACTCGCCCACGAGCAGGGCGAGGAAGAGCGCGGCGAGGCCGAGATCGAGCGCACCGACGGGCGTGCCGCGGTTCTCGAAGGCGACGTGCGCGGGGAGAGCGATGAGCAGCAGGAGCGCGTTCTGGAAGAGCACGATGAACACGATGTTGAACACATGGAACTGACCGGACGTCATGCGCTCGCGCAGGATCGGCCAGCGGTAGTCCTCCACGCCGCGGTAGCCGCCCTTGCGGGCGAAGTTGAACGTCAGCCGCGCTCCCCACAGAGCGACGAGCACCGTCATGATCGTGAGCCGAGCATCCGTGAAGCCGCTCGCGGCCCAGAAGACCGCGACGTAGACGACCGGCACGATCGACCAGATGCGGTCGACCCACGAGTGGTCTCCCGTGAGGAGAGAAGCGATCCAGGTGACGAGGCTGACTCCGGCGGCGATGCCGATGGTCACGAGTAGGGGGTCCATGCCCGCATGGTAGCGACTCGCGCGCGGTACCGGATAGTGCACTCTGTGCGGGAGACGAGCATCACTAGACTGACGGCGTGGCCAAGCAGGAGGCGGAGTCGAGCGGGGCGAGCGCGGTCGTGAGCGATCGCATCGTCACGATCCCCAACGCCCTGAGCACCGTTCGACTGCTGCTGGTGCCGGTCTTCCTCGCCCTCGTTCTCACCGGGAACGACCTCGCGGCACTCGTCGTCATCGTCATCTCCAGCGCGACCGACTATCTCGACGGCATCATCGCGCGTCGGTTCGGCCAGATCACGAAGCTCGGGCAGCTGCTCGATCCTGCAGCTGACCGCCTCTTCATCTTCGCCGCGGTCATCGCTCTCGCCGTGCGCGAGGTCGTTCCCTGGTGGATCGTCATCGTCATCGTCGGCCGGGACGTGCTGCTCGCCGCGCTCGGCGTCGTCCTCGCCCAGCACGACTACGGCCCCCTGCCGGTGCACCATCTCGGCAAGCTCGCGACCTTCGCGCTGTTCTACGCCCTCCCGATCCTCGTGCTCGGCCAGGCCTTCCCGCAGGTCGCTGCGGTGAGCGATCCCATCGGCTGGGCGTTCATCCTCTGGGGCGGCTTCCTCTACTGGTGGGCGGGCGCCCTCTACCTCCGTCAGACGCTCGCGCTGCTGGCCGAATCGGCGCAACCGGCACCCGGAGCATCGGATACGCTGGGTTCGTGAGGAGGTGAGTTGATGGCTGAGGCCCCGCAGAACGGTCGTACCGGTGACGAGTCGACCGAGTACCGCCCGCACGAGACGACGGTGCACTACGGGCCCGAATTCGCAGCGCAGCTCGCGGCGATGGAGGCGGGCATCTCGCCGGAGGAGCTCGAGGTCATCGCGGCCCTGCCGGCATCCTCGGGTCTTCTCATCGTGCGCCGCGGGCCGAACACCGGCGCGAGGTTCCTGCTCGACTCCGATGTCACGGTCGCCGGCCGCCACCCCGACGCCGACATCTTCCTCGACGACGTGACCGTCTCCCGCAAGCACGCGTCGTTCTTGCGCCACGGCTCGCAGTTCTCCATGCGCGACCTCGGCTCCCTCAACGGCACCTTCATGGCCGGGGAGCGCATCGAGGAGACGGTGCCTCTCGTCGACGGCTCCGAAGTGCAGGTCGGCAAGTTCCACCTCACGTTCTACGCGTCCCGGCACGACCTGCCCTCGAGCGCCTGATGCCCTCACGGCCCGCCGCCGCCCCGGCTCGCGAGCCCGGCAAGGGTGCCCTGCTCAGCATCGGTCAGGTGCTCGCGAAGCTCAGTCCGGAGTTTCCTGATCTGACGCCGTCGAAGCTGCGCTTCCTCGAGGAGCAGCAGCTCGTCGCCCCCGACCGGACTGAGTCCGGATATCGCAAGTTCTCGCCGCGCGACGTCGATCGTCTGCGCTTCGTCCTCACTCTCCAGCGCGATCACTACCTGCCGCTCAAGGTCATCCGCAGCCATCTCGCGGAGCTCGAGGCGGGTCGCATGCCCGCGCTGCCGCTCGGCTCGGTGCCGTTGCCGTCGATGCTCGCGACCGAGCGCCGCTTGAGCCGCGAGGAGCTTCTGCACGAGAGCGGTGCGAGCGCGGGGCTGCTGAACGATGCTGTGAGCGCATCGCTCGTGCCCGCGGCCGAGACGTTCGGCGAGGATGCTCTCGCCGTCGTGCGCGCGCTCGTCGAGCTGCAGCGCTCGGGTATCGAGCCTCGGCACCTGAGGGGCTTCCGGGCGGCCGCGGAGCGCGAGCTCGGGCTCATCGAGTCTGCCCTCGTGCCGGTGTCGCGGCGCAACGATCCGTCGAGCCGCGCGAAGGCGGCCGAGCTCGCTCGCGAGATCGCGGGGCAGCTCGAAATCGTGCGGTCGAGTCTCATCCGATCGGCTCTCGGCAGGCTACAGTCGTAGCAAGGGCCCCGACACGCCGACGTGTCCGAGCGAATGTCTCCGATCGACGCGGGACGGGTCGCTACTGTGAACGACGGGACAGCAACTGTCACGTTCAACATGAAGGTTAGGTGGGGCAATGGGCGACGTCAGCGGCCGTGCAGAGCGGTACGACCTCGGGCTGCTGTTCACCGACGGTCTGCCCGAGCTCGATGACCAGGCCGGCTACCGCGGAGCGGTCGCCGCTCGTGCCGCCGGCATCTCCTACCGGCAGCTCGACTACTGGGCGCGCACCGAGCTCGTCGAGCCCACCGTGCGTGGTGCCTCCGGGTCGGGCACGCAGCGCCTCTACGGCTTCCGCGACATCCTCGTGCTCAAGCTCGTCAAGCGGCTCCTCGACACCGGCATCTCGCTGCAGCAGATCCGCACGGCCGTCAACCAGTTGCGCGAGGCCGGCGTCAACGATCTCGCGCAGACGACGCTCATGAGCGATGGTGCGAGCGTCTACCTGTGCACGAGCGATGACGAGGTCATCGACCTCGTGAGCCGCGGCCAGGGCGTGTTCGGCATCGCCGTGGGCAAGGTGCTGCGCGAAGTCGAGTCGAGCCTCGTCGACCTCGACTCGACGCCCGCGGCCGACCCGCAGGACGAGCTCGCCGCGCGGCGGTCCACCCGCGCGAGCTGAGCCGCGACCATCCCCCTCGAGTCTCGAGCCTCGAGCCTCGAGCCTCGAGCCCGACGGCGCGCGCTAGCCTGCCGCGTACTCGCCCAGCCGGCCCGTGCGCATGACGCGGTCGAGCAGCTGGTCGAAGTTGCGCGCCATCTCGAGCGCGCTGTCTCCCGGCCACATGTGCAGGGGCTTCGCCGCGCCCTGAGCCTGCTGCAGAGACGTGCGCTCGGGAAGCTGGGGGGCGAGCACGAGCGGGCCGAACATGTCGCGCAGCTCCTTGATGCGGAACTGGTGCTCGAGTGATTGCACGCGAGCGCGATTGACGATGATGCCGAGAGGCTGCAGGCGGGGGGAGAGCCCGCGGCGGATCTCCTCGATCGCCCGCAGAGCACGATCGGCGGCCGCAACCGAGAACAGGCCGGGCTCGGTGACGACGACCACCCGGTCGCTCGCCGCCCACGCCGTGCGCGTGAGCGCGTTGAGAGAGGGAGCGCAGTCGACGAGCACGAGGTCGTAGTCGGCCTCCACGTGGGCGAGCGCCTCCTCGAGCTTCCAGATCTCCCGGATGCTCGGGTGCGGGCCGTCGAAGTTGATGGCACTCGGGCTCCCGATGAGCACGTCGACCGTGCCGGGGCGCCCCCGCGTCCAGCCGCTCGGGGCGATCGCCTGCCGCACCGTGCGCTCCTTGGGTGCCCCCAGCACGTCGGCGATCGTGAGGTGGCCCGCAACCTGGATGTCCATGCCCGTCGAGGCGTCGGACTGCGGGTCGAGGTCGACGATGAGGGTGCGCAAGCCCCGAGCGAACGCCGCTGACGCGAGGCCGAGGGTGACGGTGGTCTTGCCCACGCCTCCCTTCAGGGAGCTGATGCTGAGTACGTGCACGAACACCGACCCTACCTTTACTAGTCTGGAGTCGCGTGCATCCGCGCCGACGCTATCCGCCCCCACCGTCAGGCGGCTTCCAGGGTTCGCCCTGCGCCGCCCGCGAAAGGACAAGATGTTCCGCAAGATCCTGGTAGCCAACCGCGGCGAGATCGCGATCCGCGCCTTCCGCGCCGCGTACGAGCTGGGCGCGAAGACGGTCGCCGTCTTCCCTTTCGAGGATCGCAACTCGATGCATCGACTCAAGGCCGACGAGGCGTACCAGATCGGCGAGGAGGGCCACCCCGTGCGGGCGTACCTCGACGTGAGCGAGATCATCCGTGTGGCGAAGGAATCGGGTGCCGACGCCATCTACCCCGGCTACGGCTTCCTCAGCGAGAACCCCGACCTCGCGCAGGCGGCCGCCGACGCGGGCATCGCCTTCATAGGGCCGCCCCGCTCGGTGCTCGAGATGGCGGGCAACAAGGTCACGGCGAAGGAGAAGGCGATCGCCGCGGGTGTGCCCGTGCTGAAGTCGTCCCCGGCGACCACCGACATGCAGGTGCTCCTCGACGCCGCCGACGACATCGGCTTCCCCATCTTCGCGAAGGCTGTCGCGGGCGGCGGCGGTCGAGGGATGCGCCGTGTCGAGAAGCGGGAGGACCTCAAGGAAGCGCTCGAGGCCGCTATGCGCGAGGCCGACAGCGCGTTCGGCGACGCGACGATGTTCGTCGAGCAGGCCGTCGTGCGCCCCCGTCACATCGAGGTGCAGATTCTCGCCGACTCGAGCGGCGAGACCGTGCACCTCTTCGAGCGCGACTGCTCCGTGCAGCGACGGCACCAGAAGGTCGTCGAGATCGCCCCGGCGCCGAACCTCGACGAGGACGTGCGTCAGGCCATGTACCGCGACGCGATCGCGTTCGCGAAGTCGATCGGCTACGTCAACGCCGGCACGGTCGAGTTCCTCCTCGACACGGCGGGGGAGCGCAAGGGCGAGCACGTCTTCATCGAGATGAACCCGCGCATCCAGGTCGAGCACACCGTGACCGAGGAGGTCACCGACGTCGACCTCGTGCAGTCGCAGATGCGCATCGCCTACGGCCAGTCCCTTGCCGAGCTCGGGCTGCAGCAGGAGCAGATCCATCTGCGCGGCGCCGCCCTGCAGTGCCGCATCACGACCGAGGATCCGGCGAGCGGCTTCCGCCCCGACACGGGCAAGATCACGACCTACCGCTCGCCCGGCGGTGCGGGAGTGCGGCTCGACGGCGGCACGATCGCCTCCGGCGCCCAGATCTCTCCGCACTTCGACTCGATGCTCGCCAAGATGACGTGCCGCGGCCGGGACTTCGCCGCTGCCGTCTCGCGCGCTCGGCGAGGACTCGCCGAGTTCCGCATCCGCGGCGTGACCACGAACATCCCGTTCCTCCAGGCCGTGCTCGACGACCCTGAGTTCATCGCGGGCGACCTGAGCACCTCGTTCATCGACGAGCGCCCCGAGCTCGTGACCGCCAACCCCTCGAAGGACCGCGGCACGAAGGTGCTCACCTGGCTCGCGGATGTCACGGTGAACCAGCCGAACGGCCCCGGCGAGGGCATCCTCGACCCGGCCGTGAAGCTCCCGACCGTCGACCTGGAGGCCGAGGCCCCGAGCGGCTCGCGTCAGCGCCTGCTCGAACTCGGTCCCGCCGGGTTCGCGGCGGACCTCCGCGCGCAGACCGCTCTCGCCGTGACCGACACGACATTCCGGGATGCTCACCAATCGCTGCTCGCGACGCGCGTGCGCACGACCGACCTCACGACCGTGATGCCGCACGTCGCCCGCATGACCCCCCAGCTGCTGAGCGTCGAGGCCTGGGGTGGAGCGACCTACGACGTCGCCCTGCGCTTCCTCGGCGAGGACCCGTGGCAGCGTCTGGCGGCCATGCGCGCAGCGCTGCCCAACGTGGCGATCCAGATGCTGCTGCGCGGACGCAACACGGTCGGCTACACGCCGTACCCGACCGAGGTCACCGACGCGTTCGTGGCCGAGGCGGCCGAGACCGGCATCGACATCTTCCGCATCTTCGACGCACTCAACGATGTCGACCAGATGCGCCCCGCGATCGACGCCGTGCTCGGCACGGGCTCCACGGTCGCGGAGGTCGCGATGTGCTACTCGGGCGACTTGCTCGACCCGGCCGAAGACCTCTACACGCTCGACTACTACTTGCGGCTCGCCGAGCAGATCGTCGACTCCGGCGCGCACATCCTCGCCATCAAGGACATGGCGGGCTTGCTGCGCGCGAGCGCGGCCGAGACGCTCGTCGGCGCTCTCCGCGAGCGCTTCGACGTGCCCGTGCACGTGCACACGCACGACACCGCCGGCGGCCAGCTGGCCACCCTGCTCGCCGCCTCGCGCGCGGGCGCCGACGCGGTGGATGCCGCGAGCGCGCCCATGGCGGGCACCACCTCCCAGCCGCCGCTCTCCGCCCTCGTCGCGGCGTTCGCGCACACCGAGCGCGACACGGGCATCCCGTTGCAGGCGGTGAGCGATCTCGAACCGTACTGGGAGGCCGTCCGCAGGGCCTACAAGCCCTTCGAGTCGGGTCTCGCCGGCCCGACCGGGCGCGTCTACAAGCACGAGATCCCCGGCGGTCAGCTCTCGAACCTGCGCCAGCAGGCGACCGCGCTCGGCCTCGCCGACCGCTTCGAGCTCATCGAGGACTGGTACGCCGAGGCCAACCGCATCCTGGGGCGCCCCACGAAGGTCACGCCGTCGAGCAAGGTCGTGGGCGATCTCGCCCTGCAGATGGCCGCGGCGGGAGCCGACCCGGCCGACTTCGAGGAGAACCCCGGCAAGTACGACATCCCCGACTCGGTCATCGGGTTCATGGCGGGAGAGCTCGGAGACCTGCCCGGCGGCTGGCCCGAGCCCTTCCGCAGCAAGGTGCTCGAGGGCCGCACGCCGAAGGTCGGTGTGACGGAGCTCACCGATGAGCAGCGAACCAAGCTCGCGGGGGAGACCGACGACCGGCGCCTCATGCTCAACCAGCTGCTCTTCGCCCAGCCCACCCAGCAGTTCCTGCAGGTGCGGGAGCAGTACGGCGACCTCTCGGTGCTGCGCACCCCCGACTACCTCTACGGGCTCCAGCCCGGCGTCGAGCACACGATCGAGATCGAGACCGGCGTGAGCCTCTTCGTCGTCCTCGAAGCGATCAGCGAGCCGGACGAGAAGGGCATGCGCACCGTCATGGCGACCCTCAACGGCCAGCTGCGCCCGGTGCTCGTGCGCGATCGATCGATCGAGGTCGAGAGCACCAAGACCGAGAAGGCGGACCCCGCGCAGCCCGGCCATGTCGCCGCACCGTTCAGCGGTGTCGTCACCCTGCAGGTCGGGGAGGGCGACACGGTCGAGGCGGGGCAGAGCGTCGCCACGATCGAGGCCATGAAGATGGAAGCGGCGATCACGTCGCCCGTCGCCGGCACGGTCTCGCGGCTCGCAGTGCCGGCCACGCAGCAGGTGGAGGCGGGTGACCTGCTCGTCGTCGTCGGCGACGCCTGAGCGGTACCCGAGAGGCCCTCCGCTTCGCGAGTGCGGAGGGCGGTAGACTGTGGTGTTCTGTCACGGTCGCCGACCGAGCACGTTCACTGACCGAGGGGGAGTTCGTGGTTGCAGCCAAGCGCTCGACATCGTCGCGCGGCTCCCGCGTCGGCGTCGACGAGGAGTACACCGTCGACGACGGGCGCGAGCCGACCGCTGACGGCGATCTCGCCGCGGCACTGCCGCCGAGCATGTCGATCGATGTCGAACTGCCGGCCCCCGTGCATGAGGCGCCGGAGGACGAGCAGGCTGTCGCCCTCGCGGAGCACGAGATCGACCCCGCGGTCGTGCAGGTTCTCTCCTCCGGCGTGACGACCATCTCGCTCTCCGACGAGGCCCTCGCCGCCGTGACGCCCGCGGAGCCCATCACGGGTGCTCTCGATCTGCCCTCGGCGACGACGCGTCGCGAACGCCTCGACGGCACGGGCGAGGGGCCCGAGACGGCCGCCATGCTCACCGCCGATCGCCTGCTCGACCACCCGCGCGGCCGCCGCCCGGCGCCGGAGGGGTTCTGGCCGCGGCTCGCCTATACGCTCAGCTTCCACCTCGTCCATGTCGGCGACTCTGCTCGAGTGCGGGCGCGCAAAGAGCTCGACGCGCGCATCGCCACTCCGTTCGTCGGCGGCGCCCGCTTCGTGCCCGTGCTGACCCGCAAGGGCGGCGTGGGCAAGACGACCGTGACGACCCTCCTCGGCATGGCTCTCGCCGACGTGCGCGACGACCGCGTCGTCGCGATCGACGCCAACCCCGACCGCGGCACGCTCTCCGAGCGCGTCGCCCGTCAGACGCGCGCGACCGTGCGCGACCTCGTGAACCGCGGGCCGAGCATCGCGGGCTTCACCGACTTCTCGACCTTCGTCTCCCGCGACGAGACGCGCCTCGACATCCTCGCCTCCGACACCGACCCGATGCTCTCCGAGGCTTTCGACGAGAACGACTACAACGTCGTCGCCGACCTCACAGCGCGCTACTACTCGATCGTGCTCACCGACTGCGGAACGGGCATCGTGCACTCCGTCATGCGCGCGACCCTCCGCCGCGCCGACTCCATCGTCATCGTCTCCGGCGGCAGCGTCGACGAGGCGCGGCTCGCCTCCGAGACCCTCACCTGGCTCGAGGCCAACGGATACGGCGAGCTCGTCCGATCCGCGATCGTCGCGATCAACACGGGTACGCAGGGCACGAACCTCGTCAAGCTCGAGGAGATCGAGGCGCACTTTGCCTCTCGCGTCCGCGCGATCGTGCGCATGCCCTATGACGAGCACCTCGCCTCGGGGTCGGTCATCAACTGGGCCTCCCTGCGTCCCCTCACGCGTTCGGCCGCGCGGGAGCTGGCCGCGCTCGTCGCCGAGGGCATGCCCGAGCGTCGCGGCGTCTGAGCCGCACGTGACCGTCCGCCCCATCCGCCTCTTCGGCGACCCCGTCCTCCGCAGCCCCGCAGACACGATCACGATGATCGATGACCGCGTGAGAATGCTCGTGGCCGACCTTCTCGACACCGTCCAGGTGCCCGGCCGAGCGGGCGTCGCGGCGCCGCAGATCGGCGTCGGGCTGCGCGCGTTCAGCTACAACGTCGACGGAGTCGTCGGGTACGTGCTCAACCCCGAGCTCGCCGAGGTGCGCGGCGACGCCGAGCCGGTCGACGAAGGCTGCCTCTCCGTTCCCGGGCTCGGCTTCCCCCGCCTGCGACACCCCTGGGCGCGCGTCACGGGCATCGATCTGGAGGGGGAGCCCGTCGAGCTGAGCGGAGAGGGCCTGCTCGCGCAAGCACTGCAACACGAAACCGACCATCTGCGCGGACGCCTCTACATCGAGGGCCTCGAGCCCGACGTCAAACGTGAGGCCATGCGCGCCGTGCGGGACGCGGAGTGGTTCGGGCGCTGACCCGAATCATTCGCGTAGCCTGCGACTCTCAGTGCTGCATGGGAACGTCCTGCGTCAGTGCTGGATGGAGACGCCCTGCGTCTGCGGAGACCCGGAGTACATACCCTCGATGACGTCGGCGAAGTCGGCCGCGATGACGTGGCGCTTGATGCTCAGCTTGGGTGTGAGGTGGCCGCTCGCCTCCGTGAAGTCGGTCGCGAGAATGGTGAACTTGCGCACCGATTCGGCGCGAGACACTCGGCTGTTCGCCGCGTCGACGGCGCGCTGCACCTCGGCGATGACCTTGGGATTCGAGGCGGCATCGGCGAGAGAAATAGAGGGGTTCTCGTCATTATTGCTCAGCCACGTCGGCAACATTTCGCTGTCGAGGGTGACGAGCGCCGAGATGAAGGGCTTCTGGTCGCCGACCACGACCACTTGACTGATGATGGGGTTCGAGCGAATAGGATCCTCGAGGCTGGCCGGTGCGACATTCTTGCCGCCCGCAGTCACGAGAATCTCCTTCTTGCGGCCTGTGATCGTCAGGTACCCATCGTCATCGAGCGCACCGATATCCCCGGTGCGGAACCAGCCGTCCTGCATGACCTCGGCCGTCGCAGCGTCGTTCTTCCAGTAACCGGCGAAGACATTGATGCCTGACACGAGGATCTCGCCGTCCTCGTCGATCCTGATGCCCACGCCCGGGAGCGCCGGCCCCGTGGTGCCGATCTTGAAGCGGTCCACGAGATTCACGGTCGCCGGCGCCGTGGTTTCGGTGAGCCCGTAGCCTTCGAGGATCCTGATTCCGACGCTGCGGAAGAAGTGCGCGAGGCGCAAACCGAGGGGCGCCGACCCGCTGATGGCGTATACGACGTTACCGCCCATGGCGCTGCGAAGCTTGCTGTAGACGAGCCTGTCGAAGAGCGCGAACTGCAGACGCAGCCCGAGCGGTACGGATCCGGTGTCGAGCGCTTGCGAGTGGGCGACTGCCACGTCGGCCGCCTTGCGGAAGATCTTGCCCCTGCCGCCCGCCTCCGCCTTCTGCTCCGCGGAGTTGTACACCTTCTCGAACACACGCGGCACGACGAGCAAAAAGGTAGGTTTGAAGGATCCGAGCGCTGGCATGAGCTGCGTGGTGTCGGCCTGATGGCCGACGCGGACTCCGCCGTGCACGTACAGGATCGAGAGGAGGCGCGCGAAAATGTGCGCCGTCGTAATGAAGAGGACCGTCGAAGCACCCGGAGCGAGTACCTCCTTCATCGCGATCGCGGAGTTGCGGCAAAGCTCGACGAAGTTCGAGTGCGTCAGCACGACCCCCTTGGGGGTTCCGGTTGATCCCGAGGTGTAGATGAGGGTCGCGAGGTCGGCACCCTTCGCCGTCGTGCGCCGCGTCTCGAGGTCCTCGTCGCTCACGCCGTGGCCCGAGCCCGCGAGCTTCTCGAGATCGCCGAGGTGCATCTGCCAGACGTGGCCCACGCCGGTCACATCGCCCGCGATCTCGTCGAAGCGCGAGAAGTGCTCCGCAGTCTCGACGATGATGTGGTTCGCCTCGGAGTTCTCGAGGATGTACTGGATCTGGCTCGGTGAGCTCGTCTCGTAGATGGGAACGAGGGCGGCGCCCGCGAACCAGGTGGCGAAGTCGACGAGAGTCCACTCGTACCGCGTCTTGCACATGAAGCCGATCTTGTCGCCGGACTTCACTCCCGCCGCCATGAAGCCCTTGGCGAGGGCGACGACCTGGTCGTGGAACTCGCGCGCCGTTACGTCGCTCCACCCGCCGTCGGCGGTGGGGAGCGAGAAGAGTGCACCTTCTGGGGCGAGGGCGACGCGATCGACGAGCAGATCTGACGCGTTGGCGTCGGGGTCTGCGGTCACCACTGCTGGGACGACGAATTCTTTCACGGCAACTCCTTTGGCACCGGTGGGCGGGCAACTGATGCCCACACTCTACCCGGGCGAGCGGGCGGGCGAGGCAACGGCCTGTGCTCAGTAGACTCTTCGCTCATGCACTCCATCGGAATCGATATCGGCGGGACGAAGATCGCCGGGGCTCTCGTGAGCGACGACGGTCGCATCGTCGAGGAGCTGCGTCAGCCGACCCCCGCGGGCGATCCGGCGGCGATCATGGATCTCGTCGTGGCGATGATCGAGCGACTCCGCGTCGGCCACGAGGTCATCGCGGCGGGAGTCGCGGCCGCGGGATTCATCGATGCGGCCCAGTCGACCGTCTACTACGCGCCCAACATCAATTGGCGGCACGAGCCGTTCCGGGATCGCCTTCGCGAGCGCATCGACCTCGACGTCACGATCGACAACGACGCGAACGCGGCGGGCTGGGCGGAGTTCCGGTTCGGGGTCGCGCGCGACGCGCACCATATGACCATGCTGACTATCGGCACCGGCGTCGGCGGCGCCGTGGTCGCGGGCGATCGTCTGCTGCGCGGCGGTTTCGGCACAGCGGGGGAGCTCGGTCATCTTCGCGTGGTCCCGGATGGGCTGCCGTGCGGCTGCGGTGCTCGCGGCTGCATCGAGCAGTACGGCTCCGGCCGTGCCCTGCTGCGCATGGCGAACGAGATCGCCGATGCCGGAGGCATCGGTCTCGGCCTCGAGGAGGCGCGGGCGCGAGCGGGCGCGCTCACGGGCGGCGTGCTCGCCGAGCTCATCACCGCGCACGACCCCGGCGCGCTGCAGGCGCTGCGCCAGCTCGGCGGCTGGCTCGGCCAGGCGTGCGCGAGCCTCAGCGCCGTGCTCGACCCCGAGCTGTTCGTCTTCGGCGGCGGTGTCGCTGTCGCCGGCGACCTGCTACTCGATCCGGTGCGCGAGTCCTACTTCTCGCATCTCCCCGCCCGCGGCTACCACCCCGAGCCGCGGTTCGCCGTCGCCCAGCTCGTCAACGACGCCGGTGTCGTCGGCGCGGCGGATCTGGCGCGCATCCACGCGGCCACAGCCTGACCCGACTGCCGGGTAGGCTTCCTACGGCGACGACGGGAGGGCGCGACGATGTTCTACTGGCTCATGAAGAACCTCGTGGTGGGGCCCATCATCCTCACCGCGTTCCGCCCGTGGGTGCGCGGGCTTGAGAACGTGCCGAAGGACGGCGCCGTCATCCTGGCGAGCAACCACCTCTCCTTCGTCGACTCCGTCTTCCTGCCCCTCGTGCTCGATCGTCGCGTGGTGTTCCTCGCCAAGAGCGACTACTTCACGGGCAAGGGCCTGCGCGGCTGGCTCACCAAGCTCTTCTTCGTCGGCACGGGGCAGCTGCCGATCGACCGCTCGGGCGGCAAAGCCTCCGAGGCCTCGCTCAACACGGGCCTGCGCGTGCTCGCCGACGGTCTCGCCCTCGGCATCTACCCGGAAGGCACGAGAAGCCCGGACGGCATCATGTACCGGGGCCGCACGGGTGTCGCGCGCATGATCCTCGAGTCGGGTGCGCCCGTTGTGCCCGTGGCCATGATCGACACGGAGAAGGTCATGCCCATCGGCACGAAGCTGCCCAAGGTCATGCGGCCTGGGGTCGTCTTCGGCGAACCGCTCGACTTCACGCGCTTCAGCGGCCTCGAGTCCGATCGCTTCGTACTGCGCTCGGTCACCGACGAGATCATGTACGAGCTCGGCCGCCTGAGCGGCCAGGAGTACCGCGACGTGTACGCGACGAGCGTGAAGGACAAGCGCCCGGCGAAGGCCCGCTAGGCTGGATAGTCGCGGCCTCTTGCGCCGTGCATCCCGCCCCCGCATCGAAAAGGACTCTCCCGGTGGTCGACCCAGACGAAACCGTCGTGCACGCTGACCCTGACGTGATTCGCGGTCTCGACCACTGGCGCACGCTGCCGATCAAGCAGCAGCCGCAGTGGCCGGACGCCACCGCGGCGGCGGCCGCCTCCGCAGAGCTCGCAACGCTCCCGCCGCTCGTCTTCGCCGGCGAGGTCGACATGCTGCGTGACCGCCTTGCGCGCGCCGCGCGCGGTGACGCGTTCCTGCTGCAGGGCGGCGACTGCGCCGAGACCTTCGCGGGCGCGACGGCCGACCAGATCCGCAACCGCGTCAAGACGATCCTGCAGATGGCGATCGTGCTCACCTACGGCGCCTCGATGCCCGTCATCAAGATGGGCCGCATGGCCGGGCAGTTCGCCAAGCCGCGGTCGAGCGACTCCGAGACGCGCGGTGACGTCACGCTGCCGGCCTACCGCGGCGACATCGTCAACGGCTACGACTTCACGCCCGAGTCGCGGGAGGCCGACCCTCGCCGCATCGTGCAGGGCTACCACACGGCTGCGTCGACCCTCAATCTGATCCGCGCCTTCACGCAGGGTGGCTTCGCCGACCTGCGCATGGTGCACAGCTGGAACAAGGGCTTCGCCGCCAACCCCGCGAACGCGCGCTACGAGGGCCTGGCCCGTGAGATCGATCGTGCCGTGCGCTTCATGGAGGCGGCGGGAGCAGACTTCGACGAGCTCAAGCGCGTGGAGTTCTACTCGAGCCACGAGGGTCTGCTCATGGACTACGAGCGGCCGATGACGCGCATCGACTCCCGTACGGGCACCCCGTACAACACGAGCGCGCACTTCCTCTGGATCGGCGAGCGCACTCGCGAGCTCGAGGGAGCGCACGTCGACTTCTTCCGCCGCATTCGCAACCCGATCGGCGTCAAGCTCGGCCCGTCGACGAGCGCCGATGACATGGAGCGACTCATCGACGTGCTCGATCCCGATCGGGAGCCGGGCCGACTCACCTTCATCACGCGCATGGGTGCCGGCAAGATTCGGGATGCCCTGCCACCGCTCCTCGAAGCGATCTCGGGCATGGACGCCCAACCGCTGTGGGTCACCGACCCCATGCACGGCAACGGCCTCACGACGCCGACCGGCTACAAGACGCGACGGTTCGACGACGTCGTCGACGAGGTCAAGGGCTTCTTCGAGGCGCACCGCGCCGTCGGCACGCACCCCGGCGGTATCCACGTGGAGCTCACGGGCGACGATGTCACCGAGTGCCTGGGTGGCTCGGAGCACATCGACGAGGCGACCCTCGCGACCCGCTACGAGTCGCTGTGCGACCCGCGCCTCAACCACATGCAGTCGCTCGAGCTCGCCTTCCTCGTGGCGGAGGAGCTCGGCGCCGACTCCTAGCGCGTGACTGGCCGGTCCTGAGACGAGACTCAGTACTGGGCGGTCACAGTGACCGGAGGGCGCGGGCTGCGGAAGACCTGCGAGCCACCCTCGGGGTCCGTCGACTGCACGGGAGCGAGCGCGGAGCCCCGCAGACCGGGTGGCACGTTTGTGTCGAGGTTGACCTCGAAGCCCTCCGCCCGCAGCCGATCGACAGCGTCGTTGATGCTGAGCCCCACGACCTCGGGCACCGTCACGAGGTCGGGGCCGCGCGAGATGATGAGCGTGACGGTGTCGCCGGGGCGCACAGGTCCCTCGCCGATCGCCTCCACGCGCAGCACGTCGCCCTCCGCGACCTCGTTGTCGAACTCGGGGTCGCCGCCCACGATCCCCTCGAGCCCGCGTGCCGAGAGCGCTTCTTGCGCTCCGTCGACCGAGAGTCCGCGCACATCGGGGATCGCGCCCACCGACAGGACGAGCTGCACGGCCGTGCCGACGAACGATTCGGTCCCGGCTGCGAGTGGCTCGCCGGCGTCGTCGAGCAGGGCGACGACCGAGCCGTCGGCGACGTCGCTGTCGAACTGCTCGATGCTCTCGCCGGGCTCGAAGCCGGCCTCCGCGAGCGCGAGCAGGGCATCCGCCTCGGGCTGCCCCAGGATGTCGGGGACCGTTGTCGGCTCGCGGCCCTTCGAGATCACGAGGGTGACGGCAGCGTCGCGATCGACGACCGTACCTGCCTCGGGGTCGGTTCCCGCGACGAGTCCGGCCTCCACCTCGGGGTCGAAGGCCTCCTCGACGGTGTCGGCGACCACGAGGCCCTGCTCGACGAGGACCTCGCGCGCGGCCTCCTCGCCGAGCCCCCGCACGCTCTCGATCGTGACCGTCGAGCCTGGGCCGGCGCCGAACCACCAGCCGACACCGCCCGCGAGGCCGGCCAGAGCCAGGACGACGGCGAAGAGCAGCCACCCGCGCCGCCGCCCCTTGGACCCGCGTTCGGCGAGAACGGCGGCGCTCGTGGTGGGGCGCGTCGCCGGAGAGGGAACTCCGCCGATCACCTGAGTCTCGCTGTCGTCCCCGGTCAGCGCGGCGGGAGTGGTGGGAATCGGGGAGGTCAGCAGCATGGTCTTCTGCGCGCCCGTCGCCGAGAGAGCGGTCTGCAGCTCCCGCCCGGTCTCGGTGACCTGTTCGAGGAGGGCGCGGGCGTCGGTGGGGCGATCGTCGGGATTGCGCGCGGTGGCCCACAGCACGAGCTCGTCCCACTCGGCGGGCACTTCGGGGTTGAGGGTGCTCGGCGCCGGCACGGAGTCGTTGGCGTGCTGGTAGGCGATCTGCATGGGCTGCTCACCCTTGAAGGGCTGCTCGCCGGTGAGCATCTCGAACATCATGATGCCGACCGCGTAGATGTCGCTGCGCGTGTCGGCGATACCGCGCATGACGAGCTCGGGGGAGAGGTAGGCGATCGTGCCGAGCAGCGCCTGGCCCGTCGCCGTGTTCGCGGTGGCGGCACGAGCGAGACCGAAATCACCGATCTTGATGCGGCCGTCGTCGGCGAGCAGCACGTTCTCGGGCTTGAGATCCCGATGCACGATGCCTGCCTTGTGCGCGGCGGCGAGGCCGCCGAGCACCGACTCGGTGATGTCCATCGTCTGGGCCGGTGTCAGCGCGCCGTACTCCTTCAGGAGATCGCGCAGCGTGATGCCGGGAAGGTACTCCATGACCAGGTAGGCCGACTCGGTGTCCTGCCCCTGATCGAAGACGTTGACGACGTTGGGGTGTGCGAGCCGAGCGGCCGACCGCGCCTCCTGGATGAAGCGCTCTTTGAACTGACTGTCGTCGGCGAGGTGGCCGTGCATGATCTTGACCGCGACGAGGCGCTCGAGCCGTTCATCCGTGGCGAGGTAGACGGTCGCCATGCCCCCGCGAGCGATGCGCGAGCGCACGCGGTACCGACCGTCGATCAGACGCCCGATGAGGGGGTCGGTCGGGGAGGCAGTCACCGCGCCAGTGTAGGTCGGTCAGGCGGTCGAGCAGGGGAGGCGCACGGCGCTTCGGCGGCGCGCGTTCACGTGAGTTCGTAGAGCCACGCCCACGCACTCGCCTCCCACTTGGCGTAGTGGTTCGGGTAGGCGGAGATCTGCACGGCCTGCGCGGCCTGCGTGAGCGACATGCCCTGCCAGCCGGGGATGTCGAGCAAGCCGCGCGTGTACCCGCTGCGCCCCACGTAGAAGAGTCGGGCGGCGTGGCTCGGAACCTGCAGGTCGGCGGCGGTACCCCACCCCGAGCTCGGCCGCTGCTGGAAGAGGCCGACCGAGTCGCGGTCGCCCCACGAGAGGTTGCGCAGCGTGGACTCCTGCATCGCTGTGGCGAGCGCGATGACGATGCCGTAGTCGGGCACACCGAGCTGGCGCCCGACCTGGATGATCGTCAGCGCGTGGCCCCGCATCTCGCCCGTGAGCGGGGTCACGCTTCCGCCACCGCTCGGCGGGCCGCTCGGCGCGGTGCCTCCCGGGGCGGGCGCTGCGGGGCGCGGCAGAGCTGCCGGTAGCACGGGACGCTCGGCGATCGCGAGCGCCGAGACGTCGGGAGCGGCGGCGAGAGCGGCCGTGCTCTCGGAGGCGGTGCTCGAGTCAGCCGAGGCGAGGGTGAGCTCCGGAACGCCCTCGCCCTCATCCTGGGCGAGGGCGAGCTGGGGCTCGGCGTCTCGCGGGCTGTGGCCGGGGATGACGATCTTCTGGCCGGGGTAGATGATGCTCGCGGGGTTCAGCCCGTTGCGCTCGAGGATCGATCGCACGGAGATGCCGAAGCGCTGCGCGACGCTCGACAGCGTGTCACCGCGTGCGATGGCGTACAGCCCGCCGTCGGCGAGCACCGCCGGGCGGCCGGCACGCTTGACCCCGTCGGCGCCGAGCGAGAGCACCTGGCCCGGGAAGATCGTGGACTTCCAGCTCAGCCCGTTGCGGGCGAGCACCACCGCGGTGGGCAGCCCGAAGCGCGCGGCGACGTCGCTCACGGTGTCTCCCGGCTGCACGAGGTAGCTGGCGGGAGCCGCCGAGCTGGCCACCGCATCGAGACTCTGGGCGCCGGGAGTGATGGCGGCGCCCCACTGGGAGAGCATCGCCCGCAAGCCTCCTGATGCAGGGGCCTGGCCAGGCTGCGGCGGTGAGGGCTTGCGGGTCGGGGCCGCCTCGACGGGGCCCGCGACGCCGAGCCCCAGGGCGATGGCTCCGGTGAGGACGAGGGGCACGGAGCTCGAGAGGGCGGTGCGCGTGCGCATGCCGACGGGGCGCGGTGCGCTCGTCACCGCGATGGGGTGGCGGGGGGCGAGGCCGGCGAAGACGATGTGCGCGCGATCAGTGGGAGCATCGCAGCCGCGCGAGTCGTGCCGCCCGCCAGCAGCGAGGTGCGTGTCGGTCATGTGGCGCTGGCCTCTCTCACCCGTGTTGCCCCCGAGGGGCGCGGAGGATCCCCCGATCCGTCCGCAGCCCAGGCTACTACCCGTCGTGGCCAATGTGAAGGATGTGACGAATGTGATCAGGGAATCCGATTCGTGCCGGGGGCGCGATCCACACGAGCGCGTGGCACTCTAGTAACCGTGCATGCAGACTCTCCGACCTGGCTGACGATCCCCGATCTCGTCGAGATTCTCGGGCTGAGCCCCGGCAAGGTGCACCGCCTCATCGAGGATCGACAGCTGCTCGCGGTGCGCCGCGACGGCGTCCTCGTCGTCCCGGCATCGTTCCTCCTCGACGACGAGCCCGTGCGCGAGCTGCGCGGCACGCTCGTGCTGCTGGCCGACAGCGGCTTCAGCGACGATGAGGCGATGCGCTGGATGCTCGAGCCGGAGGACGCCCTGGGCGCGACGCCGATCGACGCCCTGCGCGCCGGCCGCAAGGCCGAGGTTCGGCGGGTGGCGCAGGCGCTCGCCTTCTGAGCGCCGTGCACCGCTGACGCGCGGCGCTCCTAGTGCGAGCGGCGCGTCACGAGATCGGAGAGACCGATGAGCTCGGCGTGGGCGGAGCGACTGATGGTCGCCGACTCGAGCGCCGCGAGAGCCTCGGTGACCGACCGCGCGATGATCGACTCGACCGTCTCGACGGCACCGCTATCCCGAATCGTCGCCTGCAGCGTGCGGATCTGGTGCTCGGTGAGCTCGGGGTCGCCGAGCAGCTCGTCGATGAGCCGTACCGCGCTGCCGGGTAGAGCGTCGCGCGCCAGGGCGATGAGGACCGTGCGCTTGCCCTCGCGCAGGTCATCGCCCGCGGGCTTGCCGGTGACCTCGGGGTCGCCGAACACTCCGAGCAGGTCGTCGCGCAGCTGGAAGGCGACGCCGAGCGGCAGCCCGAACGCGCGCAGAGCCGTCACCTGCTCGAGCGTCCCGCCCGCCATGAGCGCCCCGAGCGCGAGGGGAGCCTCGATCGAGTACTTGGCCGACTTGTAGACGAGCACGCGATGCGCGCGCGGCAGCATGTCGGCATCCTCGGCGTCCCGCCACGCGACCTCCTCGAGGATGTCGAGGTACTGGCCGACCGTGACTTCCGTGCGCATCGTCTGGAACTCAGCCCGCGCCGCCCGGGCCGCGTCCTGGTCGTCGAGGCGCGCGAGCCCGGCATCGAGCAGTTCGTCACTCCACCCCAGCAGGAGGTCGCCGAGAAGCAGTGCCGACGACGTGCCGTACCCGCTCGCGCTGCCCACCCAGTGGCGGCGCGCGTGCTCTGCCTCGAACCGACGGTGCGCCGAGGGCATGCCGCGGCGCGTGTCAGAGCTGTCCATGATGTCGTCGTGCACGAGCGCGGCGGCGTGAAAGAGCTCGAGCCCCGCGGCGGCGTCGACGACGCTCGACAGATCCGGGTGCTCGTCGAGCTCGGCGAGCAGATCGTCCGGCCTCACGGTGCCGGCGACGGCATGCCAGCCCCAGTAGCAGAACAGGGCGCGGAAGCGCTTGCCTCCGCTCAGAAGATCACGGCTTGCATCGGTGAAGCGCTCGAGATCTTCTGCGATGGTGCCGAGGTGCGTCGCGCGTTCGTCGAGGAACTGCTCGAGCCGGTCGTGCACGACGTCGACTAACCGCAATCTCTCAGGCACCTGCCTAGCCTATCCAGGAGCGCGACCGTAGAATGTGCGCGGACGGGGATCTCCGTACCGACGAGTCGCCACTAAGGGGTCATTATGCCGCTGTCAGAACAGGAACAGCGCCTTCTCGATGAGATGGAGCGCAACCTCTATCAGAACGACGCTGATTTCGTCGCGACCGTGGCGGGTCGACGCGGCAAGCCCAACTACACGCTCGTCGTCGTCGGAGCGCTCCTGGCCATCGCGGGTGTCGCGGCGCTCGTCGCCGGCGTCATCACGCAGCTGGCCGTGATCGGTGTCGTCGGGTTCGGCCTCATGCTCGCGGGCGTTCTCATCGTGCTCTCGCCGGGGCGTCGTGACGCCGCCGAGTCGCCGAGCAGTCCTGCTGCGGTCGGGGCGGCCCGCCCGAGCGCTGCTCGGTCCTCGTGGACCGAGCGCATGAACGAGCGCTGGGATCGTCGACAGGAAGGCCGCGAGGGCTAGTCCCTCCCGAACTCCCCACTCTCCACCCCACCATCCACCACCTCTGACACCGGGCCTCATCCGCCCGCTCTAGACCGGCCTCCGGGCCGGTCTTTTTTGTGCTGCGACCGGCCTCCGGGCCGGTCTTTCTTGTGTCGCGACCGGCCTTCGGGCCGGTCTTCTTGTGTGCCGTCCGAGGCTGTTGCACCCGGGATCGCGCCTGTAAGTCCCACGGCCCTCCACTGCCCTCCACCGGAATGAGCCTAGGAAATTACTGGTGACAGTGGGCAATGAGTCGTCTGTTCTGGGCCCGATCCTTTACTTGGTGGGGAAAAGTGGAGTAAAGTGGAGAAAACCTGATCTCGGGCCGGAGATGAGAGGGGGACCAGGCGATGTTTCTCGGCACGCACACCCCCAAACTCGACGACAAGGGGCGGGTCATCCTCCCGGCGAAGTTCCGTGAGGAGCTCGCTGACGGCGTGGTGCTCACCCGCGGTCAGGAGCGCTGCCTCTACGTCTTCAGCCGTGCCACCTTCGGCGACGTCCTGGAGAAGCTGCGCACGGCATCGCTCACCAGCAAGACGGCGCGCGAATACCAGCGCTTCTTCCTCTCCGGTGTCAGCGAGGAGGAGCCGGACAAGCAGGGCCGGGTCACCGTGCCCGCGGTGCTGCGCCAGTACGCAGGGCTGGACCGCGAGCTCACCGTCATCGGTTCCGGCGACCGTGCCGAGATCTGGTCGACCCCCGCCTGGAACAGCTACTACGCCGAGAAGGAAGATGCCTTCGCCAACACCGACGAGGAGGTGATCCCCGGACTCTTCTGATCGCGTGACTCGGACTCCCAGCCGTGAGACGCCCTGGCGCACCTTCCCCGGTGCCAGGTCGCACGGATGGGGATCCGGGCCCCGCGCCAGACCGGCAGCGCCATGACCGCATCCTCGTCGCACACTCCCGTTCTGCTCGAGCGCAGCCTCGCCCTCCTCGAGCCGGCACTCGCCGCTGATGGCGCGGTTCTCGTCGACGCCACCCTCGGCCTCGGCGGGCACGCCGAGGCCGCGCTGGAGCGGCATCCCGCACTCACCCTCGTCGGGCTGGACCGCGACACTGCCGCGCTCGACGCATCCTCCCAGCGGCTCGAGCGCTTCGGTGACCGGGTGCACCTCGTGCACACCGTCTACTCGGGGCTTCGCTCGGCGCTCGACAGCCTCGGGATCGAGCGCGTGACCGGCGTGCTCTTCGACCTGGGGGTCAGCTCCATGCAGCTCGACGAGGCCGACCGCGGCTTCGCGTACTCGCAGGACGCCCCGCTCGACATGCGCATGGATCGCACGACCGGCATCACCGCGGAAGCAGTCCTCGCCGACTACACCGAGGCGGAGCTGCGGCGCATCTTCTACGCATACGGCGAGGAGAAGCTCGCACCGCGGTATGCCCGTCGCATCGTCGAGTCCCGGGCCGAGCGGCCGCTCACGCGCTCCTCGGAGCTCGTCCGGCTCATCATCGACGCGACTCCGCGTGCCGTGCAGCGCTCCGGTCATCCCGCGAAGCGCGTGTTCCAGGCACTGCGCATCGAGGTCAACGGCGAGCTCGCCGCGCTCGAGGCCGCTCTGCCTGCGGCGCTCGACTCCCTCGCGGTCGGCGGACGCATCGTTGTTCTGGCGTACCAGTCGCTCGAAGACCGCATCGTCAAGCGCGAGCTGGCGGCGCGCGCGCGCTCCACGGCGCCGGAGGGACTGCCCGTCGAGCTGCCCGAGCACCGACCCGAATTCCGACTGCTCGTTCGCGGCGCCGAGCTCGCTGACGTGGCCGAGCGCGAAAGCAACTCCCGCTCCATCCCCGTGCGCCTGCGCGCGGCGGAGCGCGTGAGGAACGCGGCATGAGCGCGGCACCGGCCTTCGCCCCGTCCACCGCCGGGCGGGTCGCACGGAGTGCTCCCGGTCGCACCTCTCCCACCTTCGCACCGGTCATCGCGCCGAGCGAGCGTCGGCGCCGTCGACCTCGCGTCGTCTACGCCGCGGTGGCGGTCATCGGGGTGTTCGCGATCCTCGTGACCCAGCTGCTCCTGAGCATCACCCTCTCCGAGGGCGCCTACCGCATCTCGGCGCTCAAGACGCAGGCCGCGGAACTCGATCGGGACGCTCAGGTGCTCGTCGAGTCGCTCGACGCGCTGCGGTCGCCCCAGTACCTGGCGGCCAATGCGGAATCCCTCGGAATGGTCTCCAATGCGAGCCCCGCCTACCTGCGGCTCGCTGACGCGACAGTTCTGGGAGCGCCCGTCGCCGCTGGCGCGGGCGCGGGGGTGCTCGATGGCCGTGACACCCTGATCGGCAACGTGCTGCTGGCCGACATGGAGCTCGCGACCCCGGGAGCGGACGGGGGTGCGTCGGGCGTGGCGTCGACGCCGCCGCTGCCGGGGTCGTTAGCCTCCGAATCAGCGCAACCGGGCTTCGCAGGGTCGCTGCCCTCACCGGTCACGCGCTGATGCGGACCGCGCGACGGGGGAGGGGGCGCACGTGAGCGAGCAGCGCAGAACGCGGCGACGACTGGCTGCGACGATTCTGGTCGTCGTCGCGATCGTCGCAGCCTTCGGCGTCCGCCTCGTCGACATCCAGGTCGTCCGTGCCGAGCAGCTCGCCCAGGAGTCTGAAGCCCGTCGCTCGATTCCGGTGGCCCTCCACGGGGCTCGAGGCGACATCGTCGATCGCCGGGGCGCCGTGCTCGCCGATTCGGTGTTCCGCTACGACATCACGGTCTCTCCGCGCTTCGTGAAGGACTACGACACGCTCGACGAGGAGACCGGGGAGCGCACGACGCGCACGGTGTGGGAGGCCCTCACGGGCATTGCCGCGATCACGGGCGAGGATCCTGCCGCCATGCTCGCTCTCATCGAGGGTGAGCTCGCCGAGGATCCCGAGGACGATCACGCGTACCTCGTGCGCGGTGTCGAGACGGATGTCTTCCAGGCGGTGCGTGATCTCGGCGTGCCCTGGGTCTACTCCGAGAGGGTTCCGAGCCGCACCTACCCGAACGGCCAGGTCGCGGGCAATCTGGTCGGTTTCATGGGCACGGACGGCCCGCTCGCGGGCCTCGAGCTCGGCCTCGAGGAGTGCCTCGCGTCGAGCCCGGGCTCCTCGACCTACGAGCGCGGTGCCGACGGGGTACGGCTTCCCGGCACGACGATCGTGCAGCAGGAGCCCGTCGACGGCGGCACGCTGCACCTCACGATCGACGCTGACGTGCAGTGGTTCGCGCAGCAGGCGATCGCCGAGGAAGGTGCGAGGATCGGCGCCGACTGGGCGACCGCGATGGTCGTGAGCGTCGACGACGGCCACATCATCGCGGCCGCCGAGTGGCCCTCGGTCGACCCCAACGACGTCGACGGCAGTGAGTCCGACGACCGCGGGTCGCGCATCTTCGCAGCCCCCTACGAACCGGGGTCCACGATCAAGTCCTTGAGCTTCGCCGCGATGTTCGACGCGGGGGTGACCACGCCCTCCGACCAGGTCATCGCCCCGCGCTCCTACCCGACGATCGGCTCCTATCGCATCGGCGATGCCTGGGATCACGGCGATCTGCGGCTCACCTCCGCTGGCGTGCTCATGAACTCGTCGAACACGGGCACAGCGGTGCTGAGCGAGCGACTCTCCCTGCAGCAGCGTTACGACTACCTGACGCGGTTCGGCCTGGGTGAGAGCACCGGGGTGAGCTTCCTCGGGGAGGCCAGCGGAAGCGTGCGGGATCCGGACAGCATCGACGGTCACAGTGCCGTGACCCAGATGTTCGGTCAGGGCATGACGGCCACGAGTGCCCAGGTCGCGAGTGCCTACCAGGCCATCGCGAACGGCGGCGTGCGCACGCCGCTCACGCTCGTGACGGGCTGCGACCACGCCGACGGCTCGACGACGCATGTCGCCGCCACCGAGCCCACGAGGGTGGTCTCCGAGAATGCGGCGCGCGCGACGGTCGGCATCCTCGAAGAGGTCGTCACGGAGGGTTGGTTGCGCCCGATTCTGGAGATTCCCGGATACCGAGTCGCGGCCAAGACGGGCACGGCAGAGGTGGCGGACGCCAGTGGCTACGGAGATGAGCGCATCGTCTCGGTCGCCGGCATGGCGCCCGCCGATGACCCGCAGTTCGTCGTCGTCGTCACCTACGTGCGCCCCGATACGATGAAGACGTCCGCAGCGGCGGCACCGACGTTCCGCACGATCATGACGCAGGTGCTCAAGACCTATCGGGTGCCGCCGTCGACGCAGCAGGCGACCGCCTATCCTCTGACCTGGTAGCCGCCACTCACGAAACGAGGTTCCGTTGTCCGGTCGTACGCCACCCGTTCTGCGGCCGGAGCACCCTCCCGTGCGCGAGCTGGCCGAGCTCGCCGCGCACTTCGGCCTCGAGAGCCGGGGGGATCTCTCGGGGGTCACACTCACGGGAATCACGCTGAGCACGACCGATCTGCTCCCCGGCGACGTCTACGTCGGTGTGCGCGGCGCTCACGCCCACGGGGCGTCCTACGCGGCGGATGCGCGCGCCGCTGGCGCCGTCGCGCTCGTGACGGACGTGCCGGGAGGAGAGATCGCGGCTGATTCCGGGCTCCCGATCCTCATCGTCGACAACCCCCGAGGCGTCCTCGGCGCTCTCGCCTCGTGGGTGTACCGCACCTCCGAGTTCGAGGGTCAGCTGTTCGGTGTGACCGGCACGAACGGCAAGACCTCGTCGGTCTATCTGCTCGAGGCCGTTCTGCGGCAGCTCGACGTCGTCACGGGCCTGAGCTCGACCGCCGAGCGGCACATCGCCGGCCTCACCGTCGTCAGTCGACTGACGACGCCCGAGGCGACCGAGTTCCACGCACTCCTCGCGCGCATGCGGGAGGCGGGGGTGGGCGCGGTGGCCGTCGAGGTCAGCGCGCAGGCTCTCAGCCGCCACCGAGTGGACGGCGTGCTCTTCGACGTCGTGGGCTTCACCAACCTCAGCCACGATCACCTCGATGACTATGCGGACATGGAGGAGTACTTCGCCGCGAAACTCCCGCTCTTCACGGCGGAGCGGGGTCGTCGCGGGGTCGTCTCTCTCGACTCCGACTACGGCACCCGCGTGGTCGAGGCCGCCGGCATCCCCGTCACGACGATCACCTCCCGTTCCGGCATCGATGCCGACTGGCACGTCGATGTGACCGAGGAGAATGCCGCGTACACCGGCTTCCGCCTCCGCCACGCTGACGGCCGTGCGCTCGAGACGCGCATCCCCCTCATCGGCGGTCACATGGCCGCCAACGCCGGCCTCGTTCTCGTGATGCTCGTCGAAGCCGGTTACGGGTTCGACGACATCGCCCGCGCCCTCGCAGACCGGGGGATAGACGCCTACCTGCCGGGGCGCACCGAGCGCGTCTCCGGTGATCGCGGCCCGAGCGTGTACGTCGACTTCGGGCACAGCGCCGACGCCTTCGAGAACACCCTCGCCGCGGTGCGTCGGTTCACCACGGGGCGCACGATCATGGTGTTCGGCGCGGACGGCGACCGCGACGCGACGAAGCGCCACGAGATGGCGCGTGTGGCAGCCGAGGGGTGCGACGTTCTCGTCATCACCGACCACCACCCCCGGTTCGAGGACCCGGTGTCGATCCGCCGCACGCTCCTCGAGGGTGCGAGAGCAGCGAGCAACCGCCCCGAGATCTACGAGGTCAGCCCGCCCGAGCAGGCCATTCGTCACGCTGTGGGCCTCGCGAAGGAGGGCGACTCCATCCTGTGGGCCGGTCCGGGGCACCAGGACTACCGGGAGATTCGCGGGGTCCGAACCGAGTACTCGGCACGCGACGAGGCGCGAGCCGCGCTGCGCGAGGCGGGCTGGTAGACGGTGGACACGGTCATCATCGTCGACGACGTGCTGCACCGTCGCGAGGGCGCGGTCATCCACGTGAGGAGCGCGCACGAGCGAGCAGAGCTCGCGATCGACGCCATCGGGGACGCCGCCGTCGAGGCGGCTCTCGCGCGCCTTCGCGGCGAGCTGGAGGCGGGGGAGCCATGGTCGACAGCGCTTGCTCGTGCCGCGCGGCAGAGCGAGGTGCCCGGCCGGTGCGAGCGACGCATCACGTCGAGCGGCGCCCTGCTCCTCGACGACACGGGCGCGTCGACCCCGCTCGACGTGCGTCGCTCCCTCTCCGTCCTCGCCGAGCTCACCCGAGACTCCGGGCGCTCGATCGCCGTCATGGGAGAGCTGGAGTCGACTGAGCGAGAGTGGTTCGACGACCATGACGCGCTCGGCCGCATCATCGTGCGCCTCGACATCAGTCAGCTCATCGTCGTCGGCCACGGCGCCCGTCACGTGCACAATGCGGCGGGGCTGGAAGGTTCGTGGAACGGAGAGTCGATGCTCGTCGACTCCGCCGACGAGGCATACGATGTGCTGCGTACTCGGGTCAGACAAGAGGATGTGATGCTCGTGACGGGAGCCTCCCGAACTCCGCTCGCATCCCTCGTGGACCGTGTCACGGGCGGCACCGCATGATCGCCCTGCTCCTCGCTGGAGCGTTCTCGCTCGCGTTCACGCTCTTCATGACGCCGCTGTTCATCCGCTTGTTCAACAAGCTGGAGTGGGGCCAGTTCATCCGCGACGACGGCCCGCAGTCCCATCACACGAAGCGCGGCACCCCGACCATGGGCGGCATCGTCGTGATCCTCGGCGCGGTGCTGGGCTACTTCGTGGGGCACCTGCTCAGTGGCGAGAGAGTGACGCTCAGCGCGATTCTCGTCCTGCTCCTCATGGTCGGGCTCGGGCTCGTCGGCTTCCTCGACGACTTCACCAAGACGCGCAAGCAGCGCAGTCTCGGTCTCGGGGGATGGGCGAAGATCGCCGGGCAGGTCGTCGTCGCGAGCATCTTCGCGGTACTCGCCCTCTCCTTCCCCAATGCCGACGGTCAGACACCCGCGTCGACGATGATCTCGGCGGTGCGCGACATCGAGTGGCTCGACTTCGCCGTCTTCGGGTCCATCGCTGCGGTGATCCTGTTCGCGATCTGGGTCAACCTCATCGTCGTGAGCACATCCAACGCGGTCAACGTCGCGGACGGCCTCGACGGGCTCGCGACCGGAGCCTCGATCCTCTCGATCGCGGCGTACATCTTCATCGCCTTCTGGCAGTTCAACCAGTCGTGCTTCAACGGCCCCGACCCCTCCGTCGCCGCACGCTGCTACGAGGTGCGCGACTCGCTCGACCTCGCGATCGTGGCCGCCTCCATCGCCGCGAGTCTCATCGGGTTCCTGTGGTGGAACACCTCGCCAGCCCACATCTTCATGGGCGACACGGGCTCGCTCGCCCTCGGCGGGGCCATCGCGGCCCTCGCGATCCTCACGCGCACCGAGCTGCTGCTCATCCTCATCGGCGGCCTCTTCCTCATCGTCACCGGCTCCGTCATCGTGCAGCGCGTCTACTTCAAGCTCACGGGCGGCAAACGCATCTTCCTCATGAGCCCCCTCCACCATCACTTCGAGCTGAAGGGCTGGGCCGAGGTGACCGTCGTCGTGCGCTTCTGGCTCATCGGCGGGCTGTTCGTCGCCGTCGGAGTGGGGCTCTTCTACCTCGAGTGGGTCAGTCAGTAGTGAGCGCCAGGGTCTCCGCGCTCAGCAGCTGGCACGACGACTGGAGCGGAGTGCGCGTCGTCGTGCTCGGTCTCGGGGTGTCCGGCTTCGCCGCCGCCGACACGCTCGCCGAACTCGGCTGCGCGGTGACCGTCCTCACCCGCGACGCTGACGAGGAGCGAGCGCGCATTCTGCCCGTCATCGGGGTCGAGCTCGTCGTCGAGGCCGATGAGCGCGCCGCACGTCAGGCGCTGCTCGCTCGAGAGCCCGAGCTCGTGATCGTCTCGCCCGGCTTCGCCCCCGAGCATCCCCTCGTCCTCGCCGCCCGGGAGAGCGGAGCGGAGCTGTGGGGCGATGTCGAGCTCGCCTGGCGCGTGCGCGACAAGGTGCGCGCAGCCGAGTGGATCACCATCACCGGCACCAACGGCAAGACCACCACTACGCAGCTCGCCGCGACGATGCTTCTCGCCGCCGGCACGCGCGTCGCACCGTGCGGCAACATCGGCACTCCCGTTCTGGACGCCGTGCGCGACCCTGCGGGTTTCGACGTCCTCGTCGTCGAACTGTCGAGCTTCCAGCTGCACGCGTTGCCGACGACCGGCCCCGGCGCCCTGCAGCCGCTCGCGAGCGCGTGCCTCAATCTCGCCGACGACCACCTGGACTGGCACGGCGGCTCTGCCGCCTATGCCGCTGCGAAGGCCAAGGTCTATGCGAATACGCGCGTCGCGTGCGTCTACAACCTCGCCGACCCCGCCACGCGGAGGATGGTGGAGGAGGCCGACGTCGTCGAAGGGTGCCGGGCGATCGGCTTCGGTGCCGACACGCCGGGGCCGAGCGACGTGGGGGTCGTCGACGACGTGCTCGTGGATCGGGCGTTCCTCCAGGAGCGGGCGACGACCGCGCTCGAGCTCGCGACGCTCGCCGACCTGCGTGACGCTGGCCTCGCGACGCCGCACGGTCTCGGGAACGCCCTCGCGGCCGCGGCACTGGCGCGCGCAGCGGGTGCGCCCCCCGCCGCCGTGCGCGACGGTCTGCGCGCCTTCCGCGTCGACGCGCACCGCACCGAGCGTGTGGCCGAGTCCGACGAGGTGCTGTGGATCGACGACTCGAAGGCGACGAACGCCCACGCGGCCTCCGCATCGCTCAGCGCCTATCGCTCCGTGGTCTGGATCGTGGGCGGGCTGCTCAAGGGCGTGGACCTCGCCCCACTCGTGCTGCAGCACCGCGAACGACTGCGGGCGGTCATCCTCATCGGACTCGATCGGGATGCGCTGCGCGAGGCGTTTGCGCGACACGCGCCCGCACTGCCGCTGTTCGAGGTCGAGGAGCACGACACTGAGCGGGTGATGCCGGCAGCGGTCAGGCTCGCGGCGTCGGTGGCTCAGGCCGGCGACACCGTGCTCCTCGCGCCCGCCGCGGCGTCCATGGACCAGTTCGACGACTACGCCGATCGCGGCCGGCGCTTCGCCATGGCTGTGGCGGCCCTCGGCTCCTGAGCGAGCCGTTCGCAGGACCGCAGGAGGGGGTGGGCGCGTGACGACAGTGCGACCACCGCGCTCGGGGCGCGACGCAGAGCCCGAGGCCCAGCGGAGCCCTGCGCGCGCGATCGTCTCGGTGCGCACGCTCTTCGGATCCGACAGCTCCGACTACATGATCGTGCTCGGCACGACGGTCTTCCTCGTGCTGTTCGGGCTCGTCATGGTCCTCTCCTCCTCCTCGATCGTGTCCTCGCAGAGCAACGACGGCGACTTCTTCGCGATCTTCCTGCGTCAGGGGCTCTACGCCCTCGTCGCGATCCCGATCATGCTCTCGATCGCTCGACTGCCCGCGCGATTCTGGCGTCGCTGGGCGCGCGTCGCGGTCATGCTCGGCCTCGGCCTGCAGCTGCTCGTCTTCACGGGGCTCGGGTACGACTACGGCGGCAACCAGAACTGGATCTCCATCGGCGGGTTCACGGCGCAGCCCTCGGAGTTCCTCAAACTCGCCCTCATCGTCTGGCTCGGTACCGTGCTTGCCGACCGCGCGGATGCCTTCACCGATTGGACGAGCCTCGTCGTGCCAGCGGTGCCCGTCTCCCTCGTGGCGATCGGCATGGTGCTGCTCGGCCAGGACCTCGGTACGGCATCCATCATGATCGCGATCGTGCTGGGTGCACTGTTCTATGCGGGTGCTCCCCTCCGGCGGCTCGCGGCGATGGCCGGGGTCGTCGCTGTCGGCGGCGTGCTCTTCGCGCTCTCCAGCTCGTCGCGGTCCAGCCGCATCGACGTGTGGCTCAACGGCTGCCGCCCGGAGGACTACGAGGGGTCGTGCTGGCAGGTCGTGCACGGCACGTGGGCGCTCGGCTCTGGCGGAGTGTTCGGCGTGGGTCTCGGCAATTCGGCCGCGAAGTGGTCGTGGCTGCCGCATGCGGAGAGCGACTTCATCTTCGCGGTCATCGGCGAGGAGCTCGGCTTGATCGGCGCCTCGGTCGTACTCCTGCTCTTCGTCGTGCTCGCGATCGGCCTCGTGCGTCTCATCCGCTCCCACCGCGACCCGTTCTCCCGCATCGTCACGGGCGGGGTGCTCATCTGGATCGTCGGTCAGGCGTTCGTCAACGTCGCCGTCGTTCTGGGTCTCCTCCCCGTGCTCGGCGTGCCCCTGCCGCTCATCTCGGTGGGCGGTTCCGCGCTCATCGCCTCGCTGCTGGCGATCGGCGTCGTTCTGTCGCTCGCGCGCTCGGCGGAGGCTCGCGAGGCGAGGGCGGCATGACGACGGCCCTTCTCGCCGGAGGCGGCACCGCCGGCCATGTGAACCCCCTGCTCGCTCTCGCCGACCACTGGCGGCAGGAGGAGCCCGATGCCGAACTGCTCGTGCTCGGAACTGCCGAGGGCCTCGAGGCGCGCCTCGTGCCAGCGCGGGGATACGAGCTCATCACGATTCCGCGGGTGCCGCTGCCGCGCCGCCTCGGCCGGTCGGCTCTGCGGTTTCCCGCGCGGTTCCGCGAGGCCGTGCGCATCACGCGAGCGGCACTGCGCGAGCGGCACGTCGACGTCGTCGTGGGCTTCGGAGGGTACGCCTCGGCGCCCGCCTACTGGGCGGCGCGCCGTGAGCGGCTGCCGTTCGTGGTGCACGAGGCCAACAGCCGCCCGGGGTTCGCGAATCGCCTCGGCCGACTGCTCGGCGGTGTGGTCGGAGTGACCTTCGCCGGCACGCCGCTGGGCGGCTCGCGGGTCGTGGGAATGCCCCTGCGGCGGGAGGTCGTCGAGCTCGATCGTCGCGCTCGTCGGGCGGAGGCGGCTGACCACTTCGGGCTTCGCCCTGATCGCCCCACGCTGCTCGTGACGGGGGGCTCGACGGGAGCGCGTCGACTCAACGAGACGATGGCCGCCGCGACGCCGCGCGTCCTCGGCGCGGGCTGGCAGGTGCTGCACATCACCGGGGAAGGCCGGGGCGACGGCGCCGGAGCGCTTCCGGGGCTCGTCGTGCAGACCTACTGCGACCGGATGGATCTCGCGTTCGCGATCGCGGACCTCGTCGTGTGCCGTGCCGGTGCCGCGACCGTCTCGGAGCTCGCGGCGGTCGGGCTGCCGTCCGTGCTCGTGCCGTATCCGGTCGGCAACGGCGAGCAGGAGCTCAACGCACGCGAACTCGTGAGCGCGTCGGGCGCCCGCATCGTGAAGGACGCCGAGTTCACGCCCGAGTGGGTCGCCCGAGAACTCGTACCACTCCTGGAGCGGAGGGATGTCATCGCCGGCATGGCCGCGGCCGCGAGGGGCGTCGGCCGCCGCGAGGGAGCCGACGAGCTGCTGCGGCTCGTGCGCGAGACGCTGTCGGCGCACCCGGCGTAGGGTGATGACCGATGATCAAGCCTGACCTCTCCCAGCCGTTGCCCGAGACTCTCGGCCGTCTTCACTTCGTCGGCATCGGGGGGTCCGGCATGAGCGGTATCGCGCGCATGTTCCACGACCGTGGACACGCCGTCACGGGCTCGGATCGCGCGGGATCCGCAGCTGTCGATTCCTTACGGGAGCGCGGCATCCCGGTCGCGATCGGCCACGACGCACGGCACGTCGGCGATGCGGAGGCCCTCGTGGTGACGGGAGCCCTGTGGCTCGACAACCCCGAGTACCAGGAGGCCCTGCGACGGGGCATCCCGGTACTGCATCGCGCTCAGGCGCTCGCCTGGCTCGCACGTGGCCAGCGGCTCATCTCGGTCGCGGGAGCGCATGGCAAGTCCACGTCGACCGCCATGCTCGTCACCGCACTGCGTCGGCTCGGCGCTGACCCCAGCTTCGTCAACGGCGCCGTCATCCACGATGCGGGCACGAGCGCGGCGTGGGGCCAGGGAGAGCTCTTCGTGGTGGAGGTCGACGAGTCCGACGGCTCCTTCCTGCTGTTCGAGACGGCCATCGGTCTCATCACCAACATCGATACCGACCACCTCGACCACTACGGCAGTGAGGCCGCGATCGAGGATGCGTTCGTGAATTTCGCCCGGGCGTGCTCGGAGAGCGTCGTGCTCTCGGCCGACGACGACGGCACCCGACGTGTCGCCGCATCGCTTCCGGCGGCCGAGATCACGACGTTCGGCGAGAGCGATGTCGCGCGCGTGCGGCTCGTGTCGATCAGCGAGGAGGGGCCGGTGAGCTTCGTCCTCAGCGTCGACGGAGTCGAGCTCGAGGGTTCGCTCGCGGTCCCGGGGCGCCACAACGCGCTCAATGCCGCGGGCGTCGTCGCAGTGCTCATCGGTCTCGGTCATGATGCCCGGGCTGCGGTGGCCTCGCTCGAAGGATTCGCCGGAACGCAGCGACGGTTCGAGTCCCACGGCGACGCCGGCGGCGTGCGACTGTACGACGACTACGCCCACCATCCGACCGAGGTTGTCGCCGCTCTGCAGACAGCGCGCTCGGTCGTCGGAGAGGGGCGCGTGATCGCCGTGCACCAGCCTCACCTCTACAGCCGCACGCAGGCGATGGCGGGCGAGTTCGCCGCCGCGTACGAGTCGGGTGCCGACCACACGGTCGTGCTCGACGTCTTCGGCGCGCGGGAGGACCCGATCCCCGGTGTCACGGGCGCTCTCGTGGCGGACGCCTTCGACGATGCCGCGCGCGTCGACTTCCGGCCGGACTGGGACGACGCGGCCAGGCGGGTCGCGCAGATCGCTCGTCCGGGCGACATCGTCATGACTCTCAGCTGCGGCGACGTCTACCGCATCATTCCCCGGTTGCGCGCGGCGATCGAGCGCGTGGGGGAGGGCCCCGCGATCGCGGGTGGTGCTGGCTACTCGGGCGGTGCGGCGGGATGAAGCGCCCGGAGGGCTTTCGGGGCACTCCGCCGGACCCACCGTCGACGCCGCCGAAGGGGCGTCGTACCCGGGATGCTCGGCGCGGGTCGCCCGGCGCGGCACCGACCCCGACCGCCGGTGCGTCTCGTGCGCGCCCCGCGCGCGAGCCCCGCGCCCCGCGCGAGCGCTCCTCGCGCGACCGTGCCGCATCGGCGGCGCTGCGCACGGCGGACGCTGGCAGCTCCACGGCGTCGGCGCGGCGCCTCGAGCGGCGGGCAGCGCGCGAGCGTCGGCGTGCCGAGCGGGCGGAGGTCCGCCGTTTCACGCGGCAGTCTCGTCGTCGTCGGCTCACGGTGACGATCGCTCTCGGCACGCTTCTGACGCTCGTCGGGGGAGCCGCCGCGATCTCGGTGTCACCGCTGCTCTCGCTCACGACGATCCGCATCGTCGGCACGGAGCGCCTCGACGCGGGTGAGGTCGCGGCGGCACTGGAGAGTCGTCGAGGGGCGCCGCTCGCGTTCGTGAGCGACGAGCAGATCCGCGCCGACCTCGAGGGCTTCGCACTCATCCGCTCCTTCTCCACGGAGATCGTGCCACCGGACACCCTCATCGTGCGCGTCGTGGAGCGGGCTCCGATCGGTGCCCTGCGGACTGCGGGCGGGTTCGAGGTCGTCGACGCCGCGGGCGTCGTGGTGGAGACGGCCGAGACGGTGCCGCCGGGCATCCCCGTCCTGAGCGTGGAGAGTGCGCGCGCGGACGACCCCGCCTTCCGGGGCCTTGCGGATGTCCTCCTCGCCCTCCCGCGCGAACTGCGCAGCTCCGTGGTCACGATCAGCGCGACGACGCGCGATGATGTGCGCTTCACGCTCGGGGGAGCGGAGCACTCCGTGGTGTGGGGGAGCGCCGAGAGGTCGGCGTTCAAGGCCCGCGTGCTCGCGGCGGCACTCGCGTCTACCGACCAGTCGGTGAGCTGGGAGTACGACGTCTCGGCCCCCGACAGCCTGGTCGTGCGCCGCGCGAGCTGACCGGCGCCCGAGTGTGCCCCGGGGGATTCGCGACACGCGGACGGCCTCAGGCCGCGGAGCCCCGGACAGGCCTACCGTTCGAGTCAACAGTACATACTGAGCATAACTTTAGCCTTCAAGTAGAAGGTGAAGGTTGACCGCGGAAGGCCACGACGTGACCACGAACCAGAACTACCTCGCCGTCATCAAGGTCGTCGGCATCGGCGGAGGCGGCGTCAACGCCGTCAACCGCATGATCGAGCTGGGGCTGAGGGGCGTCGAGTTCATCGCCATCAACACCGACGCGCAAGCACTCCTCATGAGCGATGCCGACGTGAAGCTCGACGTCGGGCGGGAGCTCACGCGCGGTCTCGGAGCGGGAGCCGACCCCGAGGTGGGTCGTCGCGCGACGGAGGATCACGCGGAGGAGATCGAGGAGGCGCTCGCGGGTGCCGACATGGTGTTCGTCACGGCCGGCGAGGGCGGCGGCACCGGTACGGGAGGGGCTCCCGTGGTGGCGCGCATCGCCAAGTCGATCGGCGCGCTCACCATCGGTGTGGTGACCAAGCCCTTCGCTTTCGAGGGGAAGCGCCGGCAGGCACAGGCGGAGGATGGCGTCCTCTCGCTCAAGAACGAGGTCGACACGCTCATCGTCGTGCCCAACGACCGGCTGCTCGAGATCTCCGACCGAGGCATCTCCATGCTCGAGGCGTTCGCGACCGCCGACCAGGTGCTGCTCGCCGGTGTGCAGGGCATCACCGACCTCATCACCACGCCCGGCCTCATCAACCTCGACTTCGCCGACGTCAAGAGCGTCATGCAGGGCGCCGGCTCTGCGCTCATGGGCATCGGTTCGAGCCGCGGCGCCGACCGCGCCATCAAGGCCGCAGAGCTCGCCGTCGCGTCGCCGCTGCTGGAGGCGAGCATCGACGGTGCGCACGGCGTGCTCCTGTCGATCCAGGGTGGCTCGAACCTGGGCATTTTCGAGATCAACGACGCCGCCAAGCTCGTTCAGGAGGCGGTGCACCCCGAGGCGAACATCATCTTCGGTGCCGTCATCGACGACACTCTCGGCGACGAGGTGCGCGTGACGGTCATCGCGGCGGGATTCGACGGGGGAGAGCCCAGCGCTCTCACGCGCGATCGCCGCAGCAGCTTCGTCGCGGCGAGCGAGGGCGAGGCGCTGCCCGTGGCCGTCGAGTCGGGCGAGCCGGCGCACGAGGGCCGCGCCTGGGCCGACGACTCCGACCTGGGAGCGACAGCGCCGATCGGCCCGATCGAGAGCGACGACGACGGCGATCTCGACGTTCCCGACTTCCTGCGCTGAGCCGTGGAGGTCGATGCGGAGCTGCGCGAGCGCTACGAGGGCGTCACGGCGTCGATCGCCGCCGCCGCTCGGAGCACCGGACGCTCGAGCGAGGAGCTCACGCTCATCGTCGTCACCAAGTTCCACCCCGCGGCTCTCGTGCGGCAGCTGCAAGCCCTGGGCGTGCAGCACATCGGCGAGAATCGTCACCAGGATGCCGAGCCCAAGGCTCGGGAGCTCACCGACCTGCCTCTCACGTGGCATTTCGTCGGGCAGCTGCAGTCGAACAAGGCTCGCGCCGTGACGCAGTACTGCCGCGTCATCCACTCGCTGGATCGCTCGTCGCTCCTGCGTGCGCTCGACCGCGCCGAAGCCCCGGTTGAGGTCTTCCTCGAGGTCAATCTCACGGACGACGCGGGGCGAGGCGGCGCGGAGCCTGCGCAGCTTCCTGACCTCGCCGAGCGCGTGCTGACCTCCGACCACCTCACGCTGCGCGGGGTCATGGCCGTCGCACCGCGGGGGGAGGAGCCGCGGCGTGCGTTCGCGCGCCTGCGCGAGCACTCGGAGGCAGTGCGCCGCGTCGCCCCCGAGGCCGTGCAGATCTCGGCAGGCATGTCGGGCGACTTCGCGGACGCCATCGCCGAGGGCGCGACACACCTGCGGATCGGAACCGCAATCACCGGAAACCGACCCTCCGACCGTTAATCTCGGAGGCGTCACGACGTAAGGACGACTGATGAGCAACCCGCTGCGCAAGACCATGGTCTACTTGGGCCTCGCCGACGAAGAGGTCGAGTACGAGCAGAGTGCCGCCGCGCACGCACCGGCGGCGCCCGCCGCCCCCTCGAGCTCGAGCTCAGGGCAGCGCGCACCGGTCACGCCGCTCCGGCGGCCCTCGTCGACGCGCGGCTCGGCGCCGTCCCACGACATGAACGAGATCCTCACGGTGCACCCGCGCCGTTTCAACGACGCTGAGGCGATCGCCGAGAGCTTTCGCGAGGGCATCCCGGTCATCATGAACCTGACGCAGATGAGCGAGCCGGATGCCCGGCGCCTCATCGACTTCGCGAGCGGTCTGTCGACCGGCCTGTACGGTCGCATCGAACGCGTGACGAGCAAGGTGTTCCTCCTCTCGCCCGCCCACGTCGCAGTGAGTGGTGACGCGGCCGACGTCGAGCCCGATGTGGACGCGTCGTTCCTCGCTCACGACTGATCGCGGCCTATCGCGGTATGCGAAGCCGCAACGCTCAGCGTGACCTGAGAGACTGAACGACGTGCCGATCGTCTTCTCCGTGATCCTGAACATCATCTACGTCGCGCTCCTCATCGTGTTCATCGCGATGTGGGGGAGGTTCGTGCTCGACTGGATCCAGGCGCTCAACCGCGGCTGGCGCCCGCAGGGCGCGGTGGTGATCCTCGCGGAGGTCGTCTACACGATCACAGACCCGCCCATCCGGCTCGTGCGCCGCGTCATCCCCCCGCTCCAGATCGGCAGCATCCGGCTCGACCTCGCCTGGACGATCGTGCTCATCGTCCTGCTGATCCTGATGTCCCTTGTGAGTGCTCGCTGAGTACGCACTGACAGACCTCCCGCGCGGCTGTACTCTGGTGGCGCGGGTGTGACGCATGTGACGAGATGTTGCTAGCGTTACCCCATCGTTATCCACTCGCTCCAGAAAGTACCGAGGTGACGCACATGGCACTCACGCCCGAGGACGTCGTCAACAAGCGCTTCCAGTCCACCAAGTTCCGCGAGGGCTATGACCAGGACGAGGTCGACGACTTTCTCGACGAGATCGTGGTCGAGCTTCGCCGTCTGACGCAGGAGAACGACGAGCTGCGCCAGCGGCTCGTCGCCGCGGACGCCCGCGTCGCCGAGCTGCAGCGCGGCGGAGGCTCGCAGGCCGCGATGGAGGCGCCCGCCTCGGCCCCCGTGCCGGCGCCCGCCCCGGCACCTGCCCCGGCTCCTCTCGCGAGTGCGCCCGCGGCCGACGAGTCGGAGAACACGAACAACCTGTTGCAGCTCGCGCGGCGCCTCCACGAGGAGCATGTGCGCGATGGCATGAAGAAGCGCGATGAGCTCATCGCCGAGGGTCAGGCCGAGGCGTCCCGCATCGTGAACCAGGCGCAGAGCGCCCAAGCGGGTCAGCTGCAGGCGCTCGAGCAGGAGCGCGTCGCACTCGAGCAGCGCGTCGAGGAGCTCCGTGTCTTCGAGCGCGAGTACCGCGCCCAGTTGCGCTCGTACATCCAGTCCCAGCTGCAGGAGCTCGAAGGCTCGAGCCAGCAGCAGGCTGCCGCATCGCAGCCGTCCGCTCCCCAGGCCTCCGCGCCCCAGCCCGCCTCGCCCGCCATGGCGTCGTCGGCCGCCGTCGGCTCGGCCCCCGGTTTCGGCGACTCCGGCTCGCAGCCCTCGTATGGGCAGTACCCGGGCTCGGCGCCGTCCCAGCCCGCACCGCAGTCGCCCCCTCCGGGCCAGTTCCCGGGCTACGGCTCCTGAGCAGCAGGAGTCGTTCGACCACTACCAGCACGAGAAGAGGAGCGCGACGGTGACCGAGTCGCGCTCCTTTCCCGTTCCTGAGGGTCGGGCGGGGGAGCGCGTCGACGTGGCCCTCGCCACTCTGCTCGGTTTCTCACGCTCCCAGGCGGCCGAGATCATCGAGGCAGGCGGTGCACTCGTCGACGGCCGCGTCGCGGCCAAGTCTGACCGGCTCGCGGCTGGCGCGTGGCTCGAGGTCACGTGGGAGCCCCGCCGCGCGCCCGTGGTGGAGCCTCGCGAGGTCGCCGATCTGCGCATCGTCCACGACGACGACGATCTCGTCGTCATCGACAAGCCCGTCGGCGTCGCCGCGCACCCGTCGGTCGGCTGGACGGGCCCGACGGTCCTCGGTGCCCTCGCCGCGGGCGGCTACACGCTCGCGTCCTCCGGTCCCGCGGAGAGGGCGGGGATCGTGCACCGACTCGACGCCGGCACGAGCGGCCTCATGGTCGTTGCCAAGTCGGAGCGCGCCTACCGAGAGCTCAAGAGGGCTTTCCACGATCGCGAGGTCGACAAGGTCTATCACGCAGTCGTGCAGGGTCATCCCGACCCCTTGTCCGGCACGATCGATGCGCCGATCGGCCGGCACCCGAGCTCGGCGTGGAAGTTCGCCGTCGTCGCCGGCGGCAAGCCCTCGATCACCCACTACGACACGCTCGAGGCGTTTCGCGCGGCGTCCCTCCTCGAGGTGCATCTTGAGACCGGGCGCACCCATCAGATCCGCGTGCACATGGCCGCGCAGCGCCACCCCTGCGTCGGCGACGCCATGTACGGAGCAGATCCGGTGCTGAGCGAGCGCCTCGGCCTGAGCCGCCAGTGGCTGCACGCGATGCAGCTGGGATTCGAGCATCCCGGCAGCGGCGAGGCCGTCTCGTACCGCTCGCAGTACCCGCTCGACCTGCAGCGGGCCCTCGACGCTCTGCGGGAGTCGTGACGCGCCCCGGGATGCGCCCGCCGGTCGGCGGCGCCGATCTAGACTGAGGATCCGCCGACCCGCCTCGACCCGAAAGACGCCGTGACCCCTCGAGCCGACTCGTTCGTCCACCTTCACGTGCACAGCGAGTACTCGATGCTGGACGGCGCAGCGCGTGTCGCCCCCCTCGTGGCCGAGGCGGCGCAGCAGGGCATGCCCGCTCTCGCGGTCACCGACCACGGCAACATGTTCGGCGCATTCGACTTCTGGCGCACCGCGACCGAGGCGGGCGTGAAGCCGATCATCGGCACGGAGGCGTATCTCACGCCGGGCACGCACCGCACCGACAAGACGCGCGTGCGCTGGGGCAACGGTGGCGAGGACGACGTCTCGGGAGCGGGTGCCTATACGCACATCACGCTCCTCGCCGAGACCACGGAGGGCATGCACAACCTCTTCCGCATGTCGTCCCTCGCCTCGATCGAGGGCTACTACTTCAAGCCGCGGATGGATCGCGACCTCCTCACCCGCTACAGCAAGGGCGTCATCGCGACGACGGGCTGCCCCAGCAGCGAGGTGCAAACCCGCCTCCGCCTCGGTCAGTACGAGAAGGCCGTCGAGGCCGCGGCTGAGTTTCGCGACATCTTCGGACGCGACAGCTACTTCGTCGAGATCATGGATCACGGGCTCGGCATCGAGCGTCGCGTCATGGGTGACCTGATCCGCCTCGCGAAGGACCTCGGGCTGCCGCTCGTGGCCACCAATGATCTGCATTACACGCACGCGGGCGACGCGAGCTCGCACGCCGCTCTGCTGTGCGTGCAGTCGGGAAGCACCCTCGACGACCCCAATCGCTTCAAGTTCGACGCAGACGAGTTCTACCTCAAGACGCCGGCGCAGATGCGCGAGCTCTTCCGCGACCACCCCGAGGCCTGCGACAGCACCCTCCTCATCGCCGAGCGCGTCGACACGCGCTTCGACACGGGCGCGAACTACATGCCGAGGTTCCCCGTTCCGGAGGGCGAGTCTGAGGACTCCTGGTTCGTGAAGGAGGTCGACGCGGGGCTCGCGCAGCGCTATCCCGGGGGCATCCCCGACGAGGTCAGGGCGCGCGCCGACTACGAGATCGGCATCATCGCGCAGATGGGATTCGCCGGCTACTTCCTCGTCGTCGCCGACTTCATCACGTGGTCGAAGGAGAACGGCATCCGCGTCGGCCCGGGTCGCGGTTCCGGCGCAGGGTCGATGGCGGCCTACGCGCTGCGTATCACCGATCTCGACCCCATCCAGCACGGGCTCCTGTTCGAGCGCTTCCTCAACCCCGACCGCGTCTCGATGCCGGACTTCGACGTCGACTTCGACGACCGCCGACGCGGCGAGGTCATCCGCTACGTGACGCAGAAGTACGGAGACGAGCGCGTCGCCCAGATCGTCACATACGGCACGATCAAGGCGAAGCAGGCGCTCAAGGACTCCTCGCGCGTGCTCGGGTTCCCCTTCGGCATGGGCGAGAAGCTCACGAAGGCCATGCCGCCGAGCGTCATGGGCAAAGACATGCCGCTCTCGGGAATCTTCGACAAGAACGACGATCGCTACAAGGAGGCGAACGACTTCCGTGCCGTGATCGAGACCGACGCCGAGGCGCGACGCGTGTTCGACACGGCGCTCGGGCTCGAGAACCTCAAGAGGCAGTGGGGCGTCCATGCCGCCGGCGTGATCATGTCGAGCGAGCCGCTCATCGACATCATCCCCATCATGAAGCGCGAGCAGGACGGCCAGATCGTCACGCAGTTCGACTACCCGGCGTGCGAGTCTCTCGGGCTCATCAAGATGGACTTCCTGGGGCTGCGCAACCTCACGATCATCGACGACGCGCTCGACAACATCGAGAGCAACCGCGGCGAGCGCCTCGTGCTGGAGGACCTCGCCCTCGACGACCCAGGTGCGTACGAGCTGCTGGCGCGGGGAGACACACTCGGCGTCTTCCAGCTCGACGGCGGGCCGATGCGCTCGCTCCTGCGGCAGATGAAGCCTGACAACTTCGAAGACATCTCCGCTGTCCTGGCGCTCTACCGGCCAGGGCCAATGGGGGCCGACTCCCACACGAACTACGCGCTGCGCAAGAACGGCCGACAGCCGATCACGCCGATCCACCCGGAGCTCGCCGAGCCCCTCGAGGAGGTGCTCGGCACGACCTACGGCCTCATCGTCTACCAGGAGCAGGTCATGGCAATCGCGCAGAAGCTTGCGGGCTACACGCTCGCGCAAGCCGATCTGCTGCGTCGCGCCATGGGCAAGAAGAAGAAGTCGGAGCTCGACAAGCAGTACGAGGGCTTCGAGGCGGGCATGGCCGCCAACGGGTACTCGGCGGAGGCGACGAAGACCCTGTGGGAGATCCTCGTCCCGTTCTCCGACTACGCCTTCAACAAGGCCCACTCCGCCGCCTATGGTGTCGTGTCCTACTGGACGGCGTACCTCAAGGCGCACTACCCGGCGGAGTACATGGCGGCCCTGCTGACGAGTGTCGGCGACTCGCGCGACAAGCTCGCGATCTACCTCAACGAGTGCCGCCGCATGGGCATCACGGTGCTGCCGCCCGACGTCAACGAATCGATCGGCTTCTTCGCGGCCGTCGACGACGACATCCGCTTCGGACTCGGCGCCGTGCGCAACGTCGGCCACAACGTTGTGGACGGCATCCGCCGGGCGCGCGAGGAGAAGGGGCGCTTCACCGGCTTCTACGACTTCCTCAAGAAGGTTCCGGGCCCGGTCGCCAACAAGCGCGCGATCGAGTCGCTCATCAAGGCGGGCGCGTTCGACTCCCTCGGGTCGACCCGTCGCGCTCTCGTGGAGATCCATGAGAGTGCTGTCGAGGCCGCCGTGAAGGAGAAGCGCGCGGAAGAGGCCGGCGACATCGGCTTCGACTTCGACTCGCTCTTCGAGGAGGCGGACCAGTCCTCCGAGCACGTACCCGACCGACCGGAGTGGGCCAAGAAGGACAAGCTGGCGTTCGAGCGCGAGATGCTGGGCCTCTACGTCTCGGATCATCCCCTCGCGGGGCTCGAGCAGCAGCTCGCGCGCCTCGCCGGAACGAGCATCGCCGAGCTCAACGAGAACCCGCCGGCGGACGGCGAGCAGGTGACGATCGCGGGCCTCATCACGAGCGTGCAGCACAAGGTGGCGCGGCAGTCGGGCAACCCGTACGCGACCGTCGTCGTGGAGGACTTCGGCGGGGACGTCTCGGTGATGTTCCTCGGCAAGACGCACCAGGAGTTCGGTGCTCGGCTCGCCTCTGACACGATCGTCGTGATCCGCGGCCGCGTGAACCATCGGGACGACGGCGTCTCCTTGCACGCGAACTCGCTGCAGCTGCCCGATCTGGGTCTGCCGACCGACACGGGCCCGCTCGTGCTCACCCTGCGTGAGGCGCGGGCGACGGTGGACGTGCTGAGCGAGCTGGACTCGGTGCTCGGCCGCCACCGCGGCGGCACCGAGGTGCGGCTGCGCCTGCTGCGGGACGACACGGCGCGAGTGTTCGAGCTGCCGCACCGCGTCGATCCGAGCGCGGGCTTCTTCGGCGAGGTCAAGAGCCTTCTCGGCCCTCGCGCCCTCGCCTGAGCAGCGCGGGACTACGCGGGGTCGCCCGGCGTGCGGTATTCGCGCTCGTGGTAGAGCAGGGCCTCGTCGGGCTCGCCGAGCGCTCCCTCCAGGATCTGCACGGCGATCATGGCGTTCGCCTCGACGGGCACGCGGGCGACGATGCGCCCGAGCATCCACGCCGTCACGTCCTGCAGGAGGGGGAGGCCCAGGGGGCCGGGCGCCCAATGATCGCCGATGAAGCGCTCGTCGTGGTCGGCGGCGAGCTTCTGGGCGAGACCCTTGTTGCGGGCACCCAGCATGTGGATGATGACGTGGTCGGTCTGCTCGACTGCCGGCCAGGAGCTCGCGATGCGCGCCAAGTTGAAGGTGGCGAGCGGCGGAGCGGCGGCGAGGGAGGCGAGCGAGGTCGCCGTGAACCCGACCGGGCGTCCGCTCGCATCGAGCGCGGTGATCGCGGCGACACCGGCGGCGTGGCGCCGGAATGCCTGCGCGAAGGCGTCGAAGCCCGTGCTGTCGGCGGTATCGGTCGTCTCAGTCATCACACCCCACTCAACCACGCCGGCTCGGAGGTATTCCCGGTTCGGCGCCGGATAGCATGAGGGCGCCATGATGACGACTCTTGATCTGCGCGGCCGCGAGCTCTCGACCGCCGAGCTGCTGGCCCTCGTGCCGCGCTCGACGAGCGACGTGGGCTCCGCCGTCGACGCCGTCGCGGCGATCATCGCGGAGGTGCGCGAGAGGGGTGTGGATGCTCTCCTCGCGCAGGCGGAGCGCTTCGACGGCGTGCGACCGACCTCGGTGCGCGTGCCCGCCGCAGCGCTCGCGAGCGCCCTCGAGTCGCTAGACCCCGGCGTGCGGAAGGCGCTCGAGGTGGCGATCGAGCGGGTGCGCGTCGCGTCGGCGGCGCAGGTGCCCGAGCAGCGCATCACCGAGGTCGCCCCGGGTGCTCGCATCGTGCAGCGCTGGCAGCCCGTCGATCGCGTGGGCCTCTACGTGCCCGGCGGCAAGGCCGTCTACCCCTCGAGCGTCGTCATGAACGTCGTGGCCGCGCAGGTCGCGGGCGTGCCCTCGATCGCGCTCGCCTCGCCGCCGCAGTCCGCCTTCGGCGGTTCCGTGCACCCGACGATCCTCGCGGCCGCCGCTCTGCTCGGCGTGGACGAGGTCTACGCGATGGGCGGCGCTGGCGCGATCGCGGCGCTCGCCTACGGGGTCACCGAGATCGGCCTCGAGCCGGTGCAGGTCATCACCGGGCCCGGAAACCTCTACGTGGCGACGGCCAAGCGAGCTGTGCAGGGCGTCGTCGGCATCGACTCCGAGGCGGGCCCGACCGAGATCCTCATCATCGCGGACGGGAGCGCATCGCCGACGCTCGTCGTCGCCGACCTCATCAGCCAGGCCGAGCACGACGAGCTCGCCGGCAGCGTTCTCGTGACCGACGACGAGTCGCTCGCCGACGCCGTTCGGAGCGCGCTCCCGGCAGCTGTCTCCGCCACGCATCACCACGACCGGGTCGCGACGGCTCTCGACGGCCCCCAGTCGGCGATCGTGCTCGTCGACGACCTGGCGCAGGCGGCCGCGTTCAGCAACGCCTACGCGCCCGAGCACCTCGAGGTGCACGTGCGCGATGCCGGGGGCATCCTGCCGCTGCTCACGAACGCTGGTGCCATCTTCGTCGGCGACCACACGCCGGTGAGTCTCGGCGACTACGTCGCAGGCTCCAACCACGTCCTGCCGACAGGCGGGCACGCGCGGTTCTCCGCGGGGCTCAGCGCGTCGACGTTCCTGCGTCCGCAGCAGATCGTCGAGTACTCCCGTGACGCTCTCGCCGAGGTCGCCGAGCACGTGCTCCAGCTGAGCGCCGCCGAGCAGCTGCCCGCGCACGGGGATGCCGTGCGGGCGCGATTCCCCGATCAGAACTGACTCCCCGAGCAGCACTGGTTCCCCGAGCAGTGCTGCGGGCTCCACTAGGCTGAGGGCACCATGCACTGCCCTTTCTGCCGGCACTCCGACACCCGTGTCATCGACTCGCGAACGAGCGACGACGGCTTGGCGATCCGCCGACGCCGGCAGTGCCCGGAGTGCGGCAAGCGCTTCAGCACGACCGAGACGGCAAGCCTCACGGTCACGAAGCGCAGCGGCATCGCCGAGCCCTTCTCGCGCGAGAAGATCGTGACCGGAGTGCGCAAGGCGTGCCAGGGTCGGCCCGTCACCGACGCCGACCTCGCCCTGCTCGCGCAGCGCGTGGAGGAGACGCTGCGCGCCACGGGCGCCTCCCAGCTCGACGCCAACGACATCGGCCTCGCGATCCTGCCCTCGCTGCGCGAGCTCGACGAGGTCGCCTACCTGCGGTTCGCGAGCGTCTACCAGGCCTTCGAGAACCTCGACGACTTCGAAGAGGCCATCGCGCGGCTGCGGCGCGAGGATGCGGCCCGCGCGGCGGAGGCCTGAACGCGTGACGCTCTACGACCTCCTGTTCCGCGGGGTGCTCGCACGACTCGACCCCGAGCGCGCTCACGGCCTCGCGGTGGCTGCGATCCGCGCCATCCCTCAGCTCGGTCTCACGCGACTCTTGCGCAGAGCCACGCGCCCCGACCCGTCTCTCGCGGTGGACGCGCTCGGGCTGCGCTTCGACTCCCCGTTCGGCATGGCTGCCGGATTCGATAAGGATGCGCGGAGCATCCGGGGCCTGTACGCACTCGGTTTCGACCACATCGAGATCGGCACCGTCACCGCGGTACCGCAGGAGGGCAATCCGCGCCCGCGGCTGTTCCGGCTGCTCGCCGATCGTGCCGTCATCAACCGCATGGGCTTCAACAATCGGGGTGCCGCGCAGGCGGCGGAGCGGTTGCGGCGGGAGCGATCGCGCGCTCGGCGACCCGTGATCGGCGCCAACCTCGGCAAGAGCCGCGTGGTGGAGGTCGAGAATGCGCTCGAGGACTACCGCACCTCCGCGCGCCTCCTGGCCCCCGTCGCCGACTACCTCGCCGTGAACGTGAGCTCGCCCAACACGCCGGGTCTGCGCGGGCTGCAAGCCCGCGAGCGACTCGAGCCCCTCCTGCGGTGCGTGCTCGAGGAGGCCGGGTCGACACCCGTCCTCGTGAAGATCGCCCCCGACCTCGACGACGCGACGATCGACGAGCTCGCGCATATCGCGGTGCAGGTGGGGCTCGCGGGCATCATCGCGACCAACTCGACCATCGAGCGCACCGGCCTGCAGTCGAGCCCCGAGCTGGTTGCCGAGGCGGGTCAGGGGGGGCTCAGCGGTGCGCCCCTCGCCGCTCGCTCGCTCGCCGTGCTACGGCGCGTGCGGGCCGCCGTTCCGGCCGATTTCTGCGTCATCTCGGTCGGCGGCGTCGACACGGCGGAGGATGTCGCGGCGCGCCTCGAAGCGGGCGCCACGCTCGTGCAGGGCTACACGGCCTTCCTCTACCGCGGGCCGCTGTGGGCCCGCGGCATCACGCGCGGCCTCGCACGGCTGCGCCGACCGGTCGCGGCCGAGCGGAACTCGCCGGCCTAGACGACGGGGAACTCGCCGCGCTTGACCTGGGGCTTCGGCAGGCGCAGCACGCGCAACTGCAGTGCGCGCATGCCGGCGTAGAACCCCACGCCCTTCTCGGCGGAGCCGAACTTCTTCGTCAGCTTCCGCTTGACGAGCCACGAGAGCGCGACGGAATCGATGATGGCGACGAGGAAGAAGCCCCACAGCACGAGGATCGAGATGGTCTGCGCCTCGAGGGAGGGGATGAAGGTCGCGATGATCACGAGGAACATGACGGGGATGAGGAACTCGCCGAGGCTCGTTCGGGCGTCCACGTAGTCGCGCACGAACTTGCGCTGCGGCCCCTTGTCGCGCTGGGGCAGGTAGCGCTCCTCACCGGCAGCCATGCCGATGCGGGCGCGCTCGCGCGAGGCGTTCATCTTCGCCCGAGCCTCCTTGCGGGCCTGGCGGCGGTCATCGGGCACGAGGGGTCGCTTGCGGGCGGCTTCGCGCTCCTTGCGCGTCGGTGTGGGGCGGCCCTTGCTCGTGGATGCTGGGCCAGGGTTCTGCTCGACGGCGTCGGCGCTCGCCTGCTCGGAGCCGGTGGGTTCGGCGTTCGTCTTGTCTCGGGCGGCCACGGGGGCACATCCTTCCGTTGTGGGGCAGGGTCTTAAGATTACCGGCATGACCTCCGACGCTCGTCCTGCCCGCCCGTCGACCCCGACCGAGATCCGCGAGCGGCTCACGGATGCCGTGCGCGACGGACTCCCCGCGGCGATCGCCGACCTCTCGAGGCTCGTGCGCATCCCCTCGGTGTCGTGGGACGGCTTCGATCCCCGCCACGTCCAGGAGTCGGCGGAGACGGTCGCCGCGCTCCTGACCGATCTCGGCGTGTTCGACACGGTCACGATCGAGCGCGCTCCGCTGCCAGGCTCGGGTGAGTTGGGTCAGCCCGCGGTTCTCGCCCGCCGGGAGCCCCGAGGGGGTCGCCCGACCGTCATGCTCTACGCGCACCACGACGTGCAGCCCCCGGGGGAGGAGGGGGACTGGCAGTCGCCCCCCTTCGAGCCTACCCTGCGCGGTGACCGGCTCTACGCGCGCGGGGCCGCCGATGACAAGGCGGGCGTGCTCGCACACGTTGCCGCGATCCGCGCGCTCCTGGAGGTGCAGGGCTCTGACCCCGACCTCGGTCTCGTCGTCTTCATCGAGGGCGAGGAGGAGTTCGGGTCACGATCGTTCGAGGCGATGCTCGCCGCGCATCGAGAGCTCCTCGCGGCGGACGTCATCGTGGTCGCCGACTCCGACAACTGGACGACGACGACGCCTTCGCTCACCATCGGCCTGCGCGGCAACACGGCCTTCCAGCTTACCGTCTCCACCCTCGGCCATGCATCCCACTCGGGCATGCTCGGTGGCGCCGCGCCCGATGCGATGCTCGCCCTGGTGCGCGTGCTCGCGAGCCTTCACGACGATGATGGCGCCGTAGCGGTCGAGGGCCTCACCTCGCACACCCAGGAGGTGCCGCCCTTCACGGAGGTGCGTCTCCGTGAGGATGCGGCTCTTCTCGAGGGAGTCTCGTCGATCGGCCGCGGCGAGATCCTGCACCGGCTCTGGGCGCAACCCGCCATCACGGTGACGGGTATCGATGCGCCGAGTGTGCAGAACGCGTCCAACACCCTGCTGCCCTCGGTGACCGTCAAGATCAGCTGCCGCGTCGCGCCGGGCCAATCCGCGCGGGAAGCCTTCATGGCGATCGAGCGCCACATCCGAGCACGCACGCCGTTCGGGGCGCACGTGACGTTCTCGGCGGTCGATCTCGGCAACCCCTTCCTCGTCGACACCTCGGGCTGGGCCGTCGACGACGTGCTCACGGCCATGGAGGAGGCGTGGGGCGAGACGCCGCAGCTCACGGGCGTCGGCGGCTCGATCCCCTTCATCGCGCAGCTCGCGCAGACCTTCCCCGAGGCTCAGGTGCTCGTGACGGGCGTGGAGGATCCGGAGACGCGGGCGCACAGTCCCAACGAGTCGCTCCACCTCGGTGTGTTCCACCGGGCGATCCTCACTGAGGCTCTCCTGCTGGCGCGCCTGGACGGAGCCGTGAGTCTGCCGTAGCGCGCGGGGGAGAGGCGTACACTGAGGGTCAGCTTTCCCGATACCTAGGAGGTCTCATGACCGACACGATGACCAGCACGCACGGCGTCTCGCTCACCGACGCGGCCGCCGCGAAGGTCCGCTCGCTGCTCGAGCAGGAGGGTCGCGACGACCTCCGTCTGCGCCTCGCCGTGCAGCCCGGCGGCTGCTCGGGGCTCATCTACCAGCTGTACTTCGACGAGCGCATGCTCGACGGCGACAGCCGTCGTGACTTCGATGGTGTCGAGGTCGTCGTCGACAAGATGAGCGTCCCTTACCTCGAAGGCGCCTCGATCGACTTTGAAGACACGATCCAGAAGCAGGGCTTCACGATCGACAACCCGAACGCGGGCGGCAGCTGCGCGTGCGGAGACAGCTTCCACTGAGGCTCTCCCGCCAGACCCGAGAGCAGGGCATCCTCATCTGATGAGGGTGCCCTTCTGTCGTTCGTGCACCGGTTTGGCAGTCATCTCGGAGCGTCGCAGGGCGGTTCCGCAGGGCGCGGTGACATAGACTGAAACGGTTCCCCGCTCCCCAGCTCGAGAGGTCACCGGTGCGCTCCAACCGACGTCTTCGATTGACGGCCATACCGCTCGCGATCGTCACTACGGTCGCCCTCGCGGGCTGCACGACGCAGCAGACCCTCGGCTGGCTGCCGACCGAACCCGGCACGACCAACCAGGTCGACCGTGTCATCGGTCTCTGGGTCACGTCCTGGATCGTCCTCCTGGCCGTGGGCGCCATCACCTGGGGCCTCATCATCTGGGCGGCGATCGTCTATCGCCGCCGCAAGGGCCAGACCGGCCTGCCGGTGCAGCTGCGCTACAACATGCCGATCGAGATCTTCTACACGGTCGTGCCCCTCATCCTCGTCCTCGGCTTCTTCGCCTTCACCGCGCGCGACCAGGCCGAGATCGAAGCACCGCTCGCCGACCCCGACGTGACGATCGAGGTCTACGGCAAGCGCTGGGCATGGGACTTCAACTACATCACCGACGACGTCTTCTACCAGGGCATCCAGGCTCAGGAGACGGGCCCGAACAACGAGATCGACGTCGACGCGCTACCGACCCTGTACCTTCCCGTGGACAAGAAGGTCGAAATCAAGATCGAGTCGCGCGACGTCATCCACTCGTTCTGGATCATCGATTTCCTGTACAAGAAGGACATGATTCCCGCCAAGACCAATTACTGGTACTTCATCCCTCAGAAGGAGGGCACGTACGCGGGCAAATGCGCTGAGCTGTGCGGCGAGTACCACTCGCTCATGCTGTTCAACGTCGAGGTCGTCTCCCAGGAGGAGTACGACGCCCAGATGGACGTCCTGCGGGCTCAGGGCAACGTCGGCAGCGTCGGCGAAGAGTTCAACACCAACGCGAACCTGCCGGGCACGACCGGCATCACGGAAGAGGAGTAGGCGGGCATGACTACGACCGCACCCAGGCCGACCGTCTCGACGAGCGAGCCCGGTCACGTATCTCCCACCGTCGGGCGCAAGGGCAACGTCTTCGTCGGGTGGATCACCTCCACCGATCACAAGACCATCGGATATATGTACCTGATCACGTCGTTCGTGTACTTCCTCATCGGCGGCGTGCTGGCGCTTGTCATTCGCGTTCAGCTCTTCGCGCCGGGCCTCGAGGTCGTCGCCACCAAGGAGCAGTACAACCAGCTGTTCACGATGCACGGCACGATCATGCTCCTCATGTTCGCGACGCCGCTCTTCGCGGGCTTCGCGAACGTGCTCATGCCCCTCCAGATCGGCGCTCCTGATGTCGCCTTCCCGCGCCTGAACGCTTTCGCGTACTGGCTGTACTCCTTCGGCTCGCTCATCGCCGTTGCGGGATTCCTGACGCCGCAGGGTGCGGCCTCGTTCGGATGGTTCGCGTACGCACCGTTGTCTTCCCAGACCTTCACCCCGGGACTCGGCGGCAACATGTGGGTTTTTGGGCTCATCCTCAGCGGGTTCGGCACCATCCTCGGCGCTGTGAACTTCATCACGACCATCATTACGATGCGCGCTCCGGGCATGACGATGTGGCGCATGCCGATCTTCACGTGGAACACCCTCGTGACCTCGTTGCTCGTCCTCATGGCGTTTCCGGTGCTCGCCGCGGCTCTCTTCGCCCTCGGCTCCGACCGGATGTTCGGCTCGCACGTATTCGATGCGGCGACGGGAGGAGCGATCCTCTGGCAGCACCTATTCTGGTTCTTCGGGCACCCAGAGGTATACATCATCGCTCTACCCTTCTTCGGCATCGTCTCCGAGATCTTCCCCGTATTCAGCCGCAAGCCGATCTTCGGGTACAAGACGCTCGTCTACGCGACGATCGCGATCGCGGCGCTCTCGATCACGGTGTGGGCCCACCACATGTACGTGACCGGCTCGGTGCTGCTGCCGTTCTTCTCGCTCATGACGATGCTCATCGCCGTGCCGACGGGTGTGAAGATCTTCAACTGGATCGGCACGATGTGGCGCGGCTCGGTGACCTTCGAGACACCGATCGTGTGGGCGCTCGGGTTTCTCGTAACCTTCGTATTCGGCGGGCTCACGGGCGTCATCCTCGCCTCGCCACCGCTCGACTTCGCTGTCTCCGACTCCTACTTCGTGGTCGCCCACTTCCACTACGTGGTGTTCGGCACCGTCGTGTTCGCGATGTTCGCCGGCTTCTACTTCTGGTGGCCCAAGTGGACGGGCAAGATGCTCAACGAGCGTCTCGGCCACATCCACTTCTGGACCCTGTTCATCGGCTTCCACGCGACGTTCCTGGTGCAGCACTGGCTCGGAGTCGTGGGCATGCCCCGCCGCTACGCGACCTATCTCGTCGAAGACGGGTTCACCTGGATGAACCAGCTGTCGACTTTCGGCTCGTTCCTGCTCGCGGCGTCGATGATCCCGTTCCTCCTCAACGTGTACATCACCGCGCGTCGCGCCCCGAAGGTGACGGTCAACGACCCGTGGGGCTACGGCCGCTCGCTCGAGTGGGCGACGAGCTGCCCGCCGCCGCGGCACAACTTCTCGTCGATCCCGCGCATCCGATCGGAGTCGCCGGCGTTCGACCTCAACCACCCGGAGGCGGGAATGCCCATGGGCATCGGTCCGGCAAAGGACGCCCCGGATGCGGACACGTACGACATCAGCGAAGACAAGGTGAAGTGAGCGGCCCGACATGAAGACGAACATCAACCTGTTCTGGATCCTTCTGGTCTTCTTCGTCGCCCTGACCGCGATCTACGTCGGCTGGTCGATTCTCGACACCGGCCAGGTCGAGTGGGTCGGCGCCGTGGCCCTGGGCCTGTGCGCCGTGCTTTCGGTGTTCATCGCCTTCTACTTGAGACTCGTCTACCGCAATCAGGGTGGCGAGCTGCCGGAGGACCGTGGTGACGCCGACATCGATGACGGCGATGCCGAGCAGGGCTTCTTCCCGCCGTGGAGTTGGTGGCCCGTCGTCCTCGCCGGCGGTGCCGCACTGGTCTTCCTGGGTCTGGCGATCGATTTCTGGATCGTGGGCTACGCGGTCGTCATCCCTCTCATCGCCCTCGTGGGCTGGGTGTACGAGTACTACCGCGGCAACTTCGGGCGCTGACATGATCGTGCGTTCTGCGGCCTCCGCTGATGCGGACGCGGTGTTCGCCCTCGTACGGCAGCTCGGCGCGGCTTTCGTGCCCGTTCGAGCGGCCTTCGACGAGAGCTTCGCGGCACTCGTGGATGGGGCGGACGATTCCGGCGCCTTCCTCTATGTGGCGGAGGACGACGAGGGGGCGGTGAGCGGCTACGCGCTCACGACGGTCGCCCGCCTTCTGTCGACCAACGGACTCTCGGCCCAGTTGCAGGAGATCGCCGTGGATGAAGCGGTGCGGGGGCAGGATCTGGGTACGCAGCTCGTGCATGCCGTCGAGACCGAGTGCGTGCGCCGTGGTGTACGCCAGCTCACCGTCGCCGCTCGGAGAGCCGGCGGCTTCTACGACCGACTCGGCTACACGCAGAACGCCGAATACATGCGACGGGTCTTCTAGGCGGCTCCCGCCACTGCTCCACCGCCTCAGTCGTCACCAAGGCTCATCCTCGTAGAGTCGTCCCTTTGTACGCACGTGAAGGGACGACGGCATGACCAGACGAACGACCACCGTGTGGGCGGCAGGAGCCGCTCTTTGCCTTCTCGGCATCGCGGGATGCACGATGGCGTCGACGGACGAGGACACGTCTTCGGCGGATGACTCGTCGAGTGAGCAGCAGGAGAGTGGGGCACCCGACCTGGCGAGCATTCCCGAGGTCGTCGCCGAGATCGACGGCGAGGCGATCTCGAGGGAGGACTTCCTTCAGGCGTACTCGTCTCAGTACGCGCAAGCATCGCTGCAGGCTCAGCAGACCGGGGTGCCGGTCGACGAGTCAGCTCTGCAGCGCGAGGTGGCGGAGAACCTCGTCACCGTCGAACTGCTGGAGCGGGAAGCGGAACGAGAGGGGATCGAGGCGTCGGAGGCCGACGTTGATCGCCTCGCGGAGACGCTGGCCGCGCAGAATCAGCTCGGCTCCGTGGAGGAGCTGTTCGACCTGCTCGCTAAGCAGGGTCTGAATGAGGAGCAGGCTCGAGAGGAACTTACGGCACAGGCCACGATCGACGCGGTGATCGCCACGGAGGTCGGTGAGCTCACGTTCACAGAGGACGAGCTACGCGAGCTCTACGAGGCCGTCCTCGCCCAGCAGGAGGAGTCAGGCGCGGCCGCGGAGGTGATTCCACCGTTCGAGGATGTGCGCGACCAGCTGCAGCAACAGGCAACGGCGCAGGAGCGTTCGCTCATCGTCGAGCAACTCGTAGCCTCGCTGCGTGACGAGGTCGAGCTGGAGTTCTTCGTCTAGCGGACACGAAAGGGGGTTCCCGTCCAGGTGAGCGGGAACCCCCTTCTCGTGAAGCGTGCCTAGTGCTTCTGCTGCTCCAGCTCGCGCACCGTGACGGGCGCGATGCGGTCTTCGAAGAACCAGCGCGAGAGACCGGCACGGACGCGCTGACGGACGGTGATGCGTCCGCGGTCGTCCGGTCGGACCATGAGCGGCTGGTACTCCTCGTAGCTCACTAGCTTCCAGCGCTCGTAGTCGTCGAGCTGCTCGTGCACCTCGATGTACTCGCCGCCGGGCAGGCGCACGATGCGGCCCGATTCGAACCCGTGCAGGGCAATCTCGCGATCCTTGCGCTGCAGGGCGAGGCACACGCGCTTCGTGACGAGGTACGCGATGATGGGGCCCGCGATGGCGAGGGTCTGCAGGGCGAGGATCACCCCCTCGATCGACAGCCGGAAGTGCGTCGCGATGAGGTCTGAGCTCGCAGCAGCCCACAGCACGGCGTAGAACACCACGCCGGCGGCGCCGATGGCGGTGCGGGCTGGGGCGTTGCGAGGGCGCTCAGCGATGTGGTGCTCGCGCTTGTCGCCGCTCACCCATGCCTCGAGGAACGGGTAGAGCGCCACGACGGCGAGGAACAGCACGAGGCCGACCAACGGGATGAGCACACCCCACGACCAGGTGTAGCCGAAGATGACCGACTCCAGGTTCGACGGGATAAGTCGCAAGGCGCCGTCCGCGAAGCCGATGTACCAGTCCGGCTGGGTGCCGGCCGAGACGGGGGAGGGGTCGTACGGCCCGTAGTTCCAGATCGGGTTGATCGTGAAGAATGACGCGATCAGCACGATGACGCCGAAGACGATGAAGAAGAACCCACCGGCCTTGGCGGCGAACACCGGCATGACGGGGGCGCCCACGACGTTGTCATTGGTGCGGCCCGGCGCGGCGAACTGAGTGTGCTTGTTGACCACGAGCAGAACCATGTGAATACCGATGAGAGCGATCGTGATCGCCGGCAGCAGCATGATGTGGAGCACGTAGAGGCGCGGGATGATGTCGGTGCCGGGGAACTCGTTGCCGAACAGCAGGTAGGAGATCCAGCCGCCGGCGACGGGAACCGCCTTGATCATGCCGTCGATGATGCGCAGGCCGTTGCCCGAGAGGAGGTCGTCGGGGAGCGAGTAGCCCGTGAAGCCCAGCGCCATCGCCATGACGAAGAGCAGGAAGCCGACGATCCAGTTGAGCTCGCGCGGCTTGCGGAAGGCACCCGTGAAAAACACGCGCAGCATGTGTAAGCCGATGGAGGCGACGAACAGCAGTGCGGCCCAGTGGTGGACCTGGCGCATGAGGAGTCCGCCGCGGATCTCGAACGAGATGTCGAGCGAGGTCGCGTAAGCGACGGACATCGGAATGCCGTTGAGCGGCAGGTAGGAGCCCTCGTACTCGACCTCGGTCATCGAGGGGTCGAAGAAGAAGGTGAGGAAGGTGCCGCTCAGGAGGATGACGATGAAGCTGTAGAGAGCGACCTCGCCGAGCATGAACGACCAGTGGTCGGGGAAGATCTTGCGCCCCAGGGCCTTGACGGCCGTGGACGCGCTCGTCCGCTCGTCGACGTAATTCGCCGCCCAGCCGGTGAACCGCATGCCGCGCGACGGCACGGCCTCGGTCGACCCGGTGGCGGGTGCAGCGGCAGTGGTGCTCACAGTTCACGCTCCCAGAAACTCGGTCCCACAGGTTCTTCGAAGTCGCGTCGCGCGACTAGGTAACCCTCGTCGTCCACAGTGATCGGGAGCTGGGGAAGAGGGCGTGCCGCCGGCCCGAAGATGACCTCGCAGTGGTTCGCGACGTCGAACTGGGACTGGTGGCAGGGGCACAGCAGGTGGTGCGTCTGCTGCTCGTACAGCGCAACGGGGCACCCCACGTGCGTGCAGATCTTGGAGTAGGCGACGATGCCGTCGTACGACCAGGTCTCGCGGCCCTCGCGGATGTTGAGCTCGTCCGGAGGGAGGCGCATGAGGAGCACGGCGGCCTTCGCCTTCTCCTCCAGGCGGTGCGACTCGAGCTCGGCTAGGCCCTCGGGAATGACGTGGAACACGGAGCCGATGGTGACGTCGGAAGCCCGGATGGGCACGCCCGAGGGATCGAGGGCGAGGCGCGTGCCCTCCTCCCACATCGTTTGCTTGAGGAGCGCGATCGGGTCTTCCTCTGGCGCGAGGTCGCGGAACAGGGCGACTGCGGGGATCGGCGTGGCCACGAGAGCACCGATGAGGGTGTTGCGCACGAGGCTGCGACGCGTGAAGCCCGACTCCTTGTTGGACTCGCGGAAGATCTCGACGGCGCGCGTGCGCGATTCGTCGCTGCCGCGCGTGGGGTGGCGTTGCTCGACGAGCTCGTGGCCGTGCATGAGCGCCTTCGACCAGTGCACGGCACCGATGCCGATGCCGAGGAGGCCGAGGGTGATGCCGACGCCGAGGAAGAGGTTGTTGAGGCGGACCGAGCCTGGGTTGCCCTCCTCGATGGGGAGCACGATGTACGCGACGACGGCGATGATGCTGCCCACGATCGACAGCAGGAAGAGCCCGCTCACGGTGCGCTCCGCCTGCTTCTCCTTCTTCGGGTCGAGATCGGTGACCCTCAGGCGCTCCGGCGGGAAGCCGGGGTTGGGGATGCGATCAGCACGCACGACCGCAGTCGCCGACCTGGGCGCTGTGCTCTCGTGCTTCTCGACCTCCGAGCCCGCGGCTCCCTCGTGAACCTCCGCCATTGCCAAGTCCCTTTCGTCAGGTACGTGTCGCGGCTCAGTTGGACTTGGCGGTGAGCCAGATCGTCACTGCGACGAGTCCTCCGAGGCCGAAGATCCAGATGAAGAGGCCCTCCGAGACGGGGCCCAGGCTACCGAGATCGAAACCGCCGACTGACGGGTTCTCATCGATGTACCGCAGGTACGTGATGATGTCGTTCTTCTCCTCAGGCGACAGGTTGAGGTCGCTGAAGACCGGCATGTTCTGGGGGCCCGTGACCATGGCGGCGTAGACATACACGGGGTCGATATTGGCCAGGCCCGGCGCCCACTTGCCCTCCGTCAAGGCGCCCCCCGCGCCGGCCACGTTGTGGCACATGGCGCAGTTGGTGCGGAACAGCTGGGCGCCGTTGGCGGCGTTGCCGTCGCCTTCGACATAGCGGTCTGCGGGGATCGCGGGGCCCGGGGCGAGTTCGGCGACCCATGCGGCCATCGCATCGATCTGCTCCTGCGTGAATTGAGCGGGCTTGACCTCGGCCTGCGGGCCCGACGCGGCCAGGGGCATGCGTCCCGTGCCGACCTGGAAGTCGACTGCGAGAGCGCCGACCCCGATCACGCTCGGCCCGGCTGCGGTGCCCTGCCCCAGGAGGCCGTGGCAGCTCGCGCAATTCGTAGCGAAGAGCTTGCCGCCTTCTTCGACGATCTGGGCGCTAGCTGCTTTTGCGTCTGCCGTCGCCGAAGCGGTGACGAGCGCGTAAGCACCCCCGGTCGCGAGCAGCCCGACCACGAGCAGGGCGGTTGTGGCCAGTGGGCTACGACGGCCGGCCCGCCGGGGCGATGCTGCGGAGGTGAGTGCCATGGTGTGCTGTGTCTCGTTTCGTCTGTAGGGGGCGTCTCGTCGAAGCGGTTCGGGGCGCTGCGGCTATTGCAGGATGTAGATGACGAGGAACAGGCCGATCCAGACCACGTCGACGAAGTGCCAGTAATAGGAAACCACGATCGCGCTGGTCGCATCCTGATGTGTGAAGATCTTCACGGCATACGCGCGCCCGATTACCAGGAGGAAGGCGATGAGGCCGCCGGTCACGTGGAGGCCGTGGAAGCCGGTCGTGAGGTAGAAGGCCGAGCCGAAAGCGTCGGAGTTGAGGGTCACGAACTCGCTCACGAGCACCGAGTATTCGTAGACCTGGCCGGCGACGAAGACCGCGCCCATGGCGTAGGTGAGGAAGAACCACTCGATCATGCCCCACTGCGTGGGCTTCCAACCCGTGCGTCGCGGCTGCAGGCGCTCGGCGGCGAAGACGCCGAACTGCGCGGTGACCGAGGAGAGCACCAGAATCGTCGTGATCGTCGCGGCGAAGGGGACGTTGAGCTTCTCCGTGCCCGCCGTCCACAGGTCGGGGGAGGTCGACCTGAGCGTGAAGTAGATCGCAAAGAGGCCGGCGAAGAACATGACTTCGCTACCCAGCCAGACGATCGTGCCCACGGCGACGACATTCGGTCGGTTGATCGTGGGCGCGCTGAGCGAACTGGAGAGAGAGGTGCTGGTCACTCACCCATTATGACCGATGATCCTGATGGTTCGGGCCCGCCGACATGCCCAATGACACCTATTTAGTAGCCTGGGGCCATGCCCGCGACGCTCACCTGGCCGACTTTGCTCACGAGACTCCTCGAGCGCGAGGATTTCTCGATCGCCGACGCGTCCTGGGCGATGCGCCAGGTCATGTCGGGGGAGGTCACCGAGGCGCAGCTCGCCGGCTTCCTCGTCGCGCTTCGGGCGAAGGGCGAGACGGTCGACGAGATCGTCGGGTTTCGGGATGCTGCGCTCGCGCATGCACGTGAGGTGAGCATCCCGCCCATGGTTCTCGACATCGTGGGAACCGGGGGAGACCCGTACGGCGCCGTCGTCAACGTCTCCTCAATCGCGTCGATCGTCGCGGCGGCGACGGGCGTACCCGTCGCCAAGCACGGCAACAAGGGTGCGAGCTCGGCCTCGGGCGCCTCGGATGTGCTCGGCGTGCTCGGCATCGACCTCGAGCTCGACCCCGACGGGGTTGCGCGCGTCTTCGACGAGGTGGGGCTCACCTACCTGCACGCGCCGACCTTTCACCCCGGGTTCCGCCATGCCGGGCCGGCGCGGCGTGAACTCGGAGTGTCCACGGTCTTCAACATCCTCGGCCCGCTGTGCAATCCGGCCCGCCCGGAGGCGTCGGCCGTCGGCGTCGCTCACCTCGACCGCGTGCCGCTCATGGTGGGCGTGTTTCGCACGCGGGGCGCGACGGCACTGCTGTATCGCGGCGATGACGGCATCGACAAGCTCACGACGACGGGGCATTCGCACGTGTGGGAGGTCTCACGCGGCTCGGTGACGGAGCACGACCTCGACCCCAGCGACCTGGGCATCGCGACCGCGCAGATCGACGACCTGCTGGGGTCGACGCCGGAGCACAACGCGGGTCTCGCGCGCGCGGTGCTCGCGGGGGAGTCGGGCCCGGTGCGCGACATCGTGCTGCTCAACGCGGCTGCGGGGCTCGTCTCGTTCGCCCTCGCGCAGGATCCCGATCAGGTGCGCAGACCGCTCGTCGAGCGTCTGGGGGAGCAGCTCGCGGTCGCGGCTGACGCGGTGGACTCGGGGCGCGCCGCGGCGAAGCTCGACGCGTGGGCCCACGCGACGCAGTCGGGGCGTGCCTGAGATGAGTGCGCGTCAGCTTCGGTTGGTCATCCAGGTGGACGACTACGACGCCGCGGTCGCCTTCTGGCGCGACGCGCTCGGTCTCGAGGAGACGGCCGCTTTCGAGGGCGAGGGGGATGCCCGCGTCATGATTCTCGAGGTGGGGCGCGCGACGCTCGAGCTCGCCAACGCCGCGCAGGTCGACCTCATCGACCGCATCGAGACCGACGGGCATCACAGCCCGCCGTTGCGCGTCGCCGTCGAGGTCGACGACTCTGTCGGTGTCAGCACCGAGCTACAGGAGGCTGGCGCCACCGTCGTCGCGTCGGCACGCGAGACGCCGTGGAAATCGCTCAACGCCCGACTGATCGCGCCGGACGGGGTCGAGCTCACCCTCTTCCAGGAGCTCGGCGGAGGCCCTTCGGTGCGTACGGACCGCTGAGCGCTCCTCTCGTACCCGCCTCAGTCCAATGCAGACACGTAGTACCAACGTCCGTCCTCGCGGAGGAAGCTGCTGTTCTCGCGCTGAGACCCGGCGCCGGCGGGGGAGCGGTAGAACGCTTCGAACTCGACCCTGCCCTCGCGATCGAGCGGCCCACCGGCACTCAAACCGAGGATGTCGAGTCGGTACCAGCGCAGTTCGGGATCGAGTTCGAGAGCTGGCGGGCGCGTCGAGCGATGCCACGTGGCGAGCAGGTACTCGGCGTCACCGACCGCGAAGGCGCTGAAGCGCGAGCGCATGAGCTGCTCGGCGGTCGCAGCGTGCGAGTCTTCGCGGTGCAGTCGGCCACAGCACTCGTCGTAGGGCAGCCCGCTGAGGCAGGGACAGCGCGTCGGCATGTGTCAGTTCCGCAGCACCTTCTCCATTGCCTTTCCCTTGGCGAGCTCGTCGACGAGCTTGTCGAGGTAGCGCACCCGCTGCATGAGGGGTTCTTCGATCTCTTCGACTCGCACGCCGCAGATCACGCCGGTGATGAGCGATGCGTTCGGGTTGAACCGTGACTGCTCGAAGAACTCGGCGAACGTCGCCTCCTCGCTCACATACCGTGCGATCGTCGCGTTGTCGAACCCGGTCAGCCACGTGATGACCTCGTCGAGCTCGGCCTTAGTGCGGCCCTTGCGCTCAAGCTTCGCGACGTAGAGCGGGTACACGGTCGCGACGGTCATGCGGGCGACCCGCTCGAGGGTTGCGGGTGCGGTGGCCATGCCAGGCATGCTAGCGGGCAGGGCTCACAGCTGTGATGCAGCGGCGAGAGCGCAGTACTGTCGACGCATGCTGACCCGCCGTGAACGCTTGCGCCGACGGGTGAGGTTGATCGTCGGCTTCACGATCGTCTACAACGTGGTCGAGGCCATCATCGCGATCTCTGCGGGTACGGTCGCCGGGTCGGCCGCGCTCATCGGCTTCGGGCTCGACTCGGTCATCGAGACGCTCTCGGCGATCGCGGTCGCGTGGCAGTTCACCCGCAAGGATCCGGAGCGCTGGGAGAGATCCGCTGTACGAGCGATCGCTGTCGCGTTCTTCCTCCTGGCGGGCTACCTCGTGATCGACGCCGTCCTGAGCCTCATGACGGGGGAGCGGCCCGAAGAGAGCCCGTGGGGCATCGGCATCGCGCTGCTGAGCCTCCTCGTCATGCCCTTGCTCGCGTGGGTCGAGACGCGCACGGGTCGCGAGCTCGGATCCACGAGCGTGCAGGCCGATGCGAAGCAGCTGCTGCTGTGCACGTACCTTTCGGGCGCCGCGCTCGTGGGGCTCCTCGCCAACAGCCTGTTCGGGCTGTGGTGGGCGGACGCCGTCGCGGCCCTCGTGATCGCCGCCCTCGCCGTGCGCGAAGGGCTCGAAGCCTGGCGGGGCGGCGAACTCGAGTCATCCGTTGCCGTGCTCGGCGACCTCGACGACTGACGTCATCGCCAGCGCACTCGTCAGGCGCTCTCGAGCGGCAGCCATAGCTCGCACGTCGACGACGCGAAGTCGGGGCGACGTCGGCGCTCACCGGGAGAAGTCCTCGCGGATCGGCCGAGCTCAGTGCCGTGAGGCGCTCGTGCTCGGCCGCGGCCACGGTCATCCGGCGCCGCCGGATGTACTCGGAGAGCGGCATGCCGGCGAGCGACGAGAACATCCGCCGCAGGCGATACCCCTCCGGTACTCCATCAACGTCTCGCTCGACGGCTGCATCGACCACATGGCGGGCCGCCCCGACGAGGAGTCCCACCAGCACGCCGCGCAGACGATCGCCCGTGCCGACGCGATCATCCTCGGCCGCACGACCTACGAGCTCATGGAGTTCTGGTGCACCGCGGAGGAACTGCCCGCGTGGATGCGACCGTTCCGGGAGTCGATCACCGCGGCCAAGAAGTACCTCGTATCGAGCACGCGCGAGCCGGATGGTTGGAGCACGGAGCTGCTCACCGGCGATCCAGTGGACGCAATCAGGATGCTGAAGCAGCAACCAGGGGAGGGGCTCTACATGGGCGGCGTCGCGCTGCCGCTTGCTCTCGCCGACGCAGGCCTCATCGACGAGTACGAGTTCGTCGTCTACCCGACGCTCGTGGGTCACGGGCCACGGCTGTTCGAGGGTCTCGCCGCGCCGCTCGACCTGCGACTCATCGGCACGACGCGCTTCGCCTCGGGTGCGCGCGCAGAGCGCTGCGTGCCCGCGACCACGCTGTAGTCGTCGCCGACCCGGCAGTGCCCCTGTGCGCCGTGTCGACGACTATCGGAGTTCAGGACGTTGTGAGTAGAACTCACGCATCCCTCGGCGCACGGCGCGCCAGATCACCGTGTAGGTGATCCACACCGACAGCACGATGATGCCGGCGGTGAAGACGAGCCACAGCAGGAAGCCCAGGATTCCCAGTGCGGCGAACGGTCCGAAGTCAGGGGAGGTGTTCATGAGCGTCACTCTAGACCCGGCTGGCGCACCCTTCGAGTGCCAACTTGGAGCGAGCTGACATAATGTGCATTATCGGATACTAGGTATGCGAGGAAGCATGGGCCGCTAGTCGGCTCTAGCGTGCGACGACGACGCCGGCACGCTCAGCCGGGGCCGCAAGCGCGTCGTCGAACGTTGCGAGTGCCGACTTTGTGGTCACGGCTGCATGCAGAGCCACGGCATCCGGCATGCGTACTCGGTGCTCGCTCCGTACCCGCGCCAGCGCCTCGGCGGAGTTCGCCGTGATCGGAAGCACGTCCACTCCGATCGCTCTCAGAGACTCCATGGCCGAGGCCTCGCGACCTGCGCGGGTGGGATGTACGAGAGCCTCGGCCACCGTCAGCACGCTCGCACCGAACCCGTCAACGAGTCGCCGCTCGAGCAGATCCAGCGTCGCCTCGTGGTGCGCGTCGCTGCCGTCGAGGAAGGCGATGAGGACGTTCGCGTCGAGGATGATCACTCTGGCCACTCTGTCCGCAGGGTGGCCAGTGCGTCGCGTGGATAGGATCCCGTTGCAGCGCCCGCTGCGGTTCGGATGACCTCCCGCGCTCCCCCGCGCACCTCGAGGGTCGCGTGCCCTGCCTGCACAAGCCTGCGCAGGAGAGCTGGGCGATCGCCGCGCAGCTCGGGCCAGGCCGCCGCTGCATCGTCGAGAGCACGCGCGAGATCATCGGTCTCCGTCAGCATGTGGCGCGCTCGTGCGGTGGGCATGTCGAAAGTGTAGCACTGATAGCAAAGTGCAACACTGTCGCTTACGCGCCCACATACTCCGCGAGGTGCTGACCGGTCAGCGTCGCGCGGTCCGCGACGAGGTCGGCGGGTGTTCCCTCGAAGACGATGCGGCCGCCGTCGTGGCCCGCGCCGGGCCCGAGGTCGATGATCCAGTCGGCGTGCGCCATGACGGCCTGGTGATGCTCGATGACGATGACTGAGGTGCCGCTGTCGACGAGCCTGTCGAGCAGCCCGAGCAGCTGCTCGACGTCGGCGAGGTGCAGGCCGGTCGTGGGCTCGTCGAGTATGAGCACTCGGCCGGTGTCGGCCATCGCCATGGCCAGTTTGAGCCGCTGACGCTCGCCGCCCGAGAGGGTCGAGAGCGGTTGCCCGATCGTCAGGTAGCCGAGCCCGACGTCGTTGAGACGCTCGAGGATCGCATGGGCGGCGGGCACGCGTGACTCCCCCGTCGCGAAGAACCCCACGGCCTCGCTCACCGGCATCTCGAGCACGTCGGTGATGGTGGCTGAGCCCAGCCGGTACTCGAGCACGGACGCCTGGAAGCGCCGGCCGCCGCAGTCTTCGCACGGCGACGACACCGAGGCGAGCATCCCGAGATCGGTGTCGATGACGCCGGCACCCTTGCAGGTTGGGCACGCGCCCTCCGAGTTCGCGCTGAAGAGCGCCGGCTTGACGCCGTTGGCCTTCGCGAAGGCCTTGCGGATCGGCTCGAGCATGCCCGTGTAGGTCGCGGGATTGCTGCGCCGCGAACCGCGAATCGCCCCCTGGTCGACCGCGACGACGCCGTCGCGCCCGGCAATCGAGCCGTGAATGAGCGAGCTCTTGCCCGAGCCCGCGACACCGGTGACGACGACGAGGACGCCGAGGGGCACGTCGACATCGACGGCCTCCAGATTGTGGCTGGATGCTCCGCGCACCTCGATCGCACCCGAGGGCGTTCGCACCGAGGTCTTGAGGGTGACCCGATCGTCGAGGTGGCGGCCGGTGAGGGTGCCGCTCCCCCGCAACTGCGCGACGGTTCCCTCGAAGACGATCTCGCCGCCCGCCGTACCTGCGCGCGGCCCGAGGTCGACGACATGATCGGCGATCGCGATCGCCTCGGGCTTGTGCTCGACGACGAGCACCGTGTTGCCCTTGTCGCGCAGGCGCTTCAGCAGCTCGTTCATGCGCTGGATGTCGTGCGGGTGCAGGCCCACCGTCGGCTCGTCGAAGACATAGGTGACGTCGGTGAGCGAGGAGCCGAGGTGCCGGATCATCTTCGTGCGCTGCGCCTCTCCCCCGGAGAGCGTGCCGACTGGCCGATTAAGGCTCAGGTAGCCGAGCCCGATCTCGACGAACGAGTCGAGCGCGCCCTGCAGGGTCGTCAGCAGCGGGCCGACACCCGGTGCGTCGATCGTTCGCACCCAGATCGCGAGGTCGCTGATCTGCATCGCGCACGCCTCGGCGATGCTCACGCCATCGATGCGCGACGACCGGGCTGCCTCGCTCAGGCGGGTGCCCTCGCACTCCGGGCAGGCCGTGAAGGTGACGGCGCGCTCCACGAAGGCGCGGATGTGCGGCTGCATCGCGTCGACGTCCTTGCTGAGCATCGATTTCTGGATGCGCGGCACGAGCCCTTCGTAGGTCATGTTGATTCCCGACACCTTGACCTTGGTGGGTTCCTTGTAGAGGAAGGCCTGCAGCATCTCGGGGCTGAAGTCGCGGATCGGCACGGTGCCGTCAACGAGGCCCGACTCGGTGAAGATGCGCACCATCCAGCCGTCGGCCGTGTAGCCGGGCACCGTGATCGCGCCATCGTTGATCGCCCTGCCGTCGTCGTAGAGCTCGGAGAGATCGATGTCGTTCACCGCCCCCATGCCCTCGCATCGCGGGCACATACCGCCGAGGTAGATCTCGTTCTCGATCGTGACGGTCTCCCCGGTCGAGCTCGTCCTCTCGCCGCTCACGCGCGTCGTCGGCACGTTGAAGGAGAAAGCGTTGGGAGGCCCGATCTGCGGGTCGCCGAGGCGGCTGAACAGCACGCGAAGCAAGGCATTCGCATCCGTCGCCGTGCCGACGGTGGAGCGAGAGTTGGCTCCCATGCGCTCCTGGTCGACGATGATCGCGGTCGTGAGCCCCTCGAGCACGTCGACGTCCGGTCGCGCGAGACTCGGCATGAAGCCCTGCACGAACGCGCTGTACGTCTCGTTGATCATGCGCTGCGACTCGGCGGCGATCGTCGCGAAGACGAGCGAGCTCTTGCCCGAGCCCGACACGCCCGTGAAGACCGTCAGGCGGCGTTTCGGGATGTCGAGGCTCACGTCGCGCAGATTGTTCTCGCGCGCGCCCTGCACGCGGATCATGTCGTGCATGTCGGCCGGATGCTGCGCTGAGGTCATGTCGACATTCTGGTGCCATGCACCGTCAGCGCGCGTCATTCTCGTCCCACCAACGCAGCACGCGCAGCGCGAAGAACGTGAGCCACGGCGAGCGCTCGCCGACGGGCACGTCGAGCTCGAACCAGACGCGACCCGGGTAGCGGCGCTCCTGCAGCCACGTGCCGTCGGGCTGCTGGGCGGCGCGGACGACCTCGATCGCGTCGGTGGCGCGCTCGTCGGGCGCGACGTCGTCGTGCAGGGATGCTCGGCGCACGTAGTCGAGGGCGTTGAGCGCTGTGTACACGTGGCGGAAGGGGTAGCCGAACGACGTCGCCCAGGGGCCGACGAGCTCGCCCGTCGACTCGCGGTAGAGCATCCGTCGCCGCAGCAAATATTCCTGGGCCGCCTGACGCGCCTCGCGGAGGCGCGCGTCGCCCGTCCTGATCTCCCAGTCGAGGATGCCCTTCAGCGAGTTGAGCGTCGAGGGGAAGCTCGCGCGCGTCGAGCCCTCGACCCACTCGCAGTTCCAGCCGCCTTCGGCCATCGCGTGCTCGGCGAACCAGGTGGCGATGCCCTCCACGTCGACACCGAGCCAGGCGCCGTTGGCGAGGGTGAAGCCGTTGATGCACGCGTCGACCTCGCCGCCCCAGTACGGCAGGTCGTCGTACTCCCACGTGCTGTTCGCCGCGAGCTTCTCGGCCGTGCCGGCGAGCGCCGACGCCTCCAGACCCCACTCGCGCAGGGTGTTGAGGGTCCACGTCGTCGCCGTCCACGGCTGGCCGGCACCGTCGGCCGCCTCGGGGCCGTGCCAGTCGAAGTCGCCGGGGAAGTAGGCGCCGCCCGCCCACTGCCCGTCGGGGTCCTGGTGCGAGAGCAGTTCGGCCCCCATCCCCTCCGTCGCGATGCGGGCGCGCGTCGCCTGCCATACAGCCTCGGGCTCCTCGAGCAGATCGCGCTCGACCTGCCACCGAAGGGCGGGGTCGGTGTCGAGCATCCACCTGATCACCCCTGGATCGATCATCATGCCGCGAGCGTAGCCCCCAGTACCGGCTCCGAAACGGCGTGCGTCGCTCGCAGTACCGCTCTTTCGCACCGTTTCGGACTCCGCGCACGGAATCGGGCGCACGAACTGTCTCAAACGGTGCGAGCGAGCTACGTCGCTGACGGCCGTTCTCGGGCCTGCGGACGCCCGATCGTGAACCACGCGATCGCGCCGAGAACGCTCGCGAACAGCACGATGCCGACCCACACCGCGGTCGCCGCGGGCGGCAGTCGGTCGCTATGCCGCTGGATCGAGAGCAGCGCGACCGCCCACACGACGACGAGTGCGACGAGGATGACGACTCCCCCGATCGACCAGACGAGGTCGTACCCGGCCGGGATCATCGGATTCACGAAATCGTCCGTCTCGGGCCCCCAGAACTGCGCAATCATCATCGATCAAGTCAAGCACTATGTGCGCACGAGCACTATGGGCGCACCATCCGACGCTCGAGGAAGCTCGGCACCCTGGGGTCTGCCTTCTCGACGCTGTCGAGGCGAAAGCCGTTGCGCTCATAGAAGGCGTGCGCTCGCGGGTTCTCGGCTGCGACCCAGAGAAAGGCCGCCGAATCGCCCAGCACCATGTCCAACATCGCCTGCCCGGCCCCGCAGCCGTGATGCGCGGCGAGCAGGTAGATCATGTATAGCTCGTGCGACGCGGCTGGCGGCGGTTCGGGCGAGACAGGGGCGCCCGCGGCAGCGAACCCGATGACCGTGCCCTCGCGCTCTGCCAGAACGGTGCGCAGTCCTTCAGCGGGTTCGGTGAGCATGCGCGTCCAGATTCTCCGCCGGAACTCGAGAGAGCGATCGTCGAAGAACTCCTCGGGCAACTGACCCGCATAGGTCTCGCGCCACGCATCGACGTGGACTCGCGCGAGCGCTTCGATGTCGGCCTCCCGCGGAGCGCGCAGCACGAACAAGGCGGGCGTCATGGTGCTGCGTAGCGACTGCGCCCGATGAAGAACCAGATGAGCGGGCCGAAGAACTGCGCGAAGAGCACGAGCGCGCACCAGCCGATGAGCTCGAGGCCCGACATGGCGTTCGACCGGCGGAAGATCGAGACGAGCGAGGCGATCCAGAGCACTGCGAGTGCCACGACAATCGGAATGGAGATCAGACCGATGCCCATGCTCGCGAGATCCATGGAGCCAGTCTTTCAGACCGTCGAGGCGAAGCGGCGCAGGAGGGCGGGCAGCTCGGCGGGCTCGAACGGCTCTCCCGCGGCCTCGAGTTCGTCGGCCGTGAACCACCGGTGCGCCGTCACGTCGACGTGCTCCTCCGCCGTCCAGTTCGTCGACGCCGGCGTGAAGCGCTCGCACCGCACCACGTAATACTCGGCATGGCCGCGATCGTGATCGGCCTCGTCCCACGCGACGTCGAAGTCGAGGCTCCAGACCGGCTCGCCGACCGCGTCGACGACGAGCCCCGTCTCCTCGAACAGCTCGCGCACGGCGGCCCGCGCGTGGTCCTCCCCCGGGTCCACTCCCCCGCCGGGCGTGATCCAGCGCGAGAAGCGGCTCGAGTCCGGCGCGGCCGTGAAGAACAGCAGGGCGGCGCCGTCGGCGTCGATGAGCAGAATTCGGGATGTCCGGCGCAGGCCCGCCGCCGCCACTACTGCTCCGCTGCGGTGAAGAAGCTGACGTCGCCGACGAGCTTCGTGTTGTCCTCCGGTACGGGCTCGACCGCCGCGAGCGCGACCTCGGCGGCGAACTCGCTGACGTTGTAGAGGCGGCCAGCGGCCTCCTTGCGCGCGTCGATCGCGCCGGGGGCCGCCCGCTCGAGCAGGGTCGCCGTGATGGTGCCCTCGATCATGTCGCCCGAGACGACCGTGAACCCGATGCCGCGGTCGGCGAGCGTGCCGATGTGCTCCCGCAGAGCATCCTCTCCCGCACGCTTGGAGAGGGCGACGGCCTCGTACTCCGGCATCGTCGGCGTCGTGCGGATGAAGTGAGCCTGGTGGCTCGTCACGAAGACGACGCGCGAGCCCTCCCCCAGGAGCGGGAGCGCTGCGGTGAGCACGTTCACTTGCGCATCGCGGTTGAGGCGTAGCGCGTAGTCCTCGCCCATGCCCGACTCCATGCCGCCGGAGGCGTTGAGCACGAGGATCTCGAGGGTGCCGAAGCGGGAGCGGATCGTCTCCATCATCGACTCGACCGACGCGGGGTCGGTGAGGTCGGCACCGATCGCGATCGCCTCGGTGCCCGCTGCTTCGAGCTCGGCGACGAGCTTGTCGGCGCGCGGCGCCTTCGAGCGGTAGTTGATGACGACATTCGCGCCGGCGGCCGCGAAGTAGCGTGCCGTGTCGGCGCCGATGCCGCGCGAGGAGCCGGTGACAAGGGTGGTCGTGCCGGCGAGCTGGCCGGGCTGCAGAGGGCTGTTCACGGTTCTCGACCCTACCGGCTCGTGGCACCCGATCAACGGTCACCTCCCGGTGATAGCGTGAGCCGCACGCCGGGGAGGAGGGCATCGTGATCGATCTGACGCAGTATCTCTGGATCATCTGGCTCGTCTTCGTGATCATCTGCGTCATCATCGAGGTCGTCACACTCGAGTTCACCTTCCTCATGATCGCGGCGGGTTCGCTCCTGGGGGGCCTCGGCCTCAACCTCATCGGTGCCGAGTGGTGGGTGCAGGTGGGGGCGGCCGCGATCCTCTCCGCGCTGCTCCTCTTCACCATCAGACCCCTGCTGCTGCAAACGCTGCGCAAGGGCTCGGATCCGGCCAAGAGCAATGTCGATGCGCTCTACGGGATGCGTGCTCGCGTGCTGCTCCCCGTGACCGACACCGGCGGCCAGGTCAAGCTCGCCAACGGCGAGACCTGGACGGCGCGCCTCGCCGCCGACCTGACCGACCACCTCAGTCTCGGGGAAGGCGACCGCGTCGTCGTCACCCGTGTCGATGGAGCGACCGTGGAGGTCGCTCCGGAAGAAAGGAATGACCCCTCGTGATCGCTCCCTCGGAGTTCCTCGGGCAGATCTTCGTGATCGCTCTCCTCGTCGTCCTCGGCATCTTCGTCGTGGTCGTCCTCATTCGCGCCATCCGCATCGTGCCGCAGGCCTACGCGGGCGTCGTGGAGCGCCTCGGCCGCTACCACAAGACGCTCCAGCCGGGCCTCAACCTCCTCGTGCCGTTCATTGACCGCATGCGGCCTCTCGTCGACATGCGCGAGCAGGTCGTCTCCTTCCCCCCGCAGCCGGTCATCACCGAGGACAACCTCGTGGTCTCGATCGACACCGTCATCTACTTCCAGGTGACGGATGCTCGTGCCGCGACCTACGAGATCGCGAACTACCTCGCCGGAGTCGAGCAGTTGACCGTCACGACACTGCGCAACGTCGTGGGTGGCCTCAACCTCGAGGAGGCGCTCACGAGCCGCGACAACATCAACGGCCAGCTGCGCGTCGTGCTCGACGAAGCGACGGGCAAATGGGGCCTGCGCGTCAACCGCGTCGAGCTCAAGGCCATCGATCCGCCCGTGAGCATCCAGGACTCGATGGAGAAGCAGATGCGCGCCGAGCGCGACCGCCGCGCAGTCATCCTCACCGCGGAGGGCACCAAGCAGTCGCAGATCCTCGAGGCGGAGGGCGCGCGGCAGTCGGCGATCCTCAATGCGGAAGGTGACGCCAAGGCGCAGGTTCTGCGTGCGGAGGCGGAGGCGGAGGCGATCAAGATCGTCTTCGGCGCCATCCACGCCGGCAACCCGGACAGCAAGCTGCTCGCCTACGAGTACCTGCAGACGCTGCCGAAGCTCGCCGAGGGCGACTCGAACAAGATGTGGATCATCCCGAGCGAGCTCACCGAGGCGCTCAAGGGCATCGGTCAGGGCTTCTTCGGCCCCGGCGGCACTCCGCCCAAGGCCTGAGCGGTGTCGCCGGACGACCACTACTTCTCCCCCGACGGCCCCCGCGTGCTCGCGCACCGGGGGCTCGCGGTGGAGGCGCCGGAGAACACCCTGCTCGCCTTCGCGCACGCGCTGGCCCTCGGTGTGGAGTACCTCGAGACCGACGTGCACGCGAGCGCGGACGGGGTTGCGATGGTCGCGCACGACCCCGACCTGTCGCGCGTGATAGGTCGGCCCGAGAAGGTCAGCGATCTGACCGTCGCAGAGCTGGCAGCGCTCGACCTCGGCGAGGGGCAGCACATGCCCACCCTCGCCGAAGCCCTCGATGCCTTTCCCGACGCGCGCGTCAACATCGACCTCAAGGACGCCGCGGCGGTGCCCTCGGCTGTGGAGTCGATCACCTCGCTGCGGGCAGAGAAGCGCGTGCTGCTCACCTCGTTCAGCGAGCGGCGTCGGCGCGCGGCGATCGCCCGGCTGCCCGGTGTCGCCACGAGCGCGTCGGGGCCCCTCTTCGCGGGCGCGCTGCTCGCCGCCTCCGTACGCGGCGGACCCGCGGTGCGGCGCCTCCTGCGCGGCATCCAGGCGGTGCAGATTCCCGAGCGCGCGCTCGGCATGAACACGGTCACCCCTGGTCGGCTGCGCCAGTACCACGCAGCCGGCGTCGAGGTGCACGTGTGGACGATCAACGACGTCGACTCCATGCACCGCCTCCTCGACCTCGGGGTCGACGGCATCGTGACCGATCGTGCGGACCTCGCGATGGATGTGGTTCGCTCACGTCCGTAAGCGCTGGCAAGTCTCTGGGAAAGCCCCTGTTCACTGGGCGTGCACCCCCTCAGGGGTCTATACCTATACATGGATTTCCCGTTGACTGATGGAGGTGCGCGATGGCAGATCGAACCCTGCGAGGCATGCGACTCGGCTCCCAGAGCATGCAGACGGAGGAAGGCGTGGAATTCGCGTCTCGTCAGCGCGTGCAGTTCCGTACCGCCGACGGCGAGACCTTCGACGTGATCTTCGCCTCCGATGCCGAGCTGCCCGACCGCTGGCAGTCCCCGAAGTCGGGCAAGGAAGGCGTGCAGCTCTCCCCCGACGGCACCCCGGTCGACCTCGTCGAGAGCGAGATCAAGGCCGCCCGCACGCACTGGGACATGCTGCTCGAGCGTCGCACGCGCGACGAGCTCGAAGAGCTTCTCGAAGATCGACTCGCTCTGCTGCGCGAGCGTCGCGGAGGCGCGGCGCGCAAGGGCGCTTAGGCGTCGGCGAGGGGTGACCGGCCGAGACGCGTCGCGACACCCCAGACGGTGACCCGCCAGAGGGCCTCGGCGACGATTCCCGGACCCATTTTGGATCGACCGCTCACGCGCTCCACGAACTGGATCGGCAGCTCGCGCACGCGCCCGCCGGCTCGCTCGACGCGCCACGCGAGCTCTACCTGGAAGCAGTAGCCCTGGGAGGAGACCACGGCGCGGTCCAGGCCGTCGAGAGCGCTCAGCCGGTAGACCCGGAAGCCCGCGGTGATGTCGCGGATGCCCGAACCGAGCATGGCGCGCGCGTACCGGTTGCCCGTGCGGGAGATGAACCGTCGCGACCACGGCCAGTTGACGACCGAGCCGCCCGGCACCCACCGGGAGCCGATCACGAGGTCGAGCTGCTCCGCTTCGGCCAGCGCGAGCATTCCCGGCAGCTCGAGCGGATCGTGCGAGCCGTCGGCGTCGATCTCGACGACGTACCGGTAGCCGCCCTCGCGCGCCCGTGCGAACCCGGCCAGGTACGCCGAGCCGAGCCCGCTCTTGGCCGAGCGATGCAGCACCACGATGCGGCTGTCGACGGCGGCCAGCTCGTCCGCGATCGCCCCCGTGCCGTCAGGTGAGGCGTCGTCGACGACGAGCACATCGGCGTCGGGCACGGCGTCGCGCACGCGGCCGACGAGGCTGCGGATGCTCGCGGCCTCGTTGTACGTCGGCACGACGACGAGGGTGCCCCTCATGCGGGCTCCCGTCGTGCGCTGACGCCGGCGATCGCGATGCTCGCGAGCGTGAGCAGGATCGCGAACCACTCGATCGTGCGTCCGAGCGCGTGCGCCGGCGTGATGGTGTCGCTCAGCGGCACCTCGGCGACCATCGTGCCCTTCTCGAACAGCGGCAGGGCGTCGATGGTCGAGCCGTCGGGAGCCACGATCGCGCTCGCTCCGACGGTCGATGCGTTGACGAGGCTGCGGCCCTGCTCGATGGCGCGCAAGCGCGCGATGCCGAGCTGCTGCACGCTCTGGTCGGTGCGCCCGAAGTCGGCGTTGTTGGTCGGCGCGAGCAGCACCTGGGCGCCCTCGTCGACCATGCGCTGCACGAGATCGTCGTCCACGATGTCGAAGCAGATCGCGATGCCCGCCATCACTCCGTCGATGTCGAACACGGTGTCTCTCTGGCCGAAGGCATAGTCGCGCGGCACGAGGTCGAACAGGTCGGGCGCGAGCGGGTAGAAGAACTCGCGCGCCGGCAGATACTCGGCGAAGGGCACGGGCCGCACCTTGTCGTACTGATCGAGAGCGCCCTCGCCGTCGCGCCACAGCAGCGCGCTGTTGAACGTCTCGTCACCGTCGACCGTGATCGTGCCGACGACGACGGGAGCGTCGAGGCGATCGCTCACCTGGTCGAGCACCGCGGCAGAGAGCTCGCTGCGCAGGGGGTCGAGGTCGGAGGCGTTCTCGGGCCAGACGACCATGTCGAGATCGAGCCCGGTATCGAAGAGCGGCACGGTCGCGTCGTAGTGGTCCTGCAGGATGTCGCCGGGCTCGCGCCCGGCGAACAGCCCCGCATCGGAGTTGCCCTGCACCGCGGCGACGGTCGTCGTGCCCGTGACGGCCACGGGGAACGCGGGCCACACGAGGGCGGTCGCCGTGACACCGACGACGAGGATGCTGCGCCGCAGCACCCCCTCGCGCGACTCGATCGCCACGACGACGAGCAGCGCCGCGAGCGTGGCGAGCAGCCAGGTGAGGCCGGAGAAGCCGATCCACGCGGCCCAGTGCCCGAGCGGACCCTCGGCCTGACTGTGCGCGAGACGGCCCCACGCGAAGCCGCCGAACGGGAACGTGCTCGAGACGGCCTCCCGGAGCGTCCAGGCCCCCGCCACGATGACCGGGGTCAGCAGGAGGCGCCCGGCCGTGCCCGGCCAGGCTCGCGGAACCCAGCGCCAGGCCAGGGTGATGATGACAGCGCCGAGCGAGGTGAAGAACACCTGCGCGAGGGTGAGGGCGAGCCACGGCACGACGCCGAGGTAGATCGTGAGCCACTCGATGAGGGTGCCGTAGAAGGCGAAGCCGCTCACCGCGCCGACGAGGAGCGCCCCGCCGACGCTGCGACCGCGCAGGCTCGCGAGCACGAGCGCGACCCCGACGATCGTGAGCGGCCAGGCCGCGCCGTCGGGGAACCCGAGGTCGGTCATCCAGCCACCCAGCGCGCCCATCGCGAGGGCGAGCGGCAGCCGGGGCGCGGCGGGGAGCGACCACGACGAAGCGCGCGGAGCGGGAGCGTTCGTGCCGTGAGTCATCAGGCGACCGAGCTGTAGGCGACGATGCCGCGGCGGATCGCGTCGAGGGCCGACCGCGCGGTGCGCCCGACGGCGCCGTCGGCGACGATCGAGATCTGGTCGAGCAGGTCGATGGTCTGCTTGGTCCAGCGCACGAAGTCGCCCGCGGCCATGTCGGCGTCGCGCAGCACGACGTCGAGGCTCGCGCCCTGCGCCCAGCGCTGCATCGGGAGGGCGAGGGTCGTGGCGAGCGGGATCGACCCGGGCAGCCGGTGGTCGCGCTCGAGGTCGTCGAGTCGCGCCCACAGCTCCTGGGTGCGCTCGAGAGCGGGGCGGAAGGCGCCCCGCGGCAGGTTGTACTCGGGTGCCTGGCCGTCATCCCGACGGGCCTCGAAGATGATTGCACTCGCCATCGCGGCGAGGGAGGCGGGGTCGAGATCCTTCCAGTGCCCGCGACGCAGGCACTCGGCGACGAGCAGGTCGCGCTCCCCGTAGATGCGGCGCAGCGAGCGGCCATGGACGGTGAGGGCAGTGCGCCCGTGCTCGTCCTTCGTGAGGTAGCCGAGCTTCTCGAGCACGACCGTGACGCGGTCGAAGACCGCGGCGACGGCACCCGTGCGGCCCGAGATCTGGCGGCCGAGCTTGTCGTTCTCGCGCTTGAGCCGCCACCAGCGCTCCGCCCACCGGGAGTGCGCCTCGCGATCGGCGCAGCCATGGCAGGGGTGCGTGCGCATGCGCTTGCGCACGCCCTCCATCTGCTTCTGACGGCGTACGCGGTCTGCTTGCGAGGCGCCCTTCCCCGGGCCCGTCGAGCCCTTCTCGAGGTCGCTGAGCTCGCGTCGCAGGGCGGAGTACTCCGCGAAATCGCCGAGGTGGCACTCCATGGCCGTCGCGTAGCCCTGCAGAGACTCCTGCTGCTTGCGCACCGTGCGCGCGAGGTCGACGACGGCGCGGTCGGCCTGGAATTGCGCGAAGCTGCTCTCGAGAATGGTGCGGGCGCGGTCGCGGCCGAACTGCTCGATGAGGTTGACCGCCATGTTGTAGGTCGGCCGGAAGCTCGAGTTGAGCGGATAGGTGCGTCGCGAGGCGAGCGAGGCGACCGCCTGCGGGTCGAGGCCGCCCGTCCATTGGATGACCGCGTGACCCTCCGTGTCGATGCCGCGCCTGCCTGCCCGGCCGGTGAGCTGGGTGTACTCCCCCGGCGTGATGGGAACGCGCGCCTCGCCGTTGAACTTCTCGAGCTTCTCGAGCACGACAGTACGTGCGGGCATGTTGATGCCCAGGGCGAGCGTCTCCGTCGCGAAGACCACGCGCAGCAGCTTCTTCTGGAAGAGCTCCTCGACGACCTCCTTGAAGGCCGGCAGAAGACCGGCATGGTGGGCGGCGACGCCGCGTTGCAGCCCGTCGAGCCACTCCCAGTAGCCGAGCACCGCGAGGTCATCGTCGCGCAGCGTGCGGCAGCGCTCTTCGACGATCGCGCGGATCTCGTCGCGCTCCGCCTGGTCGGTGAGGCGAAGACCCGAGCGCACGAGCTGGCGGACGGCGGCGTCGCACCCCGCCCGACTGAAGATGAAGAAGATCGCGGGCAGCAGGTTCCTGGCTCCGAGCATCCCGGCGATCGCGGCACGATCCATGCGGCCTTCATCGCCGCCGAAGCCGCCGGAGCGCCCCGAGCGCTTCTCCCACCGCTTCGGGTGGTGGCCGCGACCGCGGTGCACCTTCGCCCCGCCGGCGCGCGCGAGCTGCACGAGTTCCGGGTTGACGCGGTTCGTGGCCGCCTGCCCCGACGAGTCGAAGAGGTCGAGCAGCTTCGACCGCACGAGCACGTGCTGCGTGAGCGGTACGGGGCGGGTCTCGCTCACGATGACGTCGGTGTCGCCGCGCACGGCCTGCAGCCAGTCACCGAACTCCTCGGCGTTGGAGACTGTCGCGCTCAGGGAGATGAGCCGCACTGCGAGCGGCAGGTGGATGATCACTTCCTCCCACACGGCCCCGCGGAACCGGTCGGCGAGGTAGTGCACCTCGTCCATGACGACGTAGGCCAGATCGGTCAGGAGCGGCGAATCGGCGTAGAGCATGTTGCGCAGCACCTCGGTCGTCATGACGACGACGCGCGCGCTCGCGTTGATGTTCGTGTCGCCCGTGAGCAGCCCTACCTCGCTCGCTCCGTACTCGGCGACGAGCTCCGTGTACTTCTGGTTGCTGAGCGCCTTCATGGGCGCCGTGTAGAAGATCTTCGCCTTCGGCTCGAACATCGCGAGGAACACGCCGAACTCGGCGACGATCGTCTTGCCCGCACCCGTGGGGGCGGCGACGAGCACGCTGCGACCTTCCTCGAGCGCCTGGCACGCGGCAAGCTGGAACGGGTCGAGGTCGATCGCCAGACCGTCGCGGAAGGCGCGCAGTCGGGGAAGCCCGCGCAGGGTGCGCGCTGCCGCGAATCGTTCGGCCGGCGTGGGTTCTGCCGCCGGCACGCCGCTACTCGGCATCGGTGGGGATGCCGTAGCTCGCGTTCATGGCCGCCTCTCGCTTGGCGAGTCGACGGTCGTGGAAGGTCGCGATCGCCGCGGCGAGGAAGTACAGGCCCACCATGGGGATCGCGAGGAGGAACATCGACAGCACGTCAGCGGCAGGAGTGGCGAGAGCCGTGAACAGCGCGATCGCGATGATCGCCCAGCGCCAGCTCTTGAGGATCGACGCCGCGGTGAGCACCCGCGCGAAGTTGAGCATGACGAGCACGACGGGCAGCACGAAGCCGATACCGATCGCGATGATGAGCTTGAGCGAGAAGTCGAGGTAGAACCGCGCCGTGAGCAGCGTCGTCGTGTCATCGGGAGCGAAGCCGGTTAGAAGGCTCACGATGTTGGGCAGGATGAGCCAGCCCGTAGCGCAGCCCGCGAGGAAGAGCGGCACGGCCGCGCCGAGGAATCCGATCGCGTAGCGCTTCTCGCGCTGATGCAGAGCGGGCACGATGAAGGCCCACAGCTGATACAGCCAGATGGGCGAGGCGATCACGACGCCGAGCGTGAGAGTGATGAGCAGTCGGGTGTCGAACGCCTCGGTCACCGTGGTGTAGCTGATCGCGGCCTCGCGGTCGGCGCGCTCGGCGAACTCGAGCACGGGTCGGCTGAGCTCGGCCCAGACGATGTCGACGAGGAACCAGCCGCCGACCGCGGCGACCAGGATCGCCGCACCGGCGCGCGTGAGTCGCTTGCGCAACTCGACGAGGTGCTGGCCGAGGGACATGCGGCCCTCGGGATTCCGGGACCGCGGCGGGCGGTCTGCCACGGCCTACTTCGAGCTGGAGGAGTCGGAACCCTCGCTGGAGCCCGTCGACTCCTGCTTCGTGGAGCTCGCCTCGCCGCTCGCGTCGGCGGGAGCATCCCCGTCCTTGTTCTTGATCTCCTTCTTGAAGATCGTCATCGACTGGCCGAGGCTGCGGGCGAGCTGGGGAAGCTTGGGCGCGGCGAAGAGGAGGATGACCACGAGAAGGAGGATGAGGCCTGTCCAGCCTCCGAGATTTGCCGGCATGTGCTCTGATCCTTTGAGCTCGAGAAGCAGTGTGCGTCGAGTCTAGACGCTTTCCTCGGCGAGAGCCGTGCGCGCCCACGCCGCGACCGCTGCGCGCGCTTCGGGCGGGGCGACGATCTCGATCGCGCCGGGAGCGCAGCTCACGAGTCGCCCGAGCACGCCGTCGTGGCTGACCATGAGGGTGAGAGTCGCGGTGCCGCTCTCGGAGTCGACGCTCAGCTCATCATCGGGGCCGCGGTAGTCGGTGACGAGCGGTAGCGCCGAGACCGGCAGGCGCAGGGTGACGCGCTGATCGTCGGGCGCCGGACGGAACAGCTGCTCGGGGTCGACGCTCACGGCCTCGTGCTCGGCGGCGGGGCCCAGCAGCTCGGCCCCCGCGATGCGGTCGAGCCGGAAGGTGCGCTCGGAGTCGCGCAGGAGGCACCACCCCCGCAGGTACCAGACGTCGTCGAGCCCGTCGAGGCGGATCGGATCGACCTCGCGCGACTGCCGCTCCCCGCGCGTGGACACGTAGTCGAGCCGCACGCGGAGCTGATCGTGGAGGGCTCGCGTGAGCAGCGCGCGCAGGTCATCGGGCGCGGACGGGGCGACGGCGACGGGCGCGACGGACTCGGAGGCGCCCCTGCCCAGCAGCTCCATGAGCTCGACGGCGTCGGTGCGTGCCGCGAAGCTCGGGCTCGCCGCCAGCACCTGCAGGCCGGCGAGGAGCGCAGCAGCCTCCCGAGACGAGAGGCGCGGAATCTCGTCGACGGGTGCGCGGATGATCGTGATGAGGTCGCGCTCTTCGTAGGCCGTCCAGTCGATGTCGAAGAGGTCGGCGTGCGAGTATGCGCCGTCGTCGCCCGGCAGGCCGCTCGTCGTGATGAGCGCGACCGCGTCGCGCACGCGCTGCGGCGACACGCCGAAGTGCGTGGCGGCCTCATCGACGCTCACGCGCACCTGGTCGATGAGGTACGGCACGAGAGCGAGGAGGAAGGTGAGCTTGTCGCCCGCCTTCGGGGCGGGAGCGCGCTTAGCCATGACGCTCCATGATCGCGTGCCAGCGCGCGTCTACCGCATCGTGCAACGACGCCGGATCGACGACCACGACGTCGGCGCCGAAAGCGGTGAGCTCGTCGGCGAGGATGTCGAGGTCGGTCGTATGAATCTCGAGCCCGCCGTCTACCGTGCGCGTCTCCGCGCGGTTGCGCAGCACGACGTCGGCCTCGCTGCCGGGGCGGGGCCGCACGACCGCGACCGTGCTCTGCCAGATCTCGCGCAGCTCGGCGAGGGCTCGAGCCGGTTCGTCGGGCGCAGGGCGGTGTGTGGCGCTGCCCGCGACCGCGACCTGGCCGACGATGCGGCGCAGCAGGAACGTGCGCGGAGCATCCGCGGCATCATCGTGGGCCTGCAGGTGCCAGCGGCCCTCGTGATGCACGAGGGCGAGCGGCGAGACGCGGCGCAGCTCCGGTGACGTGCGACCCGGCTTGAGGTACCGGAAGGTGACCTGCTGGCCGCGGTCGATCGCGAGAGTGAGCGGCTCGTGCGCGGAGTCCCGGGTGCGGATCGTCGGCGCCATGCCGATGATGGCGTCGTCGAGCGCGAGCCCGAGCGAGCGCAGCTTCGTCAGCGCTCGACGCGAGTCCTGCGAGAGGGAGCCCTCGCGCCAGACCTGCGCGGCGAGACCGAGGAGCGCGTACTGGTCCGGCGTGAAGCGCACCTCCTCGGGCAGCTGGTAGCGGTCGGCAGGGATGCGGTACCGCTGGAACTTCGTGTCGTTCTCCGCGCCCTGCGCATCGAAGGTCTCCAGCGGCACGCCGAGGTCGCGCAGCTCCTCCTTGTCGCGCTCGAACTGCCGCTCGAGACTGCCGCGATCGCGGTCGGTCGCGTAGCGGGCCGCGTATCCCGTGACGGTGGAGAGGATCTCGTGCTTCGTGAGGCCGTGCTCGGTCGCGAGAAGCGCCAGCACGAGGCTGAAGAGGCGCTCCTCGACGGGAATCGTGCGGGCCACGAGAACTCCGGCGCTTCCGGCGGTCAGCCTTCGAGGCCGAGGATGTCGACGACGAACACCATCGTCGAGCCCTCGGGCACGCTCGCGGGCGCCTGCCCGGCGGGATAGCCCAGCTCGGGCGGAATGACGACGATGACCTGCGACCCGACCGTCTGGCCGATGAGGCCGTCGGCGAGGCCCGGCACGACGCCCGTGGGGTCGTCCTCGAAGCTCGCCGCCGTGAAGGTCGACGGCACTTCGCGCTCCCAGCTGGAGTCGAACACACGCTCCGTGTTCCACAGAACACCCGTGTAGTGGAGCACGACCGCATCGCCCTCCGCGACCTCGGCGCCCTGGCCGAGCAGGAGAGTGTGCACGACGAGGTCGGTCGGGGCGTCCTCGTTGGGGATGGTGATGCCCGGCACGCCCTCGGGCGTCGTCACGACCGCGGGAACACCCTGGCTGCCCAGCTGCGGAATACCGGTGGCCTTGCCGAGGTAGGCGGCCTCGACGTCGATGACCATGACGACGGCATCGTCGTCGGCGAGACCCAGTCCCGCGTCGAGCTGGCCCTCGCCGAAAACGTCGGCGATCGTGCCGGTCGCGGCGATGCGCGAGCCGACCGCCGCGCACTGCACGACGCTCGCGAGGATGTCGGTGTCGGCACCCGCGGTGCGCCGCACGGGCGCGGCGTCCGGGTCGTAGGAGGTCTGCGTGATGAGCTCGCCATCGGCGCCGTTGAAGAGGCTCACCTGGAAGTCGACGACCTGGCCGGGGCCCGCGATCGCGCCCCCCTCGTCGCCGCTCTCGATGACCGCCTGCTGCGCGCTCTCGGCCCGCAGCGGAGTGGGGAAGGTCACCTCGGGAGGCGTGCCGATGGCGCCCGAGGCCTGCACGTAGGAAGCGGGCTCGCCGGAGGGGACGAGCGGCGTGCAGGACTCCGCATCGACCGGCGTGGAGCACGCGGCGAGCGAGCCGACCAGTGCGGTGGTCAGGATGAGCGCGGGTGCCAGGGAGCGCACGGAACCTCTTTCGATCGGGCGAGCAGCGTCGCAGGTCACTCTATCGGCTGGCGTCGCGCCGACCGCTCGGCGAGGGACTGCGCCTCACGGGCGGCCTTCCGCAGCTTCTTGTCGCTCGCGGTACGGTCGCCGACCGCTCCCGGGGTCCACAGTTCGACGTCCTCGTCGGTGAACTCCGTCTTCGAACCGCGCTTGGCCTTGATGAAGCGCTCGGTGCCGTCGGCCAGCCGGCGCGCCGTGATGAGGAATCCCGTGTGAGCGACCATGCGGTGGTCGGGACGCACCGAGAGCCCGTCCACATGCCAGCCGCGCACCATCGTCTCGCTCGATACCGGCTCGGTGAACGATGCCGTGTTGCGGATCGCCTCGGCGACGCGCGAGAGCTGGGTCGCGGTCGCGATGTAGCACAGCACCACTCCCCCGGGCGTGAGCGCATGCGCGACCGCCTCGAGGCACTCCCACGGCGCGAGCATGTCGAGCACGACGCGGTCGACGCTGCCTGCCTCGACGCGCTCCGGCAGAGCATCCGTGAGATCACCGAGCGTGATCGACCAGTTCTCGGGCTCCGCGCCGAAGTAGGCGCTCACATTGCCGCGGGCGATCTGCGCGAACTCCTCGCGACGCTCGAACGACAGCAGCTCGCCATGGTCGCCGATCGCGCGCAGCAGCCACATCGAGAGAGCGCCGGAGCCGACCCCCGCCTCGACGATGCGGGCGCCGGGGAAGATGTCGGCGTGCCCGAGGATCTGCGCGGCATCCTTCGGATAGATAATCGCGGCGCCGCGCGGCATCGACATCACGAAGTCGGTGAGTAGCGGGCGCAGCGCGAGGTAGGAGATGCCGCTCGAGTTCTCGATGACGCTGCCATCGGGCAGGCCGATGAGGTCGTCGTGCGCGACCGTGCCGCGGTGGCTGTGGAACACCTGGCCGGGGATGAGCGTGATCGTGTTGAGGCGGCCCTTTGGGTCGGTGAGCTGCACCTGGTCACCCTCGACGAAGGGGCCGCTCTGGCGACGCAGCGTCACGACTCGACTCCCGTCGCCCGGTGCTGATGCCGCGCGAGCGCGGCGGAGAGGTCGTCGACGCTGCGGCCGGCGAGGCTCGGCCACAGCTCGTGCGTGGGGCCCTCGTGGAGCGTCAAGTGCAATGGGATGCCGATCGTCGCGGCCCCGGAGGAGACGGCCGAGACGAGGCCGAACTGCGAATCCTCGAGCGCGACGCAGTCGGCGATGTCGACGCCGAGCAGCTCGGCGGCGCGCAGGTACGGCTCGGGGTGCGGCTTGGGGTTCGCCACGTCGTCGCCCGCGACGACGATGTCGAACACGTCGTCGCCGATCGCCGCAGCCACCTGGAGCGCCATCCGCCGGATCGACATGGTCACGAGCGCGATCGGGATGCCCGCGTCGCGCAGGTGCTCGATGAGCTCGCGGGCCCCGGGGCGCCAGGGCACCTCCTTCTCGATCTGCGCCAGGACGCGGTCGGTGAGCGCGTCGATGATCGACTCGACGGGAAGATCGACGCCGGCCTGCTGCAGGATGCGCGCGGACTGCACGAGCCCGGAGCCGACGAGCTGCATGCCGTCCGCCTCGGTCCAGACGCCGCCGTGGGAGGTCACGAGGTCGACCTCGGCGCGCATCCAATACGGCTCGGTGTCGACGATCGTGCCGTCCATGTCCCAGAGCACGGCGGAGGGGCGGATCGGAGTGGTCACGACGGGCAAGTCTAGTTGCGTTCTATCCTGGGGCGACGCCCCGGTGAGGTTCGGGGATCCGGCGACGAGAGTGAGCGAGTGACGACGAGCGATCTGTTCCGCGGCGGCCGACTGCTGGTCGTCGCCTTCGAGGGCTGGAACGATGCGGGCGAGGCGGCGAGCGGGGCCGTGCGCTCGCTCAAGGACGTGCTCGATGTCGTGCCCATCGCCGACATCGACCCCGAGGACTACTACGACTTCCAGCTCAACCGCCCCATGATCGAGCTCGACGAGGAGGGCAATCGGCGCCTGCAGTGGCCGAGCGTGACGCTCTTCGGGCCCGTGGGCGATGACGGGATGCCGCGCGAGCGTCCCAGCACCGACTCGCCTCTCGACGTGAGCGGCGACAATCACGAGAACATCTACCTGCTGCTGGGCACCGAGCCCTCCCGCGGGTGGAAGACCTTCGCGACGGAGACGATCGACCAAGCGCTCGCCGTCGACATCACGGGCATCATCCTGCTCGGCGCGCTGCTTGCCGACGTGCCGCACACTCGACCGATCGCTGTGCACGCCTCGAGCGAGAACCCCGACGTGCGCGACGAGCTCGGCCTCGAGCGCTCGACCTACGAGGGGCCGGTCGGCATCCTGAGCGTCATCGCGTCGGCGGCCGAGGAGGCGGGCATCCCCACCGTGTCGCTGTGGGCCTCGGTGCCGCACTACGTGCACAACGCGCCCTCCCCCAAGGCGACCCTCGCTCTTCTCGACCGGCTCGAGGAGCTCGTCGACGTCGTCATCCCGCGCGGCGACCTGCTCGACGAGTCCCGCGCGTGGGAGGAGGGCATCGACACTCTCGCGGGCGAGGACGACGAGATGACCGCCTACATCTCGCAGCTCGAGACGGCACGAGACGCCGTCGAGGCTCCCGAGGCGAGCGGCGAGGCGATCGCGCAGGAGTTCGAGCGCTACCTGCGGCGCCGCCGCGACGACCCGCCGGCCGGCGGAGTCGCGGGCGAGAACCCCGTCTAGGAGACCGCTGAACAATTCGGGGGTTTAAGGCGCGCCTGCGGACTGGTCCGGGCTGCGGGTTAAGACTTGGTTCATGCAGGGTAGTGACGATGGTCAGCGTCAACTGTTGGATGTTCAGTCCTGGGCGGGTCATTTGCTCCCGCGGGGGTCGGTGTTCGCGTTCCTGGCCGCTCACCGGAGGCAACTGTTCCCGGATGACGCGTTCGCGGATCTGTTCCCGTCCGGGCGGGGTCGTCCCTCGATCCCGGCGGATGTGATCGCGTCGGTGTTGGTGTTGCAGACGATTCATAACCTCTCCGATCGGGAGACTGCGGAGGCGGTCACGTTTGATCTGCGCTGGAAAGCGGCCTGTGGGTTCGCGGTGGCCCAGACAGCGTTCCACCCGTCGGTGTTGACGTATTGGCGGCGCCGTCTGGCTGGCAGTGAGCGGCCGCATCGCATCTTCGATGCCGTGGCCGAGGTCATCGCTCAGTCGGGGGCGTTGACCGGTCGACGGCGACGGGCGATCGATTCCACGATCCTCGACGATGCGGTTGCCCGGCAGGACACGGTGACCCAGCTGATCGCGCAGATCCGCCGAGTCGGGCGGGAGGTCCCCGCAACGGCGGAGCTCATCGCGGGCCTGCCCGGGCATGACTACTCCACGCCTGGGAAGCCGGACATTGCCTGGGATGACCCGGCCGCCCGCGATCTGCTCGTCTCAGCGTTGGTGAACGACGCGTTGACGCTGCTGGCGGAGCTCGACGGTGTCGAACTGAGCGAGAAGCAGCAGGAAACGGTGGCGTTGCTGGCACTGGTCGCAGGGCAGGACGTTGAGCCGGCGGAGGATTCCGATGGCACCGATGGGCGGTGGCGGATCGCCCGGAAGGTCGCCCCGGAGCGGATGATCTCAACCGTTGATCCGGACACCCGGCATGCGCACAAGTCGCGGGAGAAGAAGCAGGACGGCTTCAAAGCCCACGTTGTGATCGAGCCGGACACCGGTCTGGTCACCGCTGCCGCCCTCACGAAGGCGTCCGGGGCGGCGAACAGCGACGCGGCCCGCGGGGCGGAGCTGCTCACCGCCGATACCAGCATCGGCGAGGAACCGGTCGACGTGCTGGCCGATTCGGCCTACGGCAGCGGTGAGCTGCTCGACCAGATCGGAACCGCCGGTCACACCGCGATTATCAAGCCGATGCCGCTGGCCCGGGCGGTTCCTGACGGGTTCACCATCGATGACTTCACCGTCGATGACACCGCGGGAACGATGACCTGCCCGGCCGGAGTCACCCGACCGATCGCCGCCAAGGGAACAGTGACCTTCGGCAGCGTCTGCTCCTCCTGTCCGTTGAAGCTTCGATGCACCACGGCGGCGCGAGGACGGAAGATGACCGTGACTGCGCATGACCGGATCAAACGCGAACACCGGGCCCGAGCCGCGGATCCTGGCTTCCAAGCCGATTACCGGCAACACCGGCCAATGGTCGAACGCTCAATCGCGTGGCTCACCCGCGACGCCAGACGCGTGCCGTTCCGTGGCGTCGCGAAGAACAACGCCTGGTGGGTCACCCGCGCCGCCGGAATCAACCTCAAACGACTTCTCAACCTCGGCCTCACCTTCCACAACGGGAACTGGGCGCTCGGATAGAGCCAGCCAGTGCGCCCAATCACGGTCGCAGCTCGGCGGAACCCCCGCCAACAGTGCCGCAACGCCGCCTTCCGGGCAGACAACTATTGGCACGGCAGACCAAGAACCGAGCCACCGACGCCCGCCCAGAGAACCGACACGGCCCAGCCGACCACGGTCAAGACCCCTTGTTCAGCAGTCTCCTAGGCGACCTCACCGCCCGCGCGGCTGCCGAGCCGCGTCTCCACAACTCAGGAGTCGCGCGCTCGCCGCCTGCGCGACACGCCGGTCGAGCATCCTGAGGCCCTATGTGAAGCTGGCATCTCCTGAATTGTGGAGACGGGCACGGGATGCTCGGGGGCGCGCTCGCGGAGTCGGCAGTCGGGCCGCCGCGGTTGGCGAGCTCCCGGTCAGAGCGGGTCGATGACTCCCGTGGCGAGCAGCACGAGCAGCGTGCCGCCGAGCAGCAGCCGGTAGATGACGAAGGGCAGGAACGAGCGCTTCGAGATGTAGGCCATCAGGCCGGCGATGACCGCGAGCCCCACGCCGAAGGCGACGACCGTGGCCGCCGCGATCTCGACGTAGCTGAACGGGCTCGAGCCCGGCTCGCGGATCGCCGTGAGCAGCTCGTAGAAGCCGCTGCCGAAGACCGCGGGCACCGCGAGAAGGAAGGCGTAGCGCGCGGCCGCGGGTCGCGTGTAGCCGAGGGCGAGCCCCATCGAGGTCGTCGCGCCCGAGCGCGAGACGCCCGGGATGAGCGCGAGCGTCTGTGCGGCCCCGTAGGCGAGGCCGTGCGGGTAGGTCAGCTGCGTGAGCTCGCGGTCGCGACGGCCGAGCCAGTCGGCGATGCCGAGCAGGATGCCGAAGACGATGAGCACGATCGCGACGAGCCACAGCGAGCGGAAGGCGGAGCGGATGTACTCCTGGGCGAGGAACCCGATGATGACGATTGGGACGGTTCCGATGATGATGAGCCACCCCATGCGCACGTCTGGATCGCTCGCGGGAAGGCCGCGCCGCGTGACGTGCCGGAACCACGCGCCGATGATGCGCGTGATGTCCTTCCAGAAATAGACGAGCACGGCGGCCTCGGTGCCGATCTGGGTGATCGCGGTGAACGTGGCGCCGGGGTCGGTCGCACTCGGCAGCACCTCCCCCGCGATGCGCAGGTGGGCGCTCGAGGAGATGGGGAGAAACTCGGTGAGGCCCTGGATGAGCCCCAGGATGAGCGCTTCGAGGAGTGACACGCGGCGGCGTCCGTTCTGAGAAGGGGGTTGGTGAGCGGAGAGCGGCTCAGTAGTTCGTGAGCAGGTCGGTGAGCGCGCGGTGCCCGAAGCTCAGCGCCTCGAGCGGCACGCGTTCGTCCACCCCGTGGAACATGGCCGGAAAGTCGAGCTCGGGCGTCAAGCGCAAGGGCGCGAACCCATAGCCGGCGATCCCGAGGAGGCTGAGCGCCTTGTTGTCGGTGCCGCCGCTCATGAGGTACGGCAGCACCTCGGCCTCGGGGTCGTGGCGGTTGAGCGTGCTGACCATCGCGTCGACGAGCGGGCCGGAGAAAGGGTTCTCGAGCCCCAGATCGCGATGCATGACCTCGATCTCGATCTCGTCTCCCACGAGCTTCTGCAGCTCCGCGAGGATCGCATCCTCCTCGCCCGGCATCATGCGCAGGTCGATGAGTGCTTCGGCCCGGTCGGGAATCACATTGTGCTTGTACCCCCCGCTCAGCAGTGTGGGGTTGCTCGTCGTCCGCACCGTGGCGGTGAGGAACCCCGCCGCAGTGCCGGTGCGGAGCATGACCTCGTCGGGGCCCAGCTGTTCGACGTCGACACCGAGGATGCGACCGAGCTCGCTCAGGAGGAGCTCGGTGGTCGCCGTGAGGTGCAGAGGCCACTCGCGCCGGCCGAGGGTCACGACCGCCTCCGCGAGCTTCGTCACGGCGTTGTCGTGGATCACGCGCGAGCCGTGCGCGGCCGTGCCGCGACTGATGAGCTTGATCCACACGAGAGCCTTCTCGCCGGTCTGCAGCAGGTAGGCGCGCTTGCCCCCGATCTCGACGGAGTACCCGCCGACCTCGCTGATGGCCTCCGTCGCCCCCGCGAAGAGCTCGGGCCGGTTCTGCACGATGTGGTGGGAGCCGTACGCGCCGCCGTTCTCCTCGTCGGCGAAGAAGGCGATCGTCAGATCACGGTTCGGCTGGCCGCCCCCGCTCAGGATCTCGTCGAGCGCGGTGAGGATCATGGCATCCATGTCCTTCATGTCGACCGCCCCGCGCCCCCACAGCATGCCGTCGCGGACCTCGCCGGCGAAGGGGTCCACCGACCAGTTCGCGGGGTCGGCGGGCACGACATCGAGATGACCGTGGACGACGAGACCCGGGCGCTCGCCGCGTCGCGTATCGACGTCGTTCTCGTACCGCCCCTCGACGTGGGTGATGACGCTCGTGCGCCCCGTCGCGGAGTCGATGTACTCCGTCTGCAGCCCGAGGGCCTCGAGGATCGCGCCCACGTACTCGGCTGCCTCGGTCTCGCCCTTGCTGCGGCCCTCGCCGTAGTTCGTCGTGTCGAAACGAATCAGATCGCGGGCGATGCGCGCCGTGTCGTCGAGTTGCTCGAGGGCCATGTTGACCACGCTACCGGGCGTGCTGGCGAGAGCCCATTCCGTGCTAATGTCATACCTCGGTCGAGCCGCCTCGTGCGGCGCGATCACGACCAGCGCGGGTGGCGGAAATGGCAGACGCGCTAGCTTGAGGTGCTAGTGCCCGGATAGGGCGTGGGGGTTCAAGTCCCCCCTCGCGCACGGTTCACCCCGTGTGTGAACAACGAACTGGTTGAGACAGTACGACGAAGCCCCGGCGGGTCACCCGCCGGGGCTTCGTCGCATCCCGAACCGATCGCGCGTGCGGGCCACGCCGATACAGTGGCCCTGTCATGAGCATCACGCGACGCACACTGATGACCGGGGTCACCGGGCTCTCCGTTCTGGCCGTCGCGGCGTGCACTCAGGAGCCCGGGCCGAGCCCCGAACCCAGCGCACCGTCCACGGCGGGCCCACCGCGCCCGACCGGCATGGCGCGCAGTGCGTGGGCCACCGAGTCGTTCTCGCGCGGTGCGACGAGTTTTCTGCCGGTCGGTGCCGAACCGGCCGACCGGGCGCGCCTCGCCGCGCCCGTCGCCGACCGACTGTTCTTTGCCGGTGAGGCGACGTCGGTGGACGCGCCCAACAGTGTCGAGGGCGCCCGGGCGAGCGGCCTGCGGGCGGCTGGCGAGGTTCTGCGCACCGCCCTCCTCGGGGAGCGCATCGCCGTCATCGGTGCCGGTATGGCGGGTGCCGCGTGCGCTCACCGACTGAGCGAGGCGGGTCACGATGTCGTCGTGGTGGAAGCGCGCGAGCGACTCGGCGGTCGTGTGCACACCCTGACGGCACGCGACTGGCCGGTTCCGGTCGAGCTCGGCGCCCTGCGGATCGGGCGGGAGCAGCCGAGCGCCCTGCGCGACGCGCTGGACGAGCTCGAGCTGTCGGTTCTGGATGTCACGACGATCATGCGGCGGGCGGCATCGGGTGACGAGATCGACGCGGATGGGATGCGGGAGGCGGTTCTCGCGCGCGCTCGAGAGGTCGCCAGCGAGGTGGAGTTCGACATCCCGCTCTCGACCGCGCTCGCCCGACTGGCACCCCTCGGGACCGACTCTGCGGAGAACGCGCTCAGCGAGACGGAGGCGGCTGCAGCCGCGACGGCGGAGCTGGTCGGGGCGCGCTTCGGGGCGCTCGCGCGCCAGATCTCGGTCGACCCCGGCCTCGACGAGGTGCCCGGTGGCTGGGAGGCCCTCGTCTCGGGCGGGCTCGAGAGCTTCATCAAGAGCCTCCTCGAGGGGGTGGACGTGCTGCGGGCGAGCGCCGTGGCAGCCGTGCTCTACGACGAGGACGGGGCCGCCCTGCGCCTCGGCTCCGGTGAGTCGCTGGCCGTCGACCGTGTCGTCGTGACGGTGCCGCTCGGCGTGCTGCAGGACGACGGCATCACCTTCGAGCCCGCACTGCCGCTCGCGCACCGCGAGGCGATCGCCTCGCTCGGGGTGGGGTCGCTCGACACGCTAATCCTCCGATTCGACGAGGCGACGTGGGCTGAGACGGCGCACGTGTGGCTCACCGACCCGACGCAGGAGGCACTCGTGACCGAGTGGATCAACCTCGACGCGCTCGTCAGCGCGCCCGTGCTCGTCGGGATCGTCGGTCCGCAGAGCGTCGCTCGACTCGCGGCGCTCAGTGACGACGAGGTTGTGGACCGAGCGATGACCGAGCTCGCGCCGTTCTTCGGCGCTCCCTGAGAATCTGCATCACGCGCGCGTCGACGACGCGATCCTCCACCGCGGGAGCGAGCAGGAGCATCGTGGCGACACCCGCGAAGAGCGCGAGCGCGGCGGCGCCGTAGCCGACGATCTCCCCCGGCCCCGACACCTGTGCGGGATCCATGAAGAAGTACGGGTACCAGCCCACGATGCTCCCGCGCACGAGCGTGACCGTTCCCCAGCCGAGCGGATACCCGACGACGATCGCGAGCGTGCGCCACGGCGCACGCCGGCTACCAGGCCCGACGAGCCAGTCGACGAGCAGGAAGGCCGGCAGCCAGTAGTGCAGGATCCGGTCGCTCCACGGCACCTCGATGAGGTAGCCGCGACTCGCCGACTGCGTCACGAGGATCGTGAACACGATGCCCGCGACGATGAGGAACGTCGCGATCGAGACGCGCATCCCCGGCAGCCAGGACGGCTCACCGCGAGCGCGCAGGGCGACGACACCGCCGATCACGTTCGCGACGACGGCGACCATGTTGCTCTGCACCGTCAGATAGCCGAAGAAGTTGAGCGAGGCGAAGCTGCTGAACCCCAGGCCGTAGACGAAGCGGCTCGAGAGCGCGACGATACCGGCGACGGCCGCTGCGAGGCGCAGCACGCCGAAGATTCGCCATCGTGTCACTCGGTCGCGCCCCTTCCCCCGCTAGGAGGGTGCCACGGCGTCGCGTCGAGCGGCGAGATGCCGCTCGCGGTTCGCCAGGAAGAGCGGAAAGGTGAAGGCGATCGCCGTGAGCCCCGAGAACACGATGTACGCCCACAGGTGACGCATGCCGAGGCGCCGCCCCTCGATGACGATGAACGCGCACGCGGCCACTGCCATGATGAGGAGGTCCATGGTGAGGGAGCCCACGGCTGGGCCGTTCGCGAACCAGTCGCCGAGGAAGTCTGTGCGTTGCACGATGGCCTGGATGTTGTACGTCCAGGTGCCGATGAGCCCCACGACGGCGAGGATGAGGAACACGATGGCAGGAGCATTCCAGTGACGAGTCATGACACCATGATCGCCCCCTTCGGGCTGCTACTCGACGTCGACGGCCCCATCGCGAGCCCCGAGTCGCGTCGCATCGCCCTCGACTCGATCGTGGACGACCTGCTGACCCTTGCGTCAGCGGGCATCCCGATCGCGTTCATCACGGGCCGCAGCGACGCGTTCATGCGCGAGCAGGTGGTCGCACGACTCGTCGACGGTGGGCTGGATGCTCGATCTCACGTCTTCGGCGTGTTCGAGAAGGGCGGCTGCTGGGCGAGCATTGGCGCGACGGGGCTGGGTGAGCTCGAGATCGACCGAGACCTCGCCGTGCCCGAGTCGGTGCGCGAGGCGGTCGAAGGGCTCGCGCGCGAGCAGTACGCCGACACGATGTTCGTCGACGAGGGCAAGCACGTCATGATCTCCCTCGAAGCGTGCACCGATGTCTCCCCCGCCGCCTACCACGCCGCCCAGGCGCGCTACGAGGCGGAGGTCTACGAGCGTCTCGTCGGCTCGGGCCTCGGGCTGCGCTATCGAGACCGCGAGGCACACGACGGTCTCGGCCGCGTGCCGTGGCGCATCGACTCGACGATCATCTCGACCGACGTCGAATCGGTGCTGCTCGACAAGAATCGCGGGGCGGATCGCGCGCTCGACTGGTTCGCCGCGCGCGGGGTGACCGCGCAGCGCTGGTGGTCGGTCGGCGACTCGCGCTCCGACTACCGCATGGCGGACGCGGTGCACGCGCGCGGCATCCCCGTGGCGCACCTGGATGTGCGGCCGGCCGACGGCGTGCTCGGCAAGCAGTACGACGTCGTCGTCGAGGGCGACCTCGTGCACGACCACGCGGGGGCGGCGTTCTTGCGTCGCCGCGTCGCCGAGCTGCCGTGACCGCCTCGCGCACTCCCCCGCTCGAGACGGTGCGCGCGTTGCAGGCGGCGCTCGCGGAGGCGGGGGTGCCCTCCGTCGTCGGGGGCTCCGGGCTTCTCGCCGCCCTCGAGCTGGTGGACGAGGCGAGGGACTGGGATCTCGTGCTGCCGGCGGGCAGCGTCGAGGCCGTCGAGCGGGTGCTCGCGGCGCTCGGGCTCGAGGCGACGCGGGCTGCGGACGAGCATCCGCTCTATGCCACCGAGGCGATGTTCACGGTCGACGCGGGCGATCACACGATCGACGTGCTCGTGGGCTTCGCCCTGCGCACTCCTGACGGGGTCGTCGCGATTCCGGCCAGGGCGGGCGGTACGTGGCGGGGTCTCGTGATGGCGCGCGCCGACGACTGGGCGGTCGCCTACCGCGCCATGGGTCGGGATGCTCGCGCAGAGCTGCTCGAGGGCGCGAGCCCTGGTGGGCTCAGCGCTGGCGAGCATCCTCCACGAGGTAGCGCGCCACCTTCGTCGTGAGGCGCGGGTAGGCCTGCCGCACGGCCGCCACAGCGCCTTCGGGATCCGTCTTGGGGTCGATGCGCCGCTCACGCAGCACCTTCGCGGCCCACTCTCTCGCTGAGGGCGGAGCGCCCATCGTCGTCGAGTAGTCGTCGAAGAGCCGCTGCAGGCGCTCGCTCGGGTCGGCGCGATCGCCGAAGATCTTCGCGGCCAGTTCGCTCTGCATCGGGTGGCTTCCTCTCCCTCGCCGGTGCGGTCGTCACCTTCCATCCTGGCCTCGAGCGTGCATCCCCGCGGTGACCTGCCAGCAACCTCGGAGGCTCGCGCGACACGCCGCTCGAGTGTCGGTGGCAGTTGCCATATTCGAATGTATGTTCGATCATGGAGAGATGCCCGCCCTTGCGCTCTCTGTTGTTGAGGAGCCCCCCGTCGACGGTACGGGTGCGGCGCGGGTTGAGACGGTCGACACCGTGCAGGCGTTGCAGGCCCGCATCGACTCCCTGCAGCGCACGCGCCTCGACACTCGTCTGCTGCCCACGCACGAGGCCCTCGCCGACCTGTTGCCCGCGGGAGGGCTGCAGGAGGGCGCCGTCTACACGCTGAGCCCCTCGAGCGCCCTCACGATGGCGCTGCTCGCGGGCCCGTCGGCGGCAGGGGCCTGGTGCGGTGTCGTGGGTATGCCCGAGTTCGGCATCGAGGCGGCCGAGGCCATGGGCATCGACCTCGATCGACTCGTGCTCGTGCCGCACCCCGGCGACCAGTGGCTCACCGTGACCGCGGCGATCGCCGACGCCTTGAGCGTCATCGTCGTGCGGCCCGGGCGTGCGGCGAGCGACGGCGCGATCGCGAAGCTCGCGGGGCGCGTACGCGAGCGCGGCTCCACGCTGCTCGTGACCGGCGCCTGGCCTCAGGCCGAGGCCATGATCAGCATCACCGAGAGCCGCTGGTCGGGCCTCGGCGACGGCCACGGTTACCTGAGCGAGCGCGAGGTCACGATCACCGTGAGCTCGCGACGCAGCCCGCGCCCCCGCAGCGGGCGACTGCTGCTGCCCGATGGTGAGCTGGGCATCCGGCGTCTGGACCGATCTGACGCAGCCCAGCGCGGGGGCGCCGACGAGCACGGTGATGCGACGCAGCGGGCGCACGAGCGCTGGAGCACGCCCGCCCGCAGGGCCGGCTGATGACCCGCACGATCGTAGCGTGGGTACCAGACTGGCCGATCCTCGCCGCCGTGCGAGAGGGGCTCGTGACGGCGGAGCAGGCCGTCGCAGTCGTGCAGCAGAACCGCATCCGCGCGTGCTCGTCGACGGCGCGCGCGCAGGGCGTGCGGGCGGGGCAGCGCCGCCGCGAAGCCCAGTCGTTGTGCACCGAGCTGCGCATCCTGCCCGCCGATGACGACCGCGACCACCGCCTGTTCTCCCCCCTCGTCGACGTCATCGAATCCCTCGTCGCGGGCGTGCAGGTCGTACGGCCAGGCCTGCTCGCCCTCGCCTCCCGAGGGCCCGCCCGCTACTACGGCAGCGAGAAGGCCGCCGCCCTCGCCCTGCGCGGCGCCCTCCTCGCCGAGGGGGTGCCGGATGCCCGGCTCGGCCTCGCCGACGGACCCTTCGCCGCCGAACTCGCCGCCCGCAGCACCGCGCCTGAATCCACGACGCCAGGGCAGAGCGTGCGCATCGTGCCCCGCGACGCCGCGGCCGCCTTCCTCGCGCCCTTCCCCGTCACGACGCTCGGCGACCCCGACCTCGCCACCCTCCTCGGGCGGCTCGGGGTGCGCACGCTCGGCGACTTCGCCGCGTTGCCCGCCGAGGCCGTGCGCGACCGCTTCGGCGCGGCGGGATCCCACCGGCACGCGCTCGCGGGCGCCGCCGATGCCACTCCGCTGAGGCCCCGTACTCCCCCGCCCGACCTCGAGCGCACGCTCGAGCTCGAGCCGCCCCTCGACCGCGTCGACCAGCTCGCCTTCGCCGTGCGGCAGATCGCCGACGATCTCGTCGAATCCCTCGTCGCACGCCTGCTCGTCGCCACGGCCATTCGCATCGGGTTCCGCGACGAGCACGGCGTCGAGAGCGAGCGCGCGTGGCTGCACCCCCGCTCCTTCCGGGCGAGCGAGATCGTCGACCGCGTGCGCTGGCAGCTCAGCGGTGAGACGCGCACCCTCGGCGCGCGTGCCAACAGTGATCGCGGGCCGGGGCTGCGCTCGGCCATCACGCGCGTCACGATCGTGCCCGAGAGCGTCGACGCGCTCGCCCACCACGAACCCGGGCTGTGGGGGGCCGCGCCCGATGAGCGCGTGCACCACGCCCTCTCGCGTGTGCAGAGCCTGCTCGGGCACGAGGCCGTGCTCACCGCCCAGCGCACGGGCGGCCGCACGCTCGCCGAACGAGGCGCCCTCGTGCCCTGGGGCGACCGGCTCGTGAGCCCCCGCCCCGTGGATCGACCCTGGCCCGGCGCCCTGCCCCAGCCGACCCCCGGCACCGTATTCCCCTCGCGGCATGCTGTGATGGTGCTCGATGCGTCCGGCGCCCCGGTGCACGTCGACGAGAGGATGCGGCTCAGCGCTGCCCCCGCGGGCTTCGCCCCGAGTGCGGGCGGCGCGGCGCGGCCCGTGACCTCGTGGGCGGGGCCGTGGCCGCTCGAGGAGCGCTGGTGGGACATCCCGCGGCGGCGCCTGCTGCACCGCCTGCAGGTCGTGGACTCCGCGGGGGTCGCGTGGCTGCTCGTGCTCGAGGGCGGCTCGTGGTGGGCGGAGGCGCGCTATGACTGAGGCAGCACAGTCTCAGTGGACTGCGCGCACGCCTCCGAGGGTGCCCTGATGGCGGGCTGGCACAACCCGCCGATCCCGTGGAGCGAGTTCGAGCGCAGCCTGCGCAACGGCAATCGGCCCGGCACCACACCGCCCCCCGGCGCCGACGGGGGCGACTCCCCCGCGTGGTCGCCCAAGCGGGCGCCCTACCGTCGATCCGGCATCGAACAGCCCGATCCCGCCACGGTCGTGCCCTACGCCGAACTGCACGCGCACTCCTCCTTCAGCTTCCTCGACGGCGCCTCGAGCCCCGAAGAACTGCTGGAGGAGGCCGCACGGCTCGGGCTCAGCGGGCTCGCGCTGACCGACCACGACGGCTTCTACGGTGTTGTGCGCCTGGCCGAGGCCGCTGAACCGTACGGCCTCACGACGGTGTTCGGCGCCGAGCTGTCGCTCGGGCTCACGGGCCCGCAGCAGGGCGTGCCCGACCCCGAGGGCACCCACCTGCTCGTCCTCGCACGCGGCCAGGCCGGCTACCACCGCCTCGCCGCCGCCATCACCGAGGCGCAGCTCGCGGGCGGCGAGAAGGGCCGACCGGTCTACGACCTCGACGCGCTCGCCGAGCACGCGGGCCGCGGCGGCGACACCACGAGCGGCGACCACTGGATGATCCTCACCGGGTGCCGCAAGGGTGCCGTGCGGTCGGCGCTGGAGGGCCGCGATCCTGCGCGCGATGCCTCCGGGCCGGATGCCGTCGCCCGCACGCGGCCGACGCGGGCGCACATCGCCGCGGCGGGCGCCGAGCTCGACGCGCTCGTCGACCGCTTCGGAGCATCCAGCGTCACCGTCGAGCTCTTCGACCACGGCCGACCGCTCGACACCGTGTACAACGACGTGCTCGCCGCCCTCGCCGCCGAGCGCGGGCTGCCGATCGTCGCGACCGGTGCCGTGCATTACGCGACCCCCGCGCGGCACCCGCTCGCGACCGCGTTCGCCGGGCTGCGCGCGCACCGCAGCCTCGACGAGATGGAGGGCTGGCTGCCCGCCGCCGGCACCGCCCACCTGCGCAGCGGCGACGAGATGCAGCGGCTGTTCGCGCGCCACCCGGGGGCCGTGGCGCGCAGCGTCGAGCTCGCGACCGAGCTGGGGTTCCCGCTGCGCCAGGCGAAGCCGAACCTGCCGAAGCAACCCGTTCCCCCCGGCCACACGCCCATGAGCTGGCTGCGCGAGCTCGTCTGGGCGGCCGTGCCGCGCAAGTATCCCGACGCGAGCGACGACGACCGCGCCCGCATCGCGCGCGAGCTCGACGTGATCGAGATGAAAGACTTCCCCGGCTACTTCCTCATCGTCCACGAGATCGTGCAGTTCGCGCGGGCGCGCGGCATCCTCTGCCAGGGCCGCGGCTCGGCCGCGAACTCGGCCGTCTGCTACCTGCTCGACATCACGGCCGTCGACTCGATCGGCTACCAGCTGCCCTTCGAGCGCTTCCTCTCCGCCCTGCGCGACGAGGAGCCCGATATCGACGTCGACTTCGACTCCGACCGCAGGGAGGAGGTCATCCAGTACGTCTACGCGCGGTACGGCCGGCGCAACGCCGCGCAGGTCGCGAACGTCATCAGCTATCGGCCCAAGAACGCCGTGCGTGACATGGCACGTGCGCTCGGGTACTCGACCGGGCAGCAGGATGCCTGGAGTCGCCAGGTGGAGAGATGGGGCGCGCTGGAGCACAGAGCGACGACCATTTCTGGTCGTCGCCGCGACGCCAGCGCCGACGACCGTCCCGGTCGTCGGGCACCAGAACAACCCACCCACGACATCCCCGACGAGGTTGTGGACCTGGCAAATCAGGTGCTTACCTACCCGCGCCACCTCGGCATCCACTCGGGCGGCATGGTGCTCACCGACCGGCCCGTCGGCGAGATCGTGCCCATCGAGCACGCCCGCATGGAGAACCGCACGGTGCTGCAGTGGGACAAAGACGACTGCGCGTGGATGGGCCTCGTCAAGTTCGACCTGCTCGGCCTCGGCATGCTCGCGGCCCTGCAACACTCCTTCGACCTCATGGATGCCCACCTCGGCGAGCGGTGGGAGCTGTCGACCCTGCCCAAGGAGGAGCAGGCGACCTACGACATGCTGTGCCGCGCCGACTCGATCGGCGTCTTCCAGGTCGAGAGCCGCGCGCAGATGGGCCTCCTGCCGCGCCTGCAGCCGCGCAAGTTCTACGACCTCGTCGTGCAGATCGCGCTCGTGCGCCCCGGGCCCATCCAGGGCGGCGCCGTGCACCCCTTCGTGCGCCGCAAGCTCGGTCAGGAGCCCATCACCTACGACCACCCCAAGCTCATCGGCCCGCTCCAGCGCACGCTGGGGGTACCCGTCTTCCAGGAGCAGCTCATGCAGGTCGCCATGGCGGTCGGCGGCTGCACGGGCGACGACGCCGACCTGCTGCGCCGCGCGATGGGCAGCAAGCGCGGCCTCGAGCGCATCGAGTCGCTGCGCGAGACCCTCTACGCCGGCATGACGGGCAACGGCATCACGGGCGACCTCGCCGACGAGATCTACGGCCGCATTCAGGCCTTCGCCAACTTCGGCTTCGCCGAGAGTCACTCCCTGAGCTTCGCGCTGCTCGTCTACGCAAGCTCGTGGATCAAGCTGCACTACCCCGGCGTCTTCCTCGCCTCCCTGCTGCGCGCCCAGCCGATGGGCTTCTACTCCCCCGCCTCGCTCACGGCCGACGCCGAACGCCACGGCGTCGAGGTGCGCACGCCGTGCATCCTCCGTTCCGAGGTCGACGCGGGGCTCGAGCGCCTCGATCTGGTCGTCGCCTCGGCGCACGACCTCGTGGCCCCGGATGCCCGGCGCGCGGCTCCGACCGGGCTCCAGCAGTGCATCCACCGCCGTCAGCCGCCCGTGCCCGAGTTCGAGCCCGCCTCGACGAACGGCGACCTCGACGACTGCGCGCTGCACCGCCGCGACGGTGACCTCGCCGTGCGGCTCGGGCTCGCCGGGGTGACCGGCATCGGCCGCCCGACCGCCGAGCGCATCGTCGCCGAGCGCGAGCGCGGAGGCCCGTACAGAGACCTCACCGAGCTCGTCTACCGCACCGGGCTCACGGCGGCGCAGGTCGAAGCCCTCGCGACCGCCGGCGCCTTCGATGTGCTCGGGCTCTCCCGGCGCGAGGCGCTGTGGGCGGCGGGCGCGGCCGCCCAGGCGCGGCCCGAGTACCTGCCGGGCATCGTCACGGCCGTGCAGCCGCCGCTGTTCACCGAGCTCGACGGCTACGAGACCATGGTCGCCAACCTCGTCTCGACGGGCATCGCCCCCGGTGACCACCCCGTGCGCTTCGTGCGCGAGCTGCTGCGCGAGCGCGGGGTGCTGAGCGCGCGCGAGCTGCGCGGTGCCGAGCCGAACCGACGCGTCGAGGTCGCGGGGGTCGTCACCCACCGTCAACGGCCCGCGACGGCGAGCGGCATCACCTTCTTGAACCTCGAGGATGAGACGGGGCTCGTCAACGTGATCTGCTCGGTCGGGCTGTGGAGCCGCTACCGCCGCACCGTGCGCGAATCCCGCGCGCTCATCGTGCGCGGCACCCTCGAGCGCTCGGCCGAGGGCGTCGTCAACATCGTCGCCGACCGCGTCGAGCAGCTGCCCCTGCGTGTCACGATGCCGAGCCGCGACTTCCGCTGACCTCGTGCTCGCAGAGCGAGCGACACTCGCGAACGGTCGACTCCTGAGAATGTGCCGGAGGGCACCGAGCCTCACCGCGCTACCGTGACGGCCATGCCGTCCACCAGCAACTCGTCGTCCTCGCACTCCACACGCAGCAGTGCTCGCTCCGCGAAGAACAGCCACGCCGTGCGCGTCATCGCTCGCAGCGGCTACGCGGTGAACGGCCTCCTCCACATCCTCATCGGAGTCATCGCGCTCCAGCTCCTCCTGACCGGCGGGGAGAGCACCGATGCCGATCAGAGCGGCGCGCTACAGAGCCTCGCGTCCACACCGTTCGGCGGCATCCTGCTATGGATCGTGACGATCGGTTTCGCCATGCTGGGCCTGTGGCTCATCGTCGACGGCATCCTGCAGGGGCCCGCTCAGGACTCTAAGAAGAAGCTCGTGGTCGGCATCGTGAAGGGCCTCGTCTACCTGGCACTCGCGAGCACCGCGCTGTCCTTCGCCCTGGGCGGCTCGTCCGACTCCTCCGGCGATACCCAGAGCATGACGGCGCAGCTCATGGCGGCTCCCGCGGGGATCATCCTCGTGTTCCTCGTAGGTCTCGTCGTCCTCGCCGTCGGCGGCTACTTCATCCACAAGGGCGTCACCCAGGGCTTCCGCGACGATCTCAGCATTCCCGAGGGCACTGCGGGCACCGTGATCACCGGTCTGGGCATCGCCGGCTATGCGGCCAAGGGCGTCGCGCTTCTCGCCGTCGGCGGGCTGTTCATCGCGGCGGCCGTCACCTCCGACGCCTCAGAGTCGACGGGGCTCGACGGGGCGCTGCGATCTCTGCTCGGGCTGCCCTTCGGCGTCTGGATTCTCGGCCTCGTCGGCGGCGGGCTCATCGCCTACGGCGTGTACTGCTTCGCGCGCGCCCGCTACGCGAACCTCGGCTAGGTGTTGCGACCGCGCGCGGCGACCGACCACGCACCGACCTCGATGCCGTCGCGCTCGACGATGAGCTCGTCGACGAGGTTCACCGCATTGCAGACGTGGTTCGGCACGACGCGCAGCTCTGCGCCCAGTGCCGGGATCGTCGTGCCGGTCGGAAATGCGACCGTCGCGTGGTGCTCCGACAGCGCGCTGATGCGGGCCTCGGGGTGGTCGAGGAGCCGACCGTATCCGGTGGCGTAGGGGGCGCGGTCGGCGCCGAGGATCTTGCTGCCAGCGTCGAGCACGGCGACTCCGTCGCGACGGCTCACCACGGTCGCGCGGGCGGTGAGGGAGATCGACTCGGAGGTCGTGGCGCCGAGCTCCCACTGCTGAGCATCGCCGAACACGTAGACACCGGGCCGGAGCTCCGTGAGCACACTGCCATCGGCCGAGCGCACGCTCGGCGTCGATCCGCCGCTCACCACAGGGCACGGGATGCCCGCGGCCGTCAGCGCATCGCGCGCCGCTTCCAGCGCGGCGGCCTCGTCCCTCGCCGCAGGCCCCGCGGCCTCGAGACCGTAGGAGTGCCCAGGGAACGTGAAGACGCCGTCCACCGCGAGGCCAGCATCGAGCGCTGCGACCGCGACCTCCGCGGCATCCTCCGGCGGCATGCCGCTACGGTGGTGACCGCTGTCGACCTCGACCGCGATGGCGAGGGGGGCCGCGCTGTCGCGACCGGCGTGAACAGCCCGTGCGAGCATCCTCACGCCGTCGACGGAGTCGGCACCGACGCGAAGCCGCACACGCCCTGCGAGCGCACGCAACCTGTCGGCTCGAGGCCCCACCGCCCACAGCGGATACGCGATGAACAGGTCATCGAGACCAGCGTCGGCGAGCACCTCGGCCTCGCCGACGGTCGCGACCGTGAGCCCGACGGCCCCGTGCTCGAGCTGCCGGTGCGCGAGCTCCACGGTCTTGTGCGTCTTGGCGTGCGGCCGCAGCGCGACGCCGAGGGCGCGGGCGTGCGCCGCCATCGTCGCAAGGTTGCCCTCGGCGACGAGCTCGTCAACCACAAGGTAGGGAGTCTCGCGCATCCCCCCATCCTCCCCCGTTCGGGCCAGATCTGGCGCGAACGGGCGCTTGCACGACGGCCGAGTCACCTTTTGCGACCAATCTGGAGGCGCTCCGATGTGCGTGGGTGTGCGCGAGGGTTCGACGTGGGGGTGTGCGACGAGGAGGTGTGCGGCACGCCGCACGGGGCCCAGAATTGCCGAGTATGGGCGCTATCGCTCGTCGCGAGCGCCCGTTCGCGCCAGATCTGGCACAACTCGCGGGCGCGCTAGCCGCCGGTGGCGAGCTGGCGGCGCACGTGCTCGATGCGCGACTGCAGCTGCGCGACCGTCGCCTGGCCCACGGCGGGGCCGCCGCACACGCGACGCAGCTCGGCGTGGATGATGCCGTGCGGCTGCCCGGTGAGCTTCGCCCGCAGGCCGACGAGGCTGTGCAGGAGCGTGCGCTGCTCCTTGAGCGACCGGTACATGGGCTGAGGCGCCGGCTGGGTCGCGGGCCGCTCGGCGGCGCGACGCACCTGGCGCTGGTGGCGGCTGCGCAGCAGCTCGTGCACCTGGTCGGGTTCGAGAATGCCGGGCAGGCCGAGAAAGTCGAGCTCTTCGAGGCTGCCGACTTCGGCGACCTGCCCGAACTCGGTGCCGTCGTAGAGCACCTTGTCGAAGGTCGCCGACGACTCGAGCGCCTGGTAGGTGTACTCCGCGAGCTCCGATTCGCTCGCCTTCTCCTCCCGCTCCGCGGCCTCGAGCAGGGAGTCGTCGAGCAGCTCGTCGCCCTCCCGGTCGAGCGCGTGGTCGCGCTCCCGCTCGAGCTCGCTCGCCAGCGACTGGATCGTCGGCACGCTCGGGATGAAGATCGAGGCGACCTCGCCACGTCGGCGGGCTCGCACGAAGCGCCCGATCGCCTGCGCGAAGTACAGCGGCGTCGAGGCGCTCGTCGCGTAGACGCCGACGGCGAGGCGCGGCACGTCGACGCCCTCCGACACCATGCGCACCGCGACGAGCCAGCGGTCCTCCGACTCGGCGAAGTGCGCGATCCGCTCGGACGCCCCCGCCTCGTCGCTCAGCACCACGGTGGGCTGCTCGCCCGTGATGCCCGCGAGCACGCCCGCGTAGGCACGTGCAGTCGCCTGGTCGCTCGCGATGACGAGCCCGCCCGCGTCGGGGATCGCGTGCCGCACCTCGGTCAGCCGGGTGTCGGCGGCGCGCAGCACCCCGGGCATCCACTGCCCTTCGGGGTCGAGCGCGGTGCGCCAGGCCTGGGCGGTGACGTCGGCGGTGTCTCCTTGGCCGAGCACGGCTTCCATCTCGTCGCCGGTGGTCGTGCGCCAGCGCACACGCCCCGCATACGACAGGAAGAGGACGGGCCGAACCACACCGTCACGCAGGGCGCGCCCGTAGCCGTAGCTGTAGTCGGTGCGGGAGACGCGGATGCCGTCGCCCTCGTCCACGTAGGAGACGAAGGGAATCGGCGCGGTGTCGGAGCGGAACGGCGTGCCTGTGAGGGAGAGCCGCCGGGTCGCGGAGCCGTACGCCTCGCGCATGGCCTCCCCCCAGCTGAGCGCGTCTCCGCCGTGGTGCACCTCGTCGAGGATGACGAGGGTCGGCACCTGGTCGACGAGCACGCGGTGCACGAAGGGTTGCGCGGCGACTTGGGCGTACGTGACGGCCGCCCCGTGGAAGGCGCGCGTGATCACGCGGGAGGCGTTGCGGAAGGCCGGATCGAGACGGATGCCGACGCGGTGCGCCGCGTCGGCCCACTGCCGCTTGAGGTGCTCGGTGGGGGCCACGACGATGACGCGCTCGACGGTGCGCCGCGCGAGCAGCTCGGCAGCGAGGCGGAGGGCGAAGGTCGTCTTGCCTGCTCCCGGCGTCGCGGCGGCGAGGAAGTCCCGCGGCTCGTGGGCGAAGTACGCGTCGAGCGCCTCGGCCTGCCAGGCGCGCAGCCGGTCGGCCGTGCCGCGTGCCGCGCGCTCCGGGTAGGACGGCGAGAGATGCTCCGCGGCGAAGGTGCCCACGTGGGGTGCGCGGCGGAAGGTCGGAGACATGCGACCTCGATGCTAGTCGAGGCGACCGACGTCGCCGACGCGGACTGCGGGCGATGAGCCCAGAAGGGTCACGCGCGGGCGGGCGGCTCCGGGGACGCGGGCGGAGCATCCTGACCCGACAGCGCCGAGCGCCGGCGTTCCGGGGTCGACAACAGGGACGCCCGCTGCACGGCACCGCGCCCGAAGCGCGCGGCGAGGGCATCCATCGTGCCTTCCGCCTCGCGCCACGACTCGTCGTCGTCCCACAGGCCGCGCGCCACGGCACCCGTCGGCAGCAGGTTCTCGGCGCGCACGCCGATGAGGCGGATGCCCCTCCCCTGGGTCGGCGCGGCGGCGAAGAGCGCTCGGGCCTCGGTCGCGAGCCGCTGCGCCACCTCGGTGGGCTCGGCGATCGTCTGCGATCGTGTGAGGGTCGTGAAGTCGCCGAAGCGTACTTTGATCGCGACGGTGCGCGCGACCCACCCGCCGCGCCGCAGCCGGCGCGCGACGAGGTCGGAGAGACGCAGCAGCTCTCGGTCGAGCGCCGCGCGGTCGTGCAGGTCGCTCTCGAAGGTCATCTCGTGGCCGATCGACTTCTCGAGCCGTGTGGGGGTCACGGCCCGCGGGTCGATGCCGTTCGCGAGCGCATGCAGCTTGCCTGCGGCTGCGGCGCCGACGGCCGCATCGAGCGCGGGCAGCGGGAGGTCGGCGACGTCGCCGACGGTGCGCGCGCCGATGCGCTCGAGCCGCTCGGCGACGGCGGCTCCCACACCCCAGAGCGCACTGATCGGCTGCGGCCGCAGGAAGGCCGCGGTCTCGGCCTCGGGCACGACGAGGACTCCGTCGGGCTTGGCGCGGCTCGAGGCGAGCTTGGCGACGAACTTGGTCGCGGCGGCGCCGACCGAGGCGACGAGGCCCGTCTCGTGCGTGATGCGGGCGCGCAGGCTCTGGGCGATCGTGTACGGCGGCCCGAAGAGGCCGCGGGCGCCGCTCACGTCGAGGAACGCCTCGTCGATGCTGAGCGGCTCGACGAGCGGTGTCACATCTCCGAGGATCGCCATGACGGCGCGCGACGCCTCCTGGTAGCGCTCGTAGTAGGGCTCGAGCACGATCGCGTTCGGGCAGCGGCGCAGCGCGATGCTCATGGGCATGGCCGAGTTGACGCCGTAGCGCCGAGCTTCGTAGGTCGCGGCGGTCACGACAGAGCGCGCTCCGCGGTGCCCGACTATCACGGGCTTCCCTCGCAGCTCGGGGCGTGTCAGCAATTCCACGGAGGCGAAGAACGCGTCCATGTCGAGGTGCAGGATGCTCGCGCTCGTGTCGTCCGTGGGCGTCGCGGTGACCTGCCGGCCGCTGCCGTCCTGCTTGCTCACGCTCGCCGCCTCACGGGTGCATCCTCACCGATGCATCTTCACACAGCGCGACGGGCGGGGCGCCGTGGCGCCCCGCCCGTCGCGGGCGTCGTGCGAGTCCTGCGTCAGGCGCGTCGACGGCCCGCGATGGCGCCGTAGATGACGAGCACGAGAAGCGACCCGCCGATGGCGAGCAGCCAGGTCTCGATCGAGAAGAACCCGCCGAGGTCGACGCCGAAGATGACGCTGCCGAGCCAGCCGCCCAGGAGGGCGCCGATGACTCCGATGACGAGGGCGGCGAGCCAGCCTCCCGGGCCCTTGCCCGGCAGGATCGCCTTAGCGATGGCTCCGGCGATGAGTCCGATGAGCAGGAATGCGAGGAAACCCATGGGGCGCTCCTTTCGTTATGGCGGCACGCGGTTCGAGTGTCAGCCGCTGTTCGAGCGCTCCGGTGGAAACGCTCAGCAGGTAGTCAACCAGGTCGACCCCGTTCGGGGGTACTCCACGTTCAGAAACTTCCCAGGCCGCGCAGTCGGTGCGGCTCTGGCATTCTAGAGCCATGGCACAGCTTCACCCCTGGTCCCGCTACGTGGCGATCGGAGACTCGTTCACCGAGGGCATCGGCGATCCGGAGCCGCAGAGCCGCGGCGGCCATCGCGGATGGGCGGACCGCGTGGCCGAGCAGCTGGCACTGCGCACCGATGATTTCGCCTACGCGAATCTCGCCGTGCGCGGTCGACTGCTGAAGCAGATCGCCGAGCAGCAGGTGGAGCCCGCGCTCGCCCTGCGCCCCGACCTCATCTCCGTCTCGGCGGGTGGCAACGACATCATCCGCCCCGGCACAGACCCCGACCAGGTCGCCGAGCGGTTCGAGGAGCTCGTCGTGCAGCTGCGCAGCAACGGCGCGACGGTGCTCATGTTCAACGGCCCCGATATCGGCATGACGCCCGTGCTGCGGCGCGTGCGCGGCAAGGTGGCGATCTACAACGAGAATCTGCGGGCGATCGCCTCCAAGCACGACGCGATCGTCGCCGACATGTGGAAGCTGCGTGAGCTTCGCGACCCTCAGATGTGGGACCGCGACCGCCTGCACTTCTCGCCGATGGGCCACCACACGATCGCGATCATGGCGCTCGAGGCGCTCGGCGTCGAGCACGACCTCGAGCCGCGCGAGCCGGAACCGCTGCCCCGCCGCAGCTGGCGCCAGGCGCGCGTCGAGGATCTCGGGTGGGCGCGCGAGTACCTCGTCCCGTGGGTCGTGAGGCGCATCCGCCACCAGTCCTCCGGCGACTACATCACGCCCAAGCGACCGGACGCCTCGCACCCGCACCGCTGACGCGGCACTCCCCTACTCGCCCCAGACAGCCTCGAGCGGCTGCGCGAGGCGCCACGCGAGGTCGGGCCCCTCGAGCGCTCCGCGCCATTCGAGCGGGATGCTCACCCGACGGTCCCCGTAGCGCACCGTCACGCTACCGGGGTCGGGCAGCGGCACGCCCGGCTGCAGCTGCGGGGCGCGCACGACGCCGATCGCACGCACCTCTCCCCACACGAGGTCGGCGACGGTCTCGGCGACGTGCAGGCTCGCGCTCGCGCCCCACTCGGTCTCGTAGCGGGCGACGAGCTGCCCCTCCGTGGCGATCGTGATCTCGTGGAAGTCGTCTCGAGCGCTCGCGAGGAGGGTGCGCACGTCGTCGGCCACGGTGGGATGGTCGGGCCCGGCTAGCACCACCCCGACGACATCGACCTCCTCGCCGTCGACGACCTCTCGCGCCGAGAAGAGCAGGCACGCTCCCGCCTCGATGAGGGTGCCCGTCTTGAGCCCCGTGACACCGTCGACCCCCACGATCAGGTTGCGGTTCTCGTAGGTGCCGATGCCGGGCACGGTGACCGCGGGCAGCGCGGCCGCCGCGGCCACGACCGGATCGGCGAGAGCGAGCCGGCCGAGGTCCAGGAGCGCGCGGGGGCTCGCGCGGTTGAGGAGCGAGAACCCCGTCGTATCGCCCACGGAGATGGATGCCAGGTCGTGCGCGTCGAGCCAGGCGCGCGCGGCCGACAGGTAGTCGGCGACGGAGCCGAACGCCCACGTCGCGAGCGTCTCGGCGTAGTTGTTGGCGGAGGCGACCATCATGAGCTCGATGATCTCGCGCTGCGTGATCGTCGCACCGACCGGAGCGGGAGCCGTCGTGCCGTTGAGTGCTCGATAGCGGGCGACGAGGTCGCTGTCGGCCTGGGTGAGCGTGATCGTCGCGCCGGACGAGCCCTCCTCGACGGGGTGCGCGTCGAGCACGACAAGAGCGGTGATGACCTTGGTGATCGATGCGATGGGGCGCACCTCGTCGAGACCGCGGCTCGCGAACACCTGCCGCCGGTCCGCGGCGCCGATCGCGGCGGCGCCGTAGCCGGGGATGCTCACCTCGGGCGCGGGTGTGACGAGTTCCGGCAGGGCCTGCACGTGAGGCTCCACGGCCGGCACGGGGGCGAGCACGGCGAAGGCGCTGTAGCCGAGGGTGCTCGCGCCGAGGGCGACGAGAGCGGCGATGGCGACCGAGCGCAGGAGGGGGCGGCGGCGGGTCACGCGCTCCAGTCTAGGAAGCAGGCGGAGTGCGGGGCGCGGCCGCACTGCCGAGCGCGTAGAGCGCGACAGCACTGGCCGCCGCGACGTTGAGCGAGTCGACGCCGTGCCCCATGGGGATCGTGACGACGACGTCGGCAGCACCGAGTGCGCCGCGGCTGAGCCCATCGCCCTCGGAGCCCAGAAGCAGTGCCACGCGGTCGAGCCGCTCGGCGGCGAACTCGCGCAGCCCCACTGCGTCGGGGGCGAGCGCGAGCGCCGCGATCGTGAAGCCGTGCTCGTGCAGCAGACGCGCGCCCTCGGGCCAGTCGGGCAGCCGAGCCCACGGCACCTGCAGCACGGTGCCCATGCTGACGCGCACGCTGCGGCGGTAGAGCGGGTCGGCGCAGCGCGGTGTGATGAGCACGGCGTCCGCGCCGAGCCCCGCGACGGAGCGGAAGATCGCGCCCACGTTGGTGTGGTCGACGACGTCTTCGACCACGACGACGAGCCGAGCATCCCGCAGCAGGTCTGCAGGGTCGAGAGGCTCGGGGCGGTGCATGCTCGCGAGCGCGCCGCGGTGCAGGTGGAAGCCTGTGAGCTCCTCGAGCAGTCCTGGCGCGCCGACGTACACGGGCACGTCGTGGCCGACCAGCAGCGGTTCGAGGTCGTCGAGCCAGCGCTCGCTCGTGAGCACGGACCGCGGGCGGTGCCCGGCCCGGAGGGCGCGCCCGATGACGGTGATCGATTCGGCGAGATAGAGGCCTCCCGCGGGCTCCTGCACGCGCCGCAGGGCGACGTCGGTGAGGCGGGCGTAGTCGCTCAGGTCGGCGCCGTCGAGCGTCGTGAGTCGCTCGAGGCGCATGTGCGAGTCCTTTCGGTAGGCGTGTCCCAGCCCGTGGAAACATATCGGAAACCGCGGGCGTTTAGTCTCGTAGACAGGTCACTGAGGCGTTGGGGAGGCGACCGTGAGCATGATGGCGGCGGATGCTCGGCCCCTCGATGCCCTCGCGCAGGCCTCGCTCGCCCAGGCCGCGGAGATTCTCGCCGGGCGCCGTATCGCCGTGCTCACGGGAGCGGGCGTGAGCACCGATTCGGGCATTCCCGACTACCGTGGCGCCGGCGCGCCCGTGCGCACCCCCATGACCTACAGCCAGTTCCTCGCCGATGAGCCGTATCGCAAGCGCTACTGGGCCGGCAGCCACCTCGGGTGGGAGCGCTTCGCCCAGGCACGGCCGAACTCCGGCCACGAGACTCTCGCGCAGCTCGAGGCCGACGGCACCGTGACGGGCGTGATCACCCAGAACGTCGACGGCCTGCACGTGCGCGCGGGCTCGCGCCGCGTCGTCGACCTGCACGGCAGCATGGACCGCGTGCGCTGCCTGCACTGCGGCCAGACCTTCTCGCGGGCCGCGGTCGCGAACCGCATCGCGACGCTCAACCCGTGGCTCGTGGCGGGCGACAACCACCGCATCAACCCGGACGGCGATGCCGAGGTCGACGACATCAGCCTCTTCGAGGTGCCGGAGTGCTCGGTGTGCGGCGGCACGCTCAAGCCCGACATCGTGTTCTTCGGCGAGTTCGTGCCTTCCGTGAAGTTCGAGGAGGCCCGCGGGCTCGTCGCGCGCGCCGACGCCCTGCTCATCCTGGGCTCCTCCCTCGTCGTGAACTCGGGCGTCCGGCTCGTCGTGCAGGCGGGTCGCAAGCGCATCCCGACGATCATCGTGAACCGCGGCGAGACCAAGGCGGACGCTCGGGCAGCGGTTAAGATCGAAGCGGGCACGACCGAGACGCTCGCCGCTCTGCGCGAGGCTCTGCGGGCCTGACCGGTGCGCGCGACCTTCGCCGACCGGCGGAGGGAGTTGCGTGACTGCGTTCGCGCTCGTGCGCCACGGCGAGACCGACTGGAACCGCGCTCGGCGCATTCAGGGATCCACCGACATCCCCCTCAATGACACGGGGCGCGAGCAGGCACGGGCCGCGGGCCGTGTGGTCGCGGGCCGAGCCTGGAGCCGCATCGTCGCCTCGCCGCTCGTGCGGGCCGCCGAGACGGCACGGCTCATCGCCGAGGAGGCGGGGCTCGCCGATCCCGAGCTCGATGGCGCCTTCGTCGAGCGCAACTACGGCGAGGCCGAGGGACTCACGGGTGCCGAGCTCGACGAGCGCTTTCCCGAGGGTGTCCAGGTGCCGGGGCGCGAGTCGCGCGAGGCGGTGGGCGAGCGCATCGTCGCCGCGCTGCACCGGCTCGCGGCCGAGCATCCGGGCGAGTCGATCATCGTCGTCGCGCATGGCGGTGTGATCCGCAGCGTGCTGGAAGCGGTCGCGCCTGGCCGTCATCGCGAGCCGATCACCAACGGTTCGGTGCACTCGTTCCTGCACGCCGACGCCGGTCTCGAGCTCGTGCGCTTCGACGATCCGCTCGACGAGCAGTCGATCTTCCCCTTCGCGGAGGACTTCCTCGACCAGAACCCGCTCGCCCATCGGGAGGACGACGCTCGGAGCGCCTCCTGATGGCCGCGTCGGGTGCGGAGCGCTTCGCCGCGGCGACCGCCCACCTGGGCCTGGCACCGCAGCGGATGCCCGACTCGACCCACACGGCCGCCGACGCTGCGGCTGCCGTGGGCTGCGAGGTCGGCGCGATCGTGAAGTCGCTCGTCTTCCTCGCCGACGACGAACCCGTGCTCGCTCTCGTGTCTGGGGACAATCGGGCAGACCTCGCGGCACTCGGAGTGGTACTGGGAGCGCGCATCGAGAAGGCGGATGCGGCGACCGTCAAGCGCGCCACGGGCTACTCCATCGGAGGAGTGCCCCCGATCGGGCACCCGGCGCCCGTGCGCACGGTCGTCGACCGCGACCTTCTGCGCTACTCGACCGTGTGGTCGGCCGCGGGCAGTGCGAACGACGTGTTCCCGGCCGCGCCTCAGCAGCTCGTCGACTGGTCCGGCGGCCTCCTCGCCGCGATCGGCACGCGCTGAGCGCTCAGGACTCGCGACCACGAGCGGCCTGCGCGCGCAGCAGTTCGATCAGCACGGCCGCCGATCGGCCCCAGTCGAAGCGTGCAGCCTCGGCGGGTGCGGCGGCGGAGCGGCGCTCCCACTCCCCCGGCTCGAGCAGCTCGGTGATGCGGGCGGCGACGGCCTGAGCATCCCCGACCGCCGCATACAGCGCGGTCTCGCCGCCGATCTCGCGGAAGATCGGGATGTCGCTCACGACGACGGGCGTGCCGCGCCCCATCGCCTCGACGAGCGGGATGCCGAAACCCTCGTCGCGGGAGGCGCTCACGAGTGCCGCGGCCCGGTCGAGCAGGTCCGCGTACTCCTCGTCGCTGACGCCGTCGTGGACGACGAGCGCTCCCGCAGGGGCGGCCGCCTCGAGGCGCGCGCGGTCGCCGGGGCGGATGCGGCTCAGCAGGTGCAGCCGCGCTCCCGGGAGGAGGTGCAGCGCCGCCACGAGCGTCTCGACACCCTTGTACGGCATGAACGAGCCCATGTAGACGAGCTCGATGCCCTCGGGGCGGATGCGCGGCTTGACGCCCGCGGGGCGCTCGGCCGCGTTCGGCACGACGGTGATCGCGCGCCGCGTGAGGCGGTGCTCGAGCATGAGCGCACGCGTCGTCTCGCTCACGGTCACGACGGCGTCCGCGCGGTTCAGCAGCAGTCGCTGCGGCCACCACGCCAGGTGGTACAGGCGCCAGCCCAGCCGCACGGGCCACGGCAGATCACGCGGCGGTGTGGGGTGCGCGTAGTAGATGAGGTCGTGCAGGGTCAGCACGAGCGGGTAGCGGCGGCCGAGCGCGCCCATCGTCTGCATGGGCGAGAACACCACGTCGGGCTCGAGGCGGTTCACCTGACGGGCGACGAGAGGCTCCCGGGCACTCGTCGGCCCGCTCACGCGATGCCAGGGAAGACCCTCGGGCAGCATCGCGAGTTGACGCTCATCGCTGATGAGCAGGTCGAGTGACTCCGAGTCGCGCAGGAGCGGGCGCAGAGCATCCACGATGCCGGCTGTGAACCGGCTGATGCCGTCGTGGCGCGGGAAGCGCACGTATCGGCAGTCGACGACGATCTTCACGCGAGGAACTCGCGGATCGCCGAGGCGGCGGCCTCGGGCGTCTCGTAGTGGATGAGGTGGCCGACATCGGGAATCTCCACGAGGCGGGCGTCGGGAAACAGCGCGACGAGCTCGCGCTGGCGCGTGATCGGCGTGATGTCATCGTCGACGGCGGCGATGAGGAGGGTGGGCGATGCGATGTCGGCCGCGAACTCGGAGACGTCGTGCGAGACCGAGGCGCGGAAGGCCTCGAGCAGCATGTCACGCGTGGCGAAGCCCGAGAAATAGCGGTCGTGCTCAGAGTGGATCCAGCGGCGCAGAGCGCGATCGCGCGTCTTCGCCATCGTCACGCTCATGATGCGCGTCACGGCTCTGCTGCGGAGGACGGCGAAGCCGAGGCGGCTGGGCAGGGCGGCGCCCGCGCGGTAGAAGGCCACGGCGAGCCTCGTGAGCACTCCCCGAGGGCCGGAGAGGGCTGGTGCGCCGATCGGGTTCACGAGAACGAGGTGGGGCGTGGGAGTGCCGCTCGCGACCGCGGCGCTCGCGACGATCGACCCGAACGAATGGCCGAGGACGACCGCTTCACCGCGGATTCCCAGTTCCTCCAGGAGCGCGTCGAGCCAGGCGGCGTAGGAGGCGATGTCGTGCGCTCGGCCCTCGAGCGGCGCCGAAAGGCCGAAGCCGGGCAGATCGGGCGAGAGGATGCGGAACTCGGGCAGATGCGCGATGACCGGCTCCAAGCCGTGGTGGTCGCCGCGGAAACCGTGGACGAGCACGAGCGTGCGCTGCGCCTCGGCGGGGCCGTACTCGACGAGGTGCGTGCGCGAACCGAGCACGTCGAGCGCGCGATCGCGGCGGGGAATGCGCGCGAGCGAGGCGGCGTAGGGAGACGGGGCGGACATCCCGATCAGTCTAGGTCGGCCTGGCATGTGGAACCGGTTGTCGACGCGGTCTACAGTGGTGATCACTGTCCGCCCCCGGCGCCGAGGAGCGTTGTGAACTTCACTGCACCGATCACCCTTCCCGGCCTGACCCTCGACCCGAACTGGCATCGCCGGAGCGTGTTCTACGAGGTCATGGTGCGCTCCTTCGTCGACGGCAACGGCGACGGCACGGGCGACCTCGCCGGCCTCATCTCCAAGCTCGACTATCTGCAGTGGCTCGGCGTCGACGCGCTGTGGCTGCCGCCGTTCTTCCAGTCGCCGTTGCGCGACGGCGGCTATGACGTGAGCGACTACACCGCGGTGCTGCCCGAGTTCGGCACGATCGACGAGTTCCGCGAGCTCGTCACCAAGGCCCACGAGCGCAACATGCGCATCGTCATCGACCTCGTCATCAACCACACCTCCGACCAGCATCCGTGGTTCATCGCCTCTCGAGAGGACCCCGAGGGGCCGTACGGCGACTACTACGTGTGGAGCGACACCGACGAGAAGTACGAGGACATCCGCATCATCTTCGTCGACACGGAAGAGTCGAACTGGGCATTCGACGCCGAGCGCCGACAGTTCTACTTCCACCGCTTCTTCTCGCACCAGCCCGACCTCAACTTCGAGAACCCGAAGGTGCACGAGGAGATCTTCGACGTGCTCCGTTTCTGGGCGGATCTGGGGGTCGACGGTTTCCGCCTCGACGCCATCCCCTACCTCTACGAGACTGACGGGGGCAACGGCGAGGGCGAGCCGGCCACGCACGACTTCGTCAAGAAGCTGCGCACGATGGTCGACACCGAGTACCCGGGCCGCGTCCTCATCGCCGAGGCGAACCAGTGGCCCACGGAGGTGGCCGAGTTCTTCGGCACCGCAGAGGAGCCGGAGTGCCACATGGCCTTCGACTTCCCGGTCATGCCCCGTATCTTCTACGCGCTGCGCTCGCAGCAGGCGACCGAGCTGCAGCGTCAGCTCGGCGAGGAGACCGCAGCGCCTCCCGGCAGCGCCTGGGGCGTCTTCCTGCGCAATCACGACGAGCTCACCCTCGAGATGGTGAGCGAGGAGTATCGGCAGGCCATGTACGGCTGGTACGCATACGACCCCCGGATGCGCGCCAACATCGGTATTCGCCGTCGCCTGGCTCCCCTGCTCGACAACTCGCGGGCCGAGCTGGAGCTCGCGCACGCGCTCCTCTTCGCCCTTCCCGGCAGCCCGTTCCTGTACTACGGAGACGAGATCGGCATGGGCGACAACATCTGGCTCCCCGACCGCGACAGCTCGCGCACGCCCATGCAGTGGACGCCCGACCGCAATGCGGGCTTCTCGCACGCCGATCCAGGCAAGCTCTACCTCCCCGTCGTGCAGTCGCTCGTCTACCACTACAACCAGATCAACGTCGAGAGCATGCTCGCCCAGCCGCGATCGCTCCTGCACTGGATCCGCAACGTCATCCACGTTCGCAAGGCCCACCCGACCTTCGGTCTGGGCACGATGCGCGTGCTCGAGACCGATCACGAGTCCGTGCTCGCGTTCGTGCGAGAGTACGAAGGCTCCGGCAGCCAGCTCGGCGATCCCGCCGAGCGCATCCTGTGCGTCTTCTCGTTCGCCCACAATCCCGTCTCCGTGACGGTCGATCTGCCCGGGTTCGAGGGTCGTGCGCTCTCCGACCTCTTCGGCGGCTCCGCCTTCCCCACGATCGGGGAGGACGGGCGGCTCACGCTCACCCTCGGCAGTCAGAACTTCTACTGGCTGCATGTCGGCGAACGGAGTGTCGCAGCCCCCGCCTAGGCTTGCCGCGTGACCGATCTGCTGCGCGACCTCGCCGTGTTCGACCTCGAGACGACGGGCGTCGACGTGCGCACGTCGCGCATCGTGACGGCGTACGTCGGGGTGCTCGACACCGCGGGAGCCGTCGTCTCCTCGCGGTCATGGATGGCCGACCCCGGCATCGAGATACCGGAGGGGGCCGCCGCCGTCCACGGCATCACGACCGAACGGGCACGCGCCGAGGGGCGCCCTGCCTCGGAGGTCGTCGCCGAGGTGCTGGTCGAGCTGCGCTCGGTGCTCGACCGTGGGCTCCCCCTCGTCGTCTACAACGCGCCGTACGACTTGACGCTCCTCGCTCACGAGGCTGTGCGGCACGGCCTCGAGCCGCTCGTCGCCCCCGCCCCCGTCATCGATCCCCTCGTGATCGACAAGGCGGTGGACCGCTACCGACGCGGCAAGCGCACTCTCGAGGCCGCGTGCGCCCACTACGGCGTGCTTCTCGACGGTGCGCACGACGCGAGTATCGACGCGATCGCGGCAGGCCACGTGGCCCGCGCGATCGTCGCGCAGCACTCCGCTGCCATGCCCGACACGCTCGAGGGGCTGCACGCCACCCAGATCGCGTGGCACGACACCCAGGCCGACAGCTTCGAGGACTACATGCGCACGCAGCGCGACCAGCACTTCACGGCCGACCGCGGGTGGCCCGTCCGTCTGTCGTAAGCCGGGGGTGCGATCGCGCACCCAGTGCCCCTGCAACGACGAAGGGTCCCGTCTGTCGACGGGACCCTTCGTGCAACTGGTGTGCCGAGGCTAGTTGCCGAAGCCCTTGAAGCGCTGGTTGAACTTCTCGACGCGGCCGGCGCTGTCGAGGATGCGCTGCTTGCCCGTGTAGAACGGGTGCGACGCGGAGGAGATCTCGACGTCGATGACGGGGTAGGTCTCGCCGTCGAGCTCGATCGTCTTCTCGCTGCTGACCGTGGAGCGGGTCAGGAAGGTCTCGCCCGACGCCAGGTCGCGGAAGACCACCGGCGCGTACTCGGGGTGGATGTCAGTCTTCATGCTCGTTGTCCTTGTGTTCATTCGAGGTCGAGGTGCTGCAGGTCTGGGGTGAGACAGGGGTCTCGGTGGCGCCGCGCCAGCGGCAGAGCCAAGGGTCAACGATAGCAGAGCAGGAGCGAGCGAGGGCGCTACGCGGCGCGCGCGGTGAAGCGATCGCCGTCGCGCTGCACGACGAGGTCGAGGCCGAATGCGCTCGTGAGCGCCGAGCTCGTGATGACCTCCGCGAGCGGGCCGCTCGCCGTGATCCTGCCGTCGGTGAGGAGGAGCGCGTGGGTGAACCCCGCGGGGATCTCCTCCACGTGGTGGGTGACCATGACCATCGCGGGCGACTCCGTCGAGGAGGCATAGGCGCCGAGGAGCTGCAGCAGCTCTTCGCGAGCACCGAGGTCGAGGCTCGCGGCCGGCTCGTCGAGCAGCAGCAGCTCGGGGTCGGTCATGATCGCGCGCGCGATCTGCACGCGCTTCTGCTCACCATCGCTGAGGCTGCCGAAGCGACGGTCCTCGAACGAGTCGAGGCGCCATTCGCGCAGCACGCGCTGAGCGCGCCGAACGTCGACGTCGTCGTAGCTCTCGTTCCATCGCCCCGTGACGGCATGCGCGCTCGTCATGACGACATCGAGCACGCGCTCGTCCTGCGGGATGCGCCGCGCGAGCGCGGTGGAGGCGAAGCCGATGCGCGGCCGCAGCTCGAACACGTCGCTCGACCCGAGTCGTTCGTCGAGCACGGTCGCGCTGCCGCTCGAGGGGTGCAGGAGTGAGGAGGCGAGCTGCAGGAGGGTCGTCTTGCCGGCACCGTTGGGCCCGAGCACGACCCAGCGCTGCTCGGAGCCGACCTGCCACGTGATGTCGGAGAGGATCGCCGAGCCGTCGCGCGTGAGAGAGACATCGTCGAAGTGCAGAACGCCAGCCATGATGTCTCCAGCGTAGAGCACGGGGACTAGTGCGCGAGGCTGCGGTAGAGCGCGCTCGTGCGCTCGGCGATGCTCGACCAGGAGAACTCCTTCTCGGCGCGATCCCGGCCGGCAGCGCCCATCGCGGCAGCGGCGGAGGGATCGCTCACGACCTCGGTGAGGACGGCGGCGAGATCGGCGATGAAGCGCTCGGGGTCCAGGGGCGTGCCCGAGCCATCGTTCACCTGGTCGATCGGCACGAGCCTGCCGGTCACGCCGTCATCGACCACCTCGGGAATGCCTCCCGTGGCGGTGCCCACGACGGGCGCGCCGCAGGCCATGGCCTCGAGATTCACGATGCCGAGGGGCTCGTAGACGCTCGGGCAGACGAAGGTCGTGGCGCTTGAGAGCACGGCGGAGAGGTCGTGGATGCCCAGCATCTGGTCGATCCACACGACACCCGAGCGCTCCTCCTGCAGGGACGCGACCCCTGCCCGGACCTCCTCCAGGATCTGCGGGGTGTCCGGAGCGCCAGCGCACAGGATGAGCTGCACCTCGGGTGGGAGCCGGCGTGCCGCGGCGAGCAGGTAGGGAAGCCCCTTCTGCCGGGTGATGCGGCCCACGAAGACGACGGAGGGTCGGTCGGGATCGATGCCGAGGGCGCGCACGGCCTCCGGATCGTCGACGCGGCGCCACCGGTCGAGATCGATACCGTTGTGGATGACCGAGACCCGCGACTCGTCGAGTCCCGGGTAGCAGCGTAGTATGTCGCGGCGCATCCCGTCGCTCACGGCGACGACGGCGTCGGCCGTCTCGAAGGCCCCTTGCTCGATCCATCGCGAGATGGTGTAGCCGCCGCCGAGTTGCTCGGCCTTCCAGGGACGCAGCGGCTCGAGGCTGTGCGCCGTGACGACGTGCGGGATGCCATGGAGCATCTGCGCCAGCTCCCCCGCTGCGTTCGCATACCAGGTGTGCGAGTGCACGAGGTCGGCGCCCGCGACGTCCTCCGCGATCGCCAGATCGACGCCGAGCGTCGCGAGCGCAGGATTCGCGGAGGTCAGGGAGCCCGGCACGAGGTACGACTGGGTGCCCTCCTCGTCGCGCGGGGCGCCGAAACACCGCACGCGCACGTCGAGCTGACGGCGCAGGGCGTGGACGAGCTCGGTCACGTGCACACCCGCCCCGCCGTAGACCTCCGGTGGGTACTCCCTGGTCACGATGTCGACGCGCATGACTCGACGGTAGTACAGCGGTGCCTCTGGCCCCGCACCCCACGCTCGCCTACTGTGGGTCTATGCCGTCACCGAAAGTCTTTGGAATCGTGCTCGCCGGTGGCGAGGGGAAGCGCCTCATGCCCCTCACGGAGGATCGAGCGAAGCCCGCGGTGCCCTTCGCGGGCGGCTATCGGCTCATCGACTTCGCGCTCTCCAACCTCATCAACTCCGGCCTGCGCCAGGTCGTCGTGCTCACGCAGTACAAGAGCCACTCCCTCGACCGTCACATCTCCCAGACCTGGCGGCTCACGGGCATGCTCAACGCCTACGTCGCGTCCGTGCCCGCCCAGCAGCGCCTGGGCAAGCGGTGGTTCTCTGGCTCAGCCGATGCCATCTACCAGAGCCTCAACCTCATCCGCGACGAGAAGCCCGACATCGTCGTGGTCGTCGGAGCCGACCACGTCTACCGCATGGACTTCCGCCCCATGATCGAGGCCCACATCGAGAACTCGGCCGGTGTGTCCGTCGCCGGAATCCGTCAGCCGATCGCGCTCGCCGACCAGTTCGGCGTCATCGAGACCGACCCTGCCAACCCGCAGCGCATCGCCGCCTTCCACGAGAAGCCCCAGAATCCCGTGGGGCTCGCGGATGCACCGCACGAGGTGCTCGCCTCGATGGGCAACTACGTCTTCGACGCCGATGTGCTCATGGACGCCGTCGTGCGCGACAGCGACAACGCGGAGTCGAACCACGACATGGGCGGTGACATCGTGCCCGACTTCGTGCGCAAGGGCGAGGCCTTCGTCTACGACATGAAGCGCAACGTCGTGCCGGGCTCGACGGATCGCGACCGTGACTACTGGCGTGACGTGGGAACGATCGAGTCGTTCTTCGAGGCCCATCAGGACCTCATCTCCGCCCTGCCGATCTTCAACCTCTACAACGCCGACTGGCCGATCTACTCCCAGCAGCTCAACTCCCCTCCCGCGAAGTTCGTGCGCGACGCGGAAGGTCGCAACGGAGACGTCATCGACTCGATCGTGTCGCTCGGCTCGGTCATCTCGGGCAGCCACATCGAGCGCTCCGTGCTCGGCCCGTGGGTGGTCGTGGAGTCCGCGAGCATCACGGATGCCGTCGTGTTCGAGCGCACGACGATCGGCGCAGGAGCGACCGTGCGGCGCGCTATTCTCGACAAGGACGTCGTCGTGGCACCCGGCGCGCAGGTCGGTGTCGACCACGACGCCGACCGCGCTCGCGGCTTCACCGTCACCGAGACGGGCATCACCGTGGTCGGCAAGGGCACGGTCGTCGAGGCCTGAACCGGCCGCTCTCCGCTGGAGTCGAGAAGGAGCCCTCCCACCCCATGGCGCGATTCCTCGTCGTCCTCGATGTCGACTCGACCCTCATCGAGGAGGAGGCGATCGAGCTGCTCGCACGAGAAGCGGGCTCCGGCGATCTCGTGGCCGCGGTCACGGCGCGCGCGATGGCCGGCGAGCTCGACTTCGCCGAGTCGCTCCGCGAGCGCGTCGCGACGCTCGCGGGTCTCAGCAGTGCGGTGTTCGCCGAGCTGGCCCCGAGCATCCATCTCACGTCCGGCGCTCTCGATCTCGTCGACGGCGTGCACGCCGGCGGCGGGGTGATCGGCGTCGTCTCCGGCGGGTTCCACGAGCTGCTGGATCCTCTCGCCGCCTCGCTCGGGCTCGACCACCATCGCGCCAACAGGCTCGGCGTCGCCGCGGGCGTGCTGACCGGCACGACCGATGGGCCGGTCGTGGATGCCGCGGCGAAGGCCGATGCCGTGCGCGAGTGGGCGACGGCGCACGGGCTGCCGCTCGAGCGCACGATCGTCGTCGGTGATGGTGCCAACGACCTCGAGATGATGCGCGTCGCGGGGCTCTCGATCGCGTTCGATGCGAAGCCCGTCGTGTGCGCGACCGCGAGCGTGTGCGTGCCTGAGCGCGATCTCTCCGCGGTGCTTGCGGTGCTGGGCCTGCGCAGCTAGTCGGCCTGCGCGGGTCAGTGCCCCATGCCGAGGCCGCCGTCGACGGGGATCACGGCGCCGCTGATGTAGGCGGCGTCGTCGCCGGCGAGCCACGTGACGACGCGCGCGACCTCCTGCGGGGTCGCGAAGCGCCCAGCGGGGATGCTCGCGCGGTAGGTGGCCTGCTGGTCCTCGGGAAGGGCAGCAGTCATGTCGGTCTCGATGAAGCCCGGGGCGACGACGTTCGCCGTGATGCCACGACCCCCGAGCTCGCGCGTGAGCGAGCGCGCGAAGCCGACGAGAGCCGACTTCGACGCGCTGTAGTTGACCTGACCCGCGGAGCCGAGCAGTCCGACGACGCTCGAGATGAGGATGACGCGGCCGAAACGCGCCTTGAGCATCCCCTTCGATGCGCGCTTGACCGTGCGGAACGCGCCCGTGAGGTTCGTGTCGATCACGTCCGTGAAGTCGTCCTCCGACATGCGCATCAGGAGCGTGTCGCGCGTGATGCCGGCGTTCGCGACGACCACCTCGACGGGCCCGAGCTCGGTCTCGACCGCCGTGAACGCGGCGTCGAGCGAGGCGGAAGCCGTCACATCGGCCGTGACCGTGAGGGCCCCTTCCGGTCCGGAGCCTGAGCGTGCTGTCACGGCCACGCGGTGGCCCTGGGCGAGGAATTCCTCGGCGATCGCGAAGCCGATGCCGCGATTGCCGCCGGTCACGAGAACGGTGCGCTGGGTGGTCATGGGCATCAAGCATATGCGCAGGCCCGCGGGGTACGATCGCCTCACCATGAAGCCCGCATCCGCCGCGATCACGAGCCTGCCGGAGTCCCCCGACGACGAGCGGCGCGACCGCATGATCAAGTACTCGATCGCCATGGGCGTGCGCATGCTGTGCATCGCAGCGTGCTTCGTCGTGCCCGGCTGGTGGATGCTCCTGCCCGCTGCGGGCGCCGTGATCCTGCCGTACATCGCCGTCGTCGCGGCCAACACGGTCGCGTCGCCGCGAGGGCGCGACGTCGAGCGCCCCGGTTCCATCGTGCGCGTGATCCCGCAGGGTGACGCGGCGTGATCGATCTGCCCGGTGCGATCTCCGGCACGCGGTGCTCCCGCAGCGGGTGCCGTGCGGCGGCGGAGTGGGCGGTGAACTGGCGCAACCCGCGCATTCACGGCCTCGACCGCGTGAAGGTGTGGCTCGCGTGCGATGAGCACCGCGACTACCTGTACGACTACGTCGACGCACGCGGCTTCCCGGTGACGCTCACACCGGCCGGCACTGTCGTGGAGAGCCTTCCCGACCGGGACGGTCCGCGCGATCAGGAAGAATAGGCCCGTGAGCATCCTAAGCCTCGCGGCGAGCCGACGCTGGCTGGGGTGGCTCGCCTTCACAGCGCTCTTCGCCGTCGTGTGCGTCGCGCTCGCTCAGTGGCAGTGGGCTCGCCGTCTCGACGCCGTCGCCGATATTCGCGTCGTCGCCGAGAACTGGGATGCGGCTCCCGTGCCGCTGACCGAGGTGCTCCCGGGCGGCGCGCCGCTCGACCCCGAGCGGGAGTGGACGCCCGTCGTCGTCGAGGGCGAGTACCTGCTCGACGATCAGCTGCTCGTGCGCAATCGTCCCTTCGCCGGCAGGCCGGGCTTCGAGGTTCTCACCCCGTTCGCGCTCGAGGACGGCAGGGTTCTCATCGTCGATCGCGGGTGGCTGCCGACGGGCTCGCAGCAGGACTCCCCCGACGCGGTGCCGGCTCCACCTCGGGGCCGCGTCGAGGTGATCGCCCGTCTCAAGCCCGGCGAGCCGACCCTGCCCGGCCGCGGTGCGCCCGAGGGGCAGGTGGCGACGATCCACCTGCCCACGATCGCGCAGGAGGTCGACCAGGGCGAGGTCATCACGGGCGCGTACGGGCTGCTCGCGGAGGAGGACCCGGCGACGGTCGAGCGGCCGGTCGCGGCGACACGGCCCGTGGCGGACGAGGGCCCGCACCTGAGCTACACCTTCCAGTGGTACCTCTTCGCACTCCTCGGCTTCGTGGGCTACGGCTGGGCCCTGCGTCAGGAGTGGCGCGGGCTGCGCGGCATCGAGGCGGCACCGTCGCGGCGTGGCCCGAGCGACGCCGATGAAGAGGATGCTCTGCTCGACGAACGGCGCTGACGCGGCCGCACCCGTCGCGGCGGCCAGGGCAGCAGCGGCGGGTCAGGCGAGCGCGATGAGCTCGGCGTAGTCCTTCGTCCAGAGGTCCTCGACACCGTCGGGCATGATGAGCACGCGCTCGGGGTTGAGCGCCTCGACAGCGCCCTCGTCGTGGCTCACGAGCACGACCGAGCCCGAGTAGGCGGCCAGGGCACCCAGGATCTCCTCGCGGCTCGCGGGGTCGAGGTTGTTGGTCGGCTCGTCGAGCAGCAGGAGGTTCGCCTTCGATACGACGAGCGTCGCGAGCGATAGCCTCGTCTTCTCGCCGCCCGAGAGCACTCCGGCCGGCTTCTGCACGTCGTCGCCGACGAAGAGGAAGGAGCCGAGCACGCTGCGGGCCTCGCGCTCGGTGATGGCGTCGGAGGAGCTCATCATGTTCTCGAGCACGCTGCGGCGGGTGTCGAGGGTCTCGTGCTCCTGCGCGTAGTAGCCGATGCGCAGTCCGTGACCGGGCTCGAGCACGCCCGTGTCGGGCTCGTCGACGCCCGCGAGGATGCGCAGGAGGGTGGTCTTGCCCGCGCCGTTGAGGCCGAGGATGACCACTTTCGATCCGCGGTCGATCGCGAGGTCGACGGAGGTGAAGATCTCGAGCGAGCCGTAGCTCTTCGAGAGGTTGTGCGCCTGCAGGGGCGTCTTGCCGACCGGTGCGGGGTCGGGGAACCGGAGCTTGGCGACGCGGTCGACAGCGCGCACCTCATCGAGGCCGGACAGCATGCGCTCGGCACGCGCGACCATCTGGTGCGCGGAGGCCGCCTTGGACGCCTTCGCCCCGAAGCGCGCCGCCTGCAGCTGCAGCGCCGTCGCCTTCTTCTCGACGTTGGCGCGCTCCTTCTTGCGACGCTCAGCGTCCGCTTCGCGCTGACGCAGGTAGTGCTTCCAGCCCATGTTGTAGATGTCGATGACCTGGCGGTTGCCGTCGAGGTAGAAGACGCGGTTGACGGTCTCCTCCACGAGCGCCACATCGTGGCTGATGACGATGAAGCCGCCCTGGTAGGCCTTGAGGAACTCCCGCAGCCACACGACCGAGTCGGCATCGAGGTGGTTGGTCGGCTCGTCGAGGATCATCGTCTCGGCGTCGCTGAAGAGGATGCGGGCCAGCTCGATGCGGCGCCGCTGACCGCCCGACAGCGTGCTCAACGGCTGGCCGAGAATGCGGTCGGGCAGGTTGAGGTTGCTCGCGATCGCCGCAGCCTCCGCCTCGGCCGAGTAGCCACCGAGCGACTGGAAGCGGTCGGTCAGACGGCTGTAGCGGGCCATGGCCTTCTCGGCGACGGCGGGGTCGTCGCTGCCCATCTCGACCCCGGCCTGCTGCAGCTCGAGGACGATCGAGCCGAGTCCCCGGGCATCCAGGATGCGGGTTCTGGCCAGCTGCTCGGGGTCGCCCGCGCGAGGGTCCTGCGGTAGGTAGCCGATCTCGCCCGTGCGCGTGATCGTGCCACCAGTGGGCTGGCCCTCCCCCGCGAGGGCGCGCGTCATCGTCGTCTTGCCGGCGCCGTTGCGCCCCACGAGGCCGACCTTGTCGCCCTTGTCGACCCGGAAGGAGACATCCGCCATGAGCAGGCGCGCACCGACCCGGATCTCGAGGTCTTGCACAGCGAGCACAGCAAACGTCCTGTTCTTTGGTGGGATTCGGTGGACCCGGCGCACGGGGGCCAGCCCGATAGTCTAGCCGTGTCCCGACCCTTGACCCTGTGTGAGGAAGACCACTGTGACGATCGCCTCCCCCGCCCTGCCTCGCCCCACCCTCGTCGACCGCGTCGTGAGCCGCAGCCTCGCGACGGACGCCGCCCTCGTCGTCGCCGGTACCGCGCTCGTCGCGATCCTCGCGCAGGTCGCGATTCCGCTGTGGCCGGTACCCGTCACGGGCCAGACCCTCGCCGTCCTGCTCGTCGGGGCATCCCTCGGTGCCGCGCGCGGAGCCGCCTCGTTGTCGCTCTACGCCCTCCTCGGCGGACTCGGCCTGCCCATCTACAGTGACGCGGCATCCGGCTGGACGGTGCTCCTGGGCCCCACCGGCGGGTACATCCTCGGCTTCATCGCTTCCGCCGCGATCGTCGGCTGGGCTGCTGAGCGCCAGTGGGACCGCGGGTGGTTCAAGCCCTTCGTGACCTTCATCGGCGGGTCGATCGTCGTCTTCGCGATCGGGCTTCCGTGGCTCGCCCTCTCCCTCGGCCAGCTCGGCCTGCCGAACGACGTTGGCGCGGTTCTCGCCTCGGGCTTCCTGCCCTTCATCATCGGCGGAGTGATCAAGGCGGCTATCGCCGCAGCGCTCATGCCGCTGCTCTGGCGTGCGGCCGAGAAGCGCGAGCGAACGGCCGAGTAGTTCGCGCGGGGCTCAGATGCTGAAGCCCCACCGCCTGTCGGCGGAGCGCTCGGAATTGACGGTCCACTGGACCGTCAAATGCTGAATCCGAGCCGCCTGTCGGCGGAGCGTTGGGCACTGAGAGCCCACTGGGCTCTCAGATGCTGAAGCCCAACCGCCTGTCGGCGGAGCGTTGGTCACTGAGAGCCCACTGGGCTCTCAGATACTGAAGCCCAACGCTCTCATCATGTCGCGGCCGTCGTCGGTTATCCGCTCCGGGCCCCACGGGGGCATCCAGACCCAGTTGATGCGGAACTGCTCGACGATGCCGTCGAGCGAGTTCGCGATCGACTCCTCGATGACGTCCGTGAGCGGGCATCCCGCGCTCGTGAGAGTCATCGAGATGATGAGGGCGTCAGACTCCTCATCCCAGGCGAGGTCGTAGACGAGGCCCAGGTCGACGATGTTGACCCCCAGCTCGGGGTCGACGACATCCTTGAGCCCCTCCTCGACCTCGTCGAAGAGCTTCGGTTCGAGTGCAGTGGGCATGGCGATCAGTGTACGGGGGCGCCCGCGGTGTAGCGATCGTAGCCCTCGTTCTCCAAGCGCTCTGCCAGTTCGGCGCCACCCTGCTCGGCGATGCGGCCCTCGACGAAGACGTGCACGAAGTCGGGCGTGATGTAGCGCAGGATGCGCGTGTAGTGCGTGATGAGGAGCACCCCGAGATCGGTGTTGTCCTTGACGCGGTTGACGCCCTCGGAGACGATCTTGAGCGCGTCGACGTCGAGCCCGCTGTCGGTCTCGTCGAGCACCGCGATCTTGGGCTTCAGCAGCTCGAGCTGCACGATCTCGTGGCGCTTCTTCTCGCCGCCCGAGAAGCCCTCGTTGACGTTGCGCTCCGTGAAGCCCGCGTCCATGCGCAGAGCTTCCATCGACGTCTTGAGGTCCTTGACCCACGACCGCAGCGGCGGGGCCTGGCCGTCAAGAGCGGTCTTCGCGGTGCGGAGGAAGTTTGAGACGGTGACGCCGGGAATCTCAACCGGGTACTGCATGGCGAGGAAGAGCCCGGCCTTGGCGCGCTCGTCGACGCTCATCGCGAGCACATCCTCGCCGTCGAGGGTGATCGACCCCGAGTCGACGGTGTAGCGCGGGTGGCCAGCGATCGTGTAGGCGAGAGTCGACTTGCCGGAGCCGTTGGGGCCCATGATGGCGTGGATCTCGCCCGAGTTGATCGTGAGGTCGACGCCGCGGAGGATCGGCGTCGTGCCCTGGTCGGTCTCGATGCTCACGTGGAGGTCGCGGATGATGAGAGAAGTCATGGTCTGACAGTCCTTTACGGCTTGGGTGTCGGGTCGACGAAGATGTCGCCGTCGGTGATCGTGACGGCGTAGACGGGCACCGGCTCGTAGGCCGGGAAGTTGCGGGGAGCGCCGCTCGCGAGATCGAACTTCGACCCGTGGGCCCAGCACTCGATGGCCTCGTCCTCGACGAAGCCCTCGGAGAGCGAGATCTCGCCGTGCGTGCAGGTGTCGCCCAGCGCGTGGACGGCGCCCGAGGAGTCCTTGACCACCGCGATGGGAGTGCCCTCGATCACGACGCGCATCGCTGTCGCGGGCGCGAGCTCGGCATCGGAGCAGACACGAGTAGCGGCCACGACTAGATCACCTCGATCTGGGCGAGCTCTGCCTCGATGGCCGCGAGCAGGCGCTCCTGGAGGGCGGCGTTGCCGATCTTCTGCACGACCTCGACGAGGAAGCCGTGCACGACGAGACGGCGCGCCTCGGGTTCCGGCACACCGCGGGAGCGCAGATAGAAGAGCTGCTCGTCGTCGAATCGGCCGGTGGCGCTCGCGTGGCCAGCTCCGGCGATATCGCCGGTCTCGATCTCGAGGTTCGGGATCGAGTCGGCGCGCGTGCCATCGCTCAGGACGAGGTTGCGGTTCTGCTCGTAGGAGTCGGTGCCGGTCGCATCGCGACCGATCAGCACGTCACCGACCCAGACGGTGCGCGCCTTGGCGCCGTTGAGAGCGCCCTTGTAGTTGACGCGGCTCACGGTGTGCGGCGCGACGTGGTGCACGAAGACGCGCTGCTCGAGGTGCTGCCCTGCGTCGGCGAAGTAGAGCCCGAGCAGCTCGCCGTGAGCGCCCTCCCCCGCGAGTCGTGCCGACGGGTTCACCCGCACGAGCGCACCGCCGAGGGAGACGACGACGTGCTTGAGGCTCGCGTCGCGGTCGACACGCGCGAACTGGCTGGAGAGGTGCACGGCCTCGTCGTCCCACTCCTGCAGGCTCACGACCGTGAGCTGCGCGCCCTGCTCCACGACGATCTCGACGTTCTCCGACAGCCGGGCGGGGCCCGAGTTGTCGATGATGACGAGCCCGCGCGCGTTGGGGCGCGCCGTGATCACAGTGTGGGCCGCTCGAGGTGCGGCGTCCGGGCTCGCGCGCCGAATGGTCACCTCGACAGGGGTCTCTGAGGTGAGCGTGACCGCGTGCGCCTTCTCGAAGGAGCCCCACGCGTTGGCGGCGGCACGCTCTTCCGCGAGCCCCGCGGACCCGACACGCGGGTCATCGCGCGCGATCCACTCGCTCGTGACGCCCGGGGCGTCCGTGACCTCGACGGGAAGCGGGCTGCCGTCGAGGGCATCGTCGATGAGGTCGCGAGCAGAGTCGACGGGCGTCAATCGCCACTCGAGCTCGCGCCCCGTGACCTCGGGGAAGTCGTCGTGCAGCGCCGACGCGAAGCGCTCAGAGCGTGTCTGGACGGGAACGGGTGAACCGGGGCCGTGCGCGTGCTCAGTGGCACCGGGCACGACGCGATCGGTGTCGATGGCGGAACTCATCTAGCCTACGGATCCTTCCATGCTCATCTCGATGAGCTTGTTGAGTTCGAGTGCGTACTCCATGGGCAGCTCGCGGGCGATGGGCTCGATGAACCCGCGCACGATCATGGCCATGGCCTCATCCTCCTCGAGTCCGCGCGACATGAGGTAGAACAGCTGCTCCTCGCTCACGCGCGAGACGGTGGCCTCGTGGCCGAGCTGCACGTCGTCGACGCGGATGTCGATCGCCGGGTAGGTGTCGGATCGCGAGATCGTGTCGACGAGCAGGGCGTCGCAGCGCACGGTGTTGGCCGAGTGGTGAGCCGTGGCATCGACGCGCACCTCGCCGCGGTAGCCCGCGCGACCGCCACCACGGGCGATCGACTTCGAGACGATCGACGACGTCGTGTGCGGCGCCATGTGGATCATCTTCGCGCCCGCATCCTGGTGCTGGCCGGGGCCGGCGAAGGCGACGGAGAGCGTCTCGCCCTTCGCGTGCTCTCCCATGAGGAAGATCGAGGGGTACTTCATCGTCACCTTGGAGCCGATGTTGCCGTCGATCCACTCCATCGTCGCACCCTCGTGGGCGACAGCCCGCTTCGTGACGAGGTTGTACACGTTGTTCGACCAGTTCTGGATGGTCGTGTAGCGCACGCGGGCGTTCTTCTTGACGATGATCTCGACGACCGCGGAGTGCAGCGAGTCGCTCTTGTAGATCGGCGCCGTGCAGCCCTCGATGTAGTGCACGTACGAGCCCTCGTCGGCGATGATGAGCGTGCGCTCGAACTGACCCATGTTCTCCGTGTTGATGCGGAAGTAGGCCTGCAGCGGGATGTCGACGTGCACGCCAGGCGGCACGTAGACGAACGATCCGCCCGACCAGACGGCCGTGTTGAGAGCGGCGAACTTGTTGTCACCCTCGGGGATGACCGTGCCGAAGTGCTCCTCGAAGAACTCGGGGTGCTCCCGCAGCGCCGTGTCGGTGTCCATGAAGATGACACCCTGCTGCTCGAGGTCCTCGCGGATCTGGTGGTAGACGACCTCCGACTCGTACTGAGCGGCGACACCCGCGACGAGGCGCTGACGCTCCGCCTCCGGGATGCCGAGCTTCTCGTACGTCTCCTTGATGTCGTCCGGCAGGTCTTCCCAGCTCGTCGCCTGCTTCTCGGTCGAGCGCACGAAGTACTTGATGTTGTCGAAGTCGATGCCGGAGAGGTCGGCGCCCCACAGCGGCATCGGCTTCCTGCCGAACATCTCGTAGCCGCGCAGGCGCTTCTTGAGCATCCACTCCGGCTCGTTCTTGAGACGCGAGATGTCGGTGACGACGTCGGCGTTGATGCCGCGGCGCGCGGTCGCTCCCGCGGTATCGGAGTCGGCCCAGCCGAATTCGTACTGGCCGAGCCCCTCCAGTTCGGGTCGGTCGATGAGCACGTCTGACATGCGATTCCTCTCCTTTGCCGAACCCAACCCGAGATCGCCCTCGGGCATTCCTGCGCCTGATCGTGCGGTGTGCGCTCTCCGTCGCAGGCGTCGGGTTGTTGCTCAATGAACGCGCATACACTGACCTCGTACTCGAGGCTGGGCGCTGCAGTTCTCGCGAATCTCGCGATCGTCACTGATTGATGAGCTCCCGCGATCCTACAGGCCCGCACTGGAATGAGGAGGAAGCAGACCGTGAATCGGCTGTGGCAATGGTTCCCGACCACGATCGACCGCCGAGTGCGCGTGGTCGCCTGGGCGTCGCTCGTCTCGCAGATCCTCATCGTCGGCACGGGGGGCGCGGTGCGCCTCACCGGGTCGGGCCTCGGCTGCCCCACGTGGCCCCGGTGCACGGCCGACTCGTTCGTGGCGACGCCCGAGATGGGCATCCACGGCATCGTCGAGTTCGGCAACCGACTGCTGACCTTCGTCCTCATCGTCATCGCCCTGCTGGCGTTCCTCTTCGTCGTGCGGATGCGACGCGAGCGCCCCGAGCTGCTGCGGCTCACGCTTGCCCTGGGTCTCGGCATCATCGCGCAGGCGATCATCGGCGGCATCACGGTGCTCACGGGCTTGAACTCCTGGATCGTCGGCCTGCACTTCGTCGTGTCGAGCGTGCTCGTGGCCCTCGCCGCCGTGCTGGTGCACCGCGTCTATCGCGGTCGCGTCACTTCTCGCTTCGCCGTCCCGGCTCCCGTGCGCCTCCTGGCACACGCGACCGCCGTCGGCGTCTGGGTGACTGTTCTCGTCGGCATCGTCGTCACGGGCTCGGGTCCGCACGCCGGCGACGCCGACACGCCGCGCAACGGCCTCGATCCCGCGGTGTGGCAGCACGTGCACTCCTGGCCCGCCTACATCACCGCGGCGCTCAGCGTTCTGCTGCTCGTCGCCGCGGTGCGCGTCGGTCACGCTCCCCTGCGCCGCGCTGTCCTCGGACTCCTCGCTGTCGAGGCGGTGCAGATGGCCGTCGGGCTCGCGCAAGCGCGTCTCGGGCTGCCCGAACTCCTCGTGGGCGCGCACATGGTGCTCGCGTGCGTGCTCGTCGCGGCACTCACGCACGTGCTCCTCACCTTGCGGGTGAGCGAGGGGTCAGCGTCGCAGGCGGGCGCGCCGGATCAGAAGGGCAGCAGCGGGTCGATCGCGACGCCGACGAAGAGCAGCGTCAGATAGGTGTTGCTCACGTGGAACACCCGCATCGGCGCGGCTTCCCGCCCGGTTGACGCCCGCGAGTACAGGCGGTGGCTCTCGACCACGAACCAGCCGCCGGCCACGACCGCCATCGCGCTGTAGAGGGCGCCCATGCCCGCGACCGGGATGAGCATGAGAGACATGACGACGGTGGCCCAGGCGTAGAGGACGACCTGGATGCTCACCACGGCCTGCTCGCGCACCACCGACAGCATCGGCACGCCCACGGAGGCGTAGTCGGCGCGGTACTTCATCGAGAGCGGCCAGTAGTGCGGGGGCGTCCACAGGAAGATGACGAGGAAGAGGATGAGCGGCGCCCAGTCGAGTGAGCCCGTCACGGCGCTCCAGCCGATGAGGACCGGGAAGCATCCCGCGATCCCGCCCCACACGATGTTCTGCTCGGTGCGTCGCTTGAGTACGAGGGTGTACACGAACACGTAGAAGAGGATCGCGGCGAGCGCGAGCCCTGCCGCGAGCGCGTTGGTCGTCAGGAGCAGCCACGCGATCGAGACGACGCCGATGATCCACGCGAAGCCGAGCGCTTCGCGATCACTGAGCTCGCCCGTCACGAGAGGCCGCTTGCGCGTGCGGTTCATGATGCGGTCGATGTCGCGGTCGAGGTACATGTTGAACGCGTTCGCCGAGCCTGCGGCGAGAGATCCGCCGACGAGAGTCGCCACCACGAGCCCCAGATCGGGCACGCCGCCCTCGGCCAGGAACATGACCGGCACGGTCGTGATCAGCAGGAGCTCGATCACGCGCGGCTTCGTCAGAGCGACGTAGGCGGTGAGGAGACGGCGGAATCCGCGGCGACGGGAGGTCAGAGGCTGATCGAGCGCGGTATCCATGTCTCCTCTTCGGCCGTGTCGAGCACGCACAGTCTACGGGAGCCGCCCTGAGCGGCCGCCGGGGCGCATGCTGCCCGGTGCGAGCGGCCTCCCTATACTGGGCTGTGCTTGTCAACCGCACGTATTCCGTCTCTCGAACGGAGCGCATCGCGCTCGGGTGGAGTGCGGACAGGATCGAGGCCGATCCGGGCAAGGGGCTACCTCGCGGGGCGCCACCCAAGAAGGTCCCGCGGTCGATTCGAGAAAGGGCACCACCGCTGCCATGACCGACCTCATCTGGAACGAACTGGATTCCGCCGCCGTGGACACGGCCCGACTGCTCGCGGCCGATGCCGTCGAGAAGGTGGGCAACGGGCATCCCGGTACCGCCATGAGCCTCGCGCCGGTTGCCTACCTCCTGCACCAGAAGGTCATGCAGCACGACCCGAGCGACCCGCACTGGCTCGGCCGCGATCGGTTCATCCTCTCCGCCGGGCACAGCTCGCTCACCCAGTACGTGCAGCTCTACCTCGGCGGCTACGGCCTCGAGCTCGACGACCTCAAGTCGCTGCGCACGTGGGGCTCCAAGACTCCCGGCCACCCCGAGTTCGGCCACACCGACGGCGTCGAGATCACGACCGGCCCTCTCGGCCAGGGCCTCGCCTCCTCCGTGGGATTCGCCTACGCAGCTCGCTTCGAGCGCGGACTCCTCGACCCGGACGCCGCGCCGGGAGAGAGCGTCTTCGACCACCACATCTTCGTGATCGCGAGCGATGGCGACGTCCAGGAGGGTGTGACGAGCGAGGCAGGTTCGCTCGCCGGTCACCAGCAGCTCGGCAACCTCATCGCGATCTACGATGCCAACCAGATCTCGATCGAGGATGACACCGACATCGCCTTCACGGAGGACGTCGCTGCTCGCTACGAGGCCTACGGCTGGCACGTGCAGACCGTCGACTGGAAGAAGACGGGCGAGTACGTCGAGGACGTCCACGCCCTGCACGCGGCCATCGAGGCCGCCAAGGCCGAGTCGAGCAAGCCCTCGCTCATCGTCGTGAAGACCATCATCGGCTGGCCCGCGCCCACCAAGCAGAACACGGGCAAGATTCACGGCTCGGCCCTCGGCGGCGACGAGCTCGCCGCGACGAAGGTCGCGATGGGTGCCGACCCCGAGAAGCACTTCGACGTGAGCGACGACGTTCTCGCCCACACGCGCGCTGCCGTCGAGCGCGGTGCCGAGCGTCGTGCCGCCTGGCAGAAGCGCTTCGACGCCTGGGCGGCGGCGAACCCCGAGGGCACGGCGCTCCTGGACCGCATGCAGGCAGGCGAGCTCCCGAGCGGCCTCGAGGATGCCCTGCCCACCTTCGAGGCGGGCTCGAGCGTCTCGACCCGCGCCGCCTCCGGCAAGGTCATCAACGCCATCGCGGGCGTCGTGCCCGAGTTCTGGGGCGGATCCGCCGACCTCGCCGAGTCGAACCTGACGACCATCGCCCAGGGTGGCTCCTTCGTGCCCACGGAGCACTCGACCGAGCAGTGGAGCGGCCACCCCTACGGTCGCGTCCTGCACTTCGGCATCCGTGAGCACGCGATGGGGTCGATCCTCAACGGCATCGCCCTGCACGGCCGCACGCGCGTCTTCGGCGGCACGTTCCTCATCTTCAGCGACTACATGCGCCCCGCAGTGCGCCTCGCGGCGCTCATGCGCATCCCCGTGACCTACGTGTGGACCCACGACTCGGTCGCTCTGGGCGAGGACGGCCCCACGCACCAGCCGATCGAGCAGCTCGCCGCGCTGCGGGCGATCCCGGGCCTCGACATCGCCCGACCTGCGGACGCGACGGAGACCGCCTGGGTCTGGAAGTCGGTGCTCGAGCGCCACGACCGACCGGTCGGCCTCGCGCTCACCCGCCAGAACATCCCCGTCTTCGAGCGCGGAGAGGACGCGGCGGAGGGCGACACGCTCGCCTCGGCGCGGTTCGCCGCGCACGGCGCCTACATCCTTGCGGAAGCCCCGGGAGGAACCCCCGATGTCATCCTGCTGGCGACCGGCTCCGAGGTGCAGCTCGCCGTCGAGGCGCGCACGCGTCTCGCCGAGGAGGGCGTGAACGCCCGCGTGGTCTCCGCTCCCTGCCTCGAGTGGTTCGACGAGCAGAGCGACGAGTACCGCGAGTCGGTGCTCCCCAGCGCCGTCACCGCCCGCGTCTCGGTCGAGGCTGGACTCGCGCTCAGCTGGCACCGCTATCTCGGATCCCGCGGCCGCGCCGTCTCGATCGAGCACTTCGGTGCCTCGGCGGACTACCAGACGCTCTTCCGCGAGTTCGGCATCACGACGGACGCCGTCGTCGATGCGGCGCGCGCCTCCCTCGCCGCTGGCTGACACTCCCCGACCTCATCGCCCGCCATCCACAGAAGTGAGAACACCATGACCTCCACCCCCACCGCACAGCTGAGCGAGCTCGGTGTCAGCATCTGGCTCGACGACCTCTCTCGCGACCGCATCTCGTCCGGCGCACTCGCGGCGCTCATCGAGAGCCGCAACGTCGTCGGCGTGACGACCAACCCGACGATCTTCGCTGCCGCTCTCGCGACAGGGACGACCTACGACGAGCAGGTGGGTGAGCTCGCACGCGCCGAGGCGAGCGTGACCGATGCCGTCTTCGCGATCACCACGAGCGACGTGGCCGCAGCGAGCGACATCTTCGCCGGTGTCTACGCATCGACGAACGGGCGCGATGGCCGCGTCTCGATCGAGGTGGAGCCCGGCCTCGCCCACGACGCTGCCGGCACGATCGCGGAAGCGCGCGCTCTCTGGTCGACCGTCGACCGCCCCAACGCCATGATCAAGATCCCCGCGACGCGCGAAGGCCTCGAAGCGATCACGGAGACCATCGGGGCGGGCATCAGTGTCAACGTCACGCTCATCTTCAGCCTCGAGCGCTACCGCGAGGTCATCGAGGCCTACCTCGCGGGCCTCGAGAAGGCGCACGCCGCGGGCATCGATCTGTCGACCATCCACTCGGTGGCGTCGTTCTTCGTCTCGCGCGTCGACACCGAGATCGACAAGCGCCTCGTCGATCTGGGCACGCCCGAGGCCCTCGCGCTCAAGAGCAAGGCCGGTGTCGCCAACGCACGTCTCGCCTACGAGCTGTTCGAGAGCTCGTTCGCGAGCGACCGTGCCGCGACGCTGCTCTCGGCGGGCGCGAACGCTCAGCGACCGCTCTGGGCCTCGACGGGAGTCAAGGACCCGAGCCTGCCCGACACCCTGTACGTCACCGAGCTCGCGGTCGCGAACACCGTGAACACGATGCCCGAGAAGACGCTCGAGGCCACCTTCGACCACGGCGCCATCGCGGGCGACCAGGTCACCGGCCACTACGACGATGCGCGGGCCGTGCTCAGCAGCCTCGCCGATCTCGGCATCTCCTACGACGAGGTGACGGCCCTCCTCGAGAAGGAAGGCGTGGAGAAGTTCGTCGTCAGCTGGAACGAGCTGCTCGACACCGTCACCGCCGCGCTGGAGGCTGCACGATGACGGTCGTCGTCGCGGCACGCGGGTCGGCGCAGGAGGCCATCGACCGACTCGTGCCGGCGCTCGTCGACGAGCTCGTCGCAAGCCGGATCACGGCGGGCGACGCGACACTGTGGGGCGCGGAGGCCGAGGACGAGGCCGGCAAGCGACTCGGGTGGACGCAGGCAGTGACCGTGTCGCGCCCCCTCGTGGGCGAGATCGCCGCGCTGCGCGACCACTTCGCGGAGGTCGGCGTGACTCGCATCGTGCTGTGCGGGATGGGAGGCTCCTCGCTCGCCCCCGAGGTGATCACGCGCACCGCGGGAGTGCCCCTCGTCGTCCTCGACGCGACCGACCCCGGTCAGGTTCGCTCCGCCGTGGAGGAGAGCATCGAGTCCACCGCGGTCGTCGTCTCCTCCAAGTCGGGCTCGACGGTCGAGACCGACAGCCAGAAGCGCGCCTTCGAGACAGCGTTCCGCGCGGCGGGTATCGATCCTGCCGAGCGCATCGTCGTCGTGACCGACCCGGGCTCCCCCATGGAGGAGGCCTCGCGCGCAGCCGGCTATCGCGTCTTCCTCGCAGACCCCACCGTGGGTGGCCGCTATTCGGCACTCACTGCGTTCGGGCTCGTGCCCTCCGGGCTCGCTGGCGTCGACCTCGACCAGCTGCTGGATGAGGCCGAGGCGGCATCGCTGCCCCTCGCGGTCGACTCCCCCTCGAACCCCGGCCTGCGGCTCGCCGCCGCGATCGCCGGAGCGACGCCGCGCCGCGACAAGCTCGTGATCGTCGCCGACGGCACCCACGTCGTCGGCCTCGGCGACTGGATCGAGCAGCTGGTGGCAGAGTCCACGGGCAAGGAAGGCACGGGCATCCTGCCGGTCGTCGTCGGACCGGACGCACCCGAGCTCAGCTCGGGCGCCCCCGACGTTCAGGTGCTGCGCCTCGTCGGGGACTCGCGCGCCACACGCGAGGTCGCGGACGACGAGATCGAGATCTCCGGGTCCCTGGGTGCGCTGCTCATGACGTGGGAGTACGCCACGGCGGTCGCCGGTCGCCTGCTCGGCATCAACCCCTTCGACCAGCCGGACGTGGAATCGGCGAAGATCGCCGCGCGCGGGCTGCTGGACCACCGACCCGAGCCGACGGAGCCCCTCTTCGCGGAGGGCGGCGTCGAGGCGCGGGGGCCGCAGGAGCTGCTCGCCGGAGCATCCACCGTCGCCGAGGCGATCGATCGTCTCCGGGAGGCGACGCCCGCCGACGGCTACATCTCCGTGCACGCCTACCTGGACCGGCAGGCTCACCCCGAGCTCGAAGCAGTGCGCCACCACCTTGCTGCCCGCTCTGGTCGACCCGTCACCTTCGGGTGGGGCCCGCGCTTCCTCCACTCGACGGGGCAGTACCACAAGGGCGGTCCCGCCCACGGGGTCTTCCTGCAGATCGTCGGTCGATCGACCACGGACCTCGAGATCGCCGAGCGCCCGTTCACCTTCGGCGAGCTCATCGCGGCGCAGGCTGCGGGCGACTCCGCCGTGCTCGCCGAGCACGGGCGCCCCGTCGTGACCCTGACCGTGAGTGACGCAGCCGCGATCGCGGCCGTCATCGCCGCCGCTTCCTGATCGACCTGACCGCTAGGAGCTTCATGTCACCGGTCGAGATCTCCTCCGACCACAATCCGCTGCGATCGCTCGACGATCGACGCCTCAACCGCATCGCGGGCCCCAGCGGACTCATCATCTTCGGCGTCACGGGCGATCTCTCGCGCAAGAAGCTCATGCCTGCGGTGTACGACCTCGCCAACCGCGGTCTGCTCCCGCCGGGCTTCGGGCTCGTGGGTTTCGCCCGGCGCGACTGGGACTCGCAGGACTTCGAGAAGGTCGTCCACGACGCGGTGAAGCAGTATGCGCGGACTCCGTTCGACGAGAATGTCTGGCGCCAGCTCACGCATGGAATCCGCTTCGTGTCCGGGGAATTCGACGACGACGATGCGTTCGCCCGGCTCGCCGAGACCGTCGCCGACCTGGACCGCGATCGCGGCACGATGGGCAACCACGCCTTCTATCTGTCGATCCCTCCCAAGTCGTTCCCGCTGGTGACGGAGCAGCTGCGACGCAGTGGACTCGCGGAGGCCGACGACGGCCAGTGGCGGCGCGTCGTCATCGAGAAGCCCTTCGGCAGCGACCTGCGCACGGCGCGCGAGCTCAACGATGTCGTCGAGTCCGTCTTCCCGCCAGACTCGGTGTTCCGCATCGACCACTATCTCGGCAAGGAGACGGTCCAGAACATCCTGGCCATGCGCTTCGCCAACATGCTCTACGAGCCGCTGTGGAATGCGAACTACGTCGACCACGTGCAGATCACGATGGCGGAGGACATCGGCGTCGGCGGTCGTGCCGGGTACTACGACGGCATCGGGGCTGCCCGCGACGTCATCCAGAACCATCTCCTGCAGCTGCTCGCCCTCACCGCCATGGAAGAGCCCGTCTCGTTCGCCGCGGCGGATCTGCGTGCGGAGAAGGAGAAGGTGCTCTCCGCGGTGCGCCTGCCGAAGGATCTCGCCACCGGCACCGCGCGCGGTCAGTACGCCAGTGGCTGGCAGGGTGGCGAGTGGGTTCCCGGCTTCCTCGAGGAGGAGGGCATGAACCCCGAGTCGGTGACCGAGACCTATGCCGCCATGAGACTCGACATCAATACGCGCCGGTGGGCGGGTGTTCCCTTCTACCTGCGCGCGGGCAAGAGGCTCGGGCGCCGCGTGACCGAGATCGCCGTCGTGTTCAAGAGAGCTCCCCAATACCTCTTCGCGGAGAGCCAGACCTCGGCGCTCGGCCAGAACGCTCTCGTCATCCGTGTGCAGCCCGATGAAGGGGTGACGATCCGCTTCGGGTCGAAGGTTCCCGGCGCCGGCATGCAGGTGCGCGACGTCACGATGGACTTCGGCTACGGCCACGCCTTCACCGAGGCGAGCCCCGAGGCATACGAGCGTCTCATCCTCGATGTCCTGCTGGGCGAGCCACCGCTCTTCCCCCGTCACGAGGAGGTGGAGCTCAGTTGGAAGATCCTCGACCCCATCGAGGAGTTCTGGGCGACGCAGGGCGCACCCGAGTCCTACGCCCCCGGAACCTGGGGGCCCGCCTCCGCCGACGATCTGCTCGCACGCGATGGACGAGTCTGGAGGCGCCCATGATCATCGACCTGCCCAGCACGACCGCGAGCGCGGTCTCGAAGACTCTCGTGCGCATTCGCGACGAAGCGGGCGCCGTCGCGCTCGGCCGCGTGCTCACGCTCATCATCGTCTCGACGATCGGCGACGAGGAGGAGGTCATCGCTGCCGCCAACGAGGCGTCGCGCGAGCACCCCATGCGCATCATCGTCGTCTCGACCGATGACACGGCGCAGTCCCCGCGACTCGACGCCGAGATCCGCGTCGGTGGGGACGCCGGGGCGAGCGAGGTCATCGTGCTGCGTGCCTACGGTGAGACGGCGAGCGACCAGCGAGGCCTCGTCACGGGGCTTCTCTTGCCGGACGCCCCGGTGGTCTCTTGGTGGCCCAAGGAATGCCCCGAGGGCGTTTGCGACACGCCGCTCGGCCGACTAGCGCAGCGCCGGATCACCGACTCGGCGGCGAGCGGCGACCCCGTTGCCGCGCTCGATCGCGTCGCCGCAGGTTATCGACCCGGAAACACGGACTTCGGCTGGACGCGACTGACCCTGTGGCGCGCCCAGCTCGCGGCGGCGCTGGATCAGCCGCCGTACGAGAGCATCACGGCGGTGGAGGTCTCCGGGGCGCCTGAGGCACCCTCGACGACGCTGCTCGCAGCGTGGCTGAAGTGGCGGCTCGAGGTTCCCGTCGAGGTGCACACCGAGGGTTATGCGCCTGCGTCCGGCATCCACAGCGTGGTCCTGCACCGTGCCAGCGGTCCGATCCGCCTCGCGCGCACGGAGCCCGACGTGGGAACCCTCACCCAGCCCGGACAGCCCGATCATGAGATCTCGTTGCCGAGGCGCGGTCTGCGGGAGTGCCTGGCTGAGGAATTGCGTAGGCTCGACCCCGACGACGTGTTCGGTGCCGTGCTCGCCGCGTCTCGAGAGAGCGCCCCCGCCACGCACTGAGACGTCGCCGCACCCCGCCCCACCTGAAAGGCTCGTGATACTCGTGACCACCGATCGACGCGTGCTCGTTCATCCTGACCGTTCGACTCTCGCGGGAGCGGTGGCGGCCCGGTTCCTCACCAAGCTCGTCGACCTCATCGAGGACGAGGGCAGGGCGCACGTCGTGCTCACGGGGGGCAGCGTGGGCATCGAGGTTCTCGAGGCGATCGCGCACTCCCCCGGACGCGACAGCGTCGCTTGGCATGCTGTGCACCTGTGGTGGGGGGACGAGCGGTGGCTGCCGCGCGGTGACGCGGATCGCAATGAGACCCAGGCCCGCCAGGCGCTCATCGATCACATCGCGATTCCGCCGAACAATGTGCACCCGTTCCCGGCATCGGACGAGGGCATCGAGCTCGAGGAGGCGGCCGAGCGCTATGAAGCGACTCTGCGCGCGCACTCCGATGGAGCGGAATTCCCCACGTTCGCCATCACGTTCTTGGGCGTCGGCCCCGATGGCCACATCGCGTCGCTCTTCCCGGACCGGGAAGGCCCGACCATCGAGCGGGCCGGTGTCATCGCCGTGCACGACTCCCCGAAGCCACCGCCCGGTCGCCTGAGCCTCTCCCTGCCCCTCTTGCGCCGCTCCGAGCGCATCTGGCTCGTGCTCGCCGGAGCGGACAAGGCTCCGGCGCTGGGCCTGGCCCTCGCCGGTGCCTCCTTCGCCGACGTACCGGCAGCCGGGGCGAAGGGCACCAAGCGCACGGTGTTCTTCGTCGACGAAGACGCCTCGGCAGAGGTGCCGGAGGCGCTCATCGCACCGACGTCGTACTGGACGGGTGCGATGGATCAGTCCGACTGGCAGCCCGAGACGTGGCGCCCGACCGAGTCACGATGAGTGCCGAGTCGGGACAGACGCTGAGCGGCTAAGCGGTACCGCGGCGCTGTCGCAGGCGCTGCAGAGCCTCATCGAGGATCTGCTTGGCCTCCTCGTCGCTGCGGCGCTCCTTCACGTAGGCGAGGTGCGTCTTGTACGGCTCGTTCTTCGCCATCGCGGGCGGATTGTTCTTGTCGCGCCCCGCAGGCAGCCCCGAGGCCGGTGAATCGATCGTCTCGGGAATCTCCTCCTCGGGCAAATTCGCCGCGAAATGGCGCACGGTCTCATTGCCGAGCGCATCCCAGTACGAGATCGTGAGGCGCTCGGCCTGGATCCCGCGGTCCTGCTCCCCCATGGGGCCTGAACCAACGCGGGAACCGCGAATAGCGCTTCCTCCTGACACCATGTCGTTTCCCCCTATGCCGCGTCGAAGCGCGTGATGAGACCGAGCACGATGATCGCGGACACCCAGACGAGGGCGAGGATGATCGTGATGCGGTTGAGGTTCCGCTCCGCCACCCCGGAAGCACCGAGGTTGGACGTGACGCCGCCGCCGAACATGTCGGAGAGCCCGCCGCCGCGACCGCGGTGCAGCAGGATCATGAGCGTCAGCAGGAGGCTCGTGATTCCCAGGATGACCTGGAGCACGACCTGAAGAATTTCCACGGATAGAACCTCTCGAGCGTTTCGGACAGTCTCCTACCCTACCGGACAGGGAAGGGCTGGGGCGTCAGACAGTGCCGACGTGCTTCGGGAAGCGGGCGATGGCGGAGAACTCGTCCACGTCGAGACTCGCTCCCCCGACAAGGGCGCCGTCGACGTCCTTCTGCTTCATGAATCCGGCGATGTTCGCGGCCTTGACACTGCCGCCGTAGAGGATGCGCGTGCGCTGAGCAGCGTCCGCCCCGAGGGCGGTCTCGATCTCCGCGCGCAGCGCGGCGCACACCTGCTGCGCCTGCTCGGGCGTCGCTGCCTGGCCGGATCCGATCGCCCACACCGGCTCGTATGCGACCACGATCTCCTGCTCGGGATCGAGCTCGGCGAGAACAGCCGCCAGCTGACCCACAGGCACCGCCGAGGGGCCGTGCGCCTCGAGGTCCTCCGCGGTCTCGCCCACGCACACGACGGGCGTCAGGCCATGCCGCAGAGCGGCGACGGTCTTCGCGGCGACGATGGCGTCGTCCTCGTGGTGGTACTGCCGACGCTCCGAGTGGCCGATGATGACGTAGCGGCACTCGAGAGCCGCGAGGAAGGCTCCCGAGATCTCGCCCGTGTAGGCGCCGCTGTCGTGCGCGGAGAGATCCTGTCCGCCGTGGGCGAGGTCGAGCTTGTCTGCGGAGATGAGCGTCTGCACGCTGCGAAGATCGGTGAAGGGCGGGAAGACCGCTACCTCCACCTCGGCCGAGGAGTGCTTCGCATCCCGCAGCGACCACGCCAGCTTCTGCACGAAGGCGATCGACTGCAGGTGGTCGAGGTTCATCTTCCAGTTTCCCGCGATGAGCGGGGTGCGTGTCATGACCATCCGAGGACCTCCAGTCCGGGTAGCTTCTTGCCCTCGAGGAACTCAAGGCTGGCGCCGCCCCCCGTGGAGACGTGGCCGAAATCGCTGTCGCGGTATCCGAGCGCGCGCACGGCGGCGGCGGAGTCGCCACCGCCGACGACGCCGAGACCGGGCATCCGAGACAGCGCTTCGGCGACCGCCTTCGTGCCCGCCGCGAATGCCGGGAACTCGAAGACGCCCATGGGCCCGTTCCAGAACACGGTCGAGGACGACGACACCAGCTCGGCGAAGCGCGCCGCCGTGTCCGGGCCGATGTCGAGACCGATACCGGCGGCGCCCGCGGGCCCGCCCTCCAGGTCGTCTGCTCGCTGGACGGTGTAGGCGGCGTCGGCGGAGAACGACTCCGCGACGGCGACGTCGGTCGGCAGGACGATCTCGACACCCCGCTCACGCGCCTCGTCGAGGTAAGCGCGCACCGTGTCGAGCTGATCCTCCTCGAGCAGGCTCGCGCCGACCGCGTGCCCCTGTGCCTTGAGGAAGGTGAAGAGCATGCCTCCACCGATGAGGAGCCGATCGACCCGGGGCAGCAGGTGGGCGATGACGCCGAGCTTGTCGGAGACCTTCGACCCGCCGAGCACGACCGTGTAGGGGCGCTCAGGCGTCTCGGTCAGGCGGTCCAGGACCTCGAGCTCCGTGGCGATCAGCGAACCCGCTGCGCTCGGCAGCAGTTGGGCGAGCTCGAAGACGCTCGCCTGCTTGCGGTGCACGACCCCGAAGCCGTCCGAGACCATCGCGTCGCCGAAGCGCGCGAGACGCTCGGCGAACGCGCGCCTCTCCGCGTCGTCCTTGCTCGTCTCCCCCGCGTTGAACCGCAGGTTCTCGAGCAGCGCGATACGGCCGTCCTCGAGAGCCTCGACGGTCTTCTCGGCAGCCGACCCGACGGTGTCCTCGGCGAAGGCGACAGGCGAGCCGAGCAGCTCGCACAGTCGCTGGGCGACGGGCTTCAGGCTGTAGCGCGCATCCGGCGCGCCATCCGGTCGGCCCAGGTGGGAGACGACGACGACGCGCGCTCCGCGGTGCAGGAGCGCGTTGAGCGTCGGCAGCGAGGCGCGGATGCGACCGTCGTCTGTCACGACGCCGTCGGCGAGCGGCACGTTGAGGTCGCACCGGACGATCACGCGCCGGCCGGAGAGGTCTCCGAGGGATTCGATCGTGCGCAGGGCCACGACGGTTCTCCTGGATGCTCAGCTAGAGCCGTGCGCCGACGTACTCGGTCAGGTCGACGAGTCGGTTGGAGTAGCCCCACTCGTTGTCGTACCACGCCGAGACCTTGACGAGGTTGCCGCTCACGTTCGTGAGCTCCGAGTCGAAGATCGACGAGTGCGGGTTGAGCTGGATGTCGCTCGAGACGATCGGGTCCTCCGTGTACTGGAGGATGCCGTGGAGGCGCCCCTCCGCCGCGGCGGCCTTGTACGCCGCGTTGATCGTCTCGGCAGTCAGACCCTCGGCGGAGGTGATGACGGTGAGGTCGACGATCGAGCCGGTGGGCACGGGCACGCGGTACGAGGAGCCGCTGAGCTTGCCGTTGAGCTCGGGCAGCACGAGGCCGATGGCCTTGGCGGCGCCGGTCGAGGCGGGAACGATGTTGATGGCCGCGCCGCGCGCACGACGCAGGTCGCTGTGCGGGCCGTCCTGCAGGTTCTGGTCGGCGGTGTAGGCGTGCGCGGTCATCATGAAGCCGCGCTCGATGCCGAAGGCGTCGTTGAAGACCTGCGCGAGGGGCGCGAGGCAGTTCGTCGTGCACGACGCGTTCGAGATGATGACGTCGGAAGCGGGGTCGTAGCTCTCCTCGTTGACTCCCATGACGATCGTCGCGTCGTTGCCGGAGGCCGGGGCCGAGATGAGGACCTTCTTCGCTCCGCCGGCGATGTGCTTCTTCGCGTCCTCGGCCTTGGTGAAGCGACCGGTCGACTCGATGACGATGTCGACGCCGAGGTCGCCCCAGGGAAGGTCGGAGGGGTCGCGCTCGGCGAAGACGCGGATGCGCTGATCGCCCACCGTGATCGAGTCGCCGTCGTGCGAGACATCGTGGGCGAGCGGGCCGCCGACGGAGTCGTACTTGAGCAGGTGAGCGAGGGCCGCGTTGTCCGTGAGGTCGTTGACCGCGACGATCTCGAGGTCGCTGCCCTGGGCGAGGGCCGCGCGCAGGTAGTTGCGGCCGATGCGTCCGAATCCGTTGATGCCGATCTTCACGCTCACGTGAGCTCCTTGTCGTGGGGGCGCTCCACGGCGCCGTGGGGTGGTCCGGGTGGTGGTGGTGATGGTGACATGAGTGTGGCCGGGGACATCGCCCCGGCCACGATGCCGATTACGACAGTAGCAGGAGGGCGTCGCTGCCTGAGCGCGCCGCCGCGAAGCGGTCGGCGACGTTCTGCCAGTTGACGATGTTCCAGAAAGCCTTGACGTAGTCGGCCTTGACGTTCACGTAGTCGAGGTAGAAGGCGTGCTCCCACATGTCGAGCTGCAGCAGCGGCACCGTCGCCTGAGCGGTGTTGCCCTGCTGGTCGAAGAGCTGCTGGATGACGAGGCGACGGCCGATCGGGTCCCAGGAGAGTACTCCCCAGCCGGAGCCCTGGATGCCCATCGAGGCCGCGGTGAAGTGGGCGACGAACTGGTCGAACGAGCCGAAGAACTCGTCGATCGCGGTCGCGAGCTCGCCGGTCGGCTTGTCCCCGCCCTCGGGCGACAGATTGGTCCAGAAGATGGAGTGGTTGATGTGGCCGCCAAGGTGGAAGGCGAGGTCCTTCTCCAGACGATTGATGTTGGCGAAGTCACCTGACTCGCGCGCGGCCGCCATGCCCTCGAGAGCGGCGTTGGCGCCGGCGACGTAGGCGGCGTGGTGCTTCGAGTGGTGGAGCTCCATGATGCGGCCGCTGATGTGCGGCTCGAGCGAACCGTAGTCGTAGGACAGTTCGGGAAGGGTGTAGACGGACATGTGCGTATCTCTCCTCGCGAATTCTCGTCAGGCCGCAACGCTGAGCGCGCGACCCTCCTGACGGGTGATCAGTCTAGTGACGGCAACGCCGCGGCCTCCCAGGCTGTTCCCGATACCCACCTCACGCTCAGTCGACCTCGGCGGGGAGCCCGGCCTCGGTACCGGGAATGCCGAGCTGCTCGGCCTTCTTGTCCGCCATCGCGAGCAGGCGCCGGATGCGCCCGGCGACCGCGTCCTTGGTCATCGGAGGGTCGGCGTGGTGGCCCAGCTCGTCCAGGCTCGCATCGCGATGGTTGAGCCGCAGCTCACCGGCGTAGCGCAGATGGTCGGGCAGGTCGTCCTCGAGGATCTGCAGGGCGCGCTCGACGCGGGCGCACGCCGCCACGGCGGCCTGCGCGGAGCGTCGGAGGTTGGCGTCGTCGAAGTTGACGAGGCGGTTCGCGGTCGCCCGCACCTCGCGGCGCTGCCGCATCGCCTCCCAGTCCTCGACCGTGCGCTCGGCTCCCATCGTGCGGAGCATGAGCCCGATCTTGTCGCCGTCGCGAATCACGACGCGGTGCACTCCGCGCACCTCGCGGGCCTTGACGGGGATGCCGAGTCGTCCGGCAGCTCCCACGAGCGCCATCGCGGACTCGTTGCCGGGGCAGCTGATCTCGAGTGCCGCTGATCGGCCCGGGTCGGTGAGGGAGCCGTGCGCGAGGAAGGCGCCGCGCCAGACGGCCGCGAGCTCCTCCTTCGTGCCTGTCGTCAGACGGTTCGGAAGGCCGCGCACGGGGCGTCGTCGCGCATCCAGCAGGCCGGTCTGCCGTGCGAGAGTCTCTCCGCCCTCGAGAACTCGCACGAGATAGGTGGGAGTCTTGCGAATGCCGCTCGGCGACATGACAGCCGCGTCGCTGCGCATGCCGTAGAGCTCGGCGAGATCCTTCCGCACGCGGCGCGCGATCGCGGGCGCGTCGACCTCGATTTCGACGGCCACACGACCGGAGATCAGATGGAGTCCTCCCGCGAAGCGCAACACGGTCGCAAGCTCGGCCGCACGCACGGTGGTCTTGGTGACCGCCAACTGTGCCAGTTCTTCTTTCACGTCGGCGGTCAGCGCCACAATCGCGCTCCTCTCGTTCTGCTTCGTCCTCGCCCAGCGGGTCGGGATGACACTCGACCTTACTCGCGTCCGAGGTCGCGGTGCTTCACCGTCACATCGATGCCAGGCATGCCGCGAAGGTGCGCCGCGAACTCCTCTACCAGCGCGACGGACCGGTGCTTGCCCCCCGTGCAGCCGATCGCGATGGTCGCATGCGGCTTGTTCTCCCGAGCGTACCCGGCGAGCACGGGGCCCAGCGCGGCGACGAAGTGCTGCACGAACTCCCGAGCGCCCTCCTGCTCGAGCACGAACTCGCTCACGCGCGGGTCCTGGCCCGTGGCACGGCGCAGGTCGTCCTGCCAGAAGGGATTGGGCAGGAAGCGCGCATCGGCCACGATGTCCGCGTCGGTCGGGATGCCGTACTTGAAGCCGAAGCTCTCGAGGGTCACTCGGACCAGCGCCCTGCCCTCGTCGGCGAAGAGCTCCGTGACGGTCGTGGCGAGCTGGTGGATGTTGTACTCGCTCGTGTCGATGATGAGGTCGCTGAGCTCGCGCACGGAGGTCATGAGCGCGCGCTCGCGCGCGATGCCGTCGAGCAGGGTGCCGTCGGCCTGCAGCGGGTGCGGTCGTCGCACCTGCTCGAAGCGGCGGACGAGCGCCTGATCGGTCGCATCGAGGTAGACGACGCGCACGGGCGTGCGCTCGCGCAGCTCCCCGATGATGCTCGCAAGGTCTGCGAAGAGCTTCCCTCCGCGCACGTCGACGACGGCAGCGATGGAGGGCAGCGCGCTGCCCGGATGCATGGCCAGGTCGAGGAGCGGGCGCAGCATCTGCGGCGGCAAATTGTCGACGACGTACCAGTCGAGATCTTCGAGGGCGTTCGCGACGGTGGACCGCCCCGCGCCGGACATGCCCGTCACGATGAGGACGTCGTTCGGCGTGCTCTCGCTCACAGTGGCCTCTTGCTCAGGTCGGGGACGGGGCGGCACCAGCCTAGACGCCCGCGCCATCGCGAAGCTCGCGATGGATCGCTGCCGCCACGACGGCGCCGATGCCGTCGACCTTCTCGATCTCCTCGGTGGACGCTGCCCGCAGGCGCGACACGGAGCCGAAGTGCTGCAGGAGCCGCTTGATGCGTGTGGGGCCGAGGCCCGGCACTGTGGAGAGCTGACTGCGGATATCCCGCGAGCGCGTCGTGCGCTGGTAGCGGAGCGCGAAGCGGTGCGCCTCGTCGCGGAGGCGCTGCAGCAGGAAGAGGGCATCGGAGGTTCTGGGCAGGATCACGGGGTACGGGTTTCCCGGCAGCCAGATCTCCTCGAGCCGCTTGGCGATGCCGCAGACGGCGATGTCGTCGATGCCTTCGTCGCGCAGAGCGCGGGCTGCGGCCTCCACCTGAGGTTGCCCGCCGTCGACGACCAGCAGTCCCGGTCGATAGTGGAAGGAGTGCCTCGGCGCCTCCTGGACGACCTCTCCTTCGCCGACCGCCGCATCGCCGGTGTCGGCGAGCACAGCTGCCGCCCCGGTGTCCTGGTTCGCGGCGCGGTCGAGATGGGCGAGACGCCGTCGCAGCACCTGGTAGAGCGCATCGGTGTCGTCACGCGCCTGCGGGATCGCGAAGGTGCGGTACTGGTTCTTCCTGGGGAGCCCGTCCTCGAAGACCACCATGGACGCCACCTGGTTGGTACCGCCGAGGTGGGAGACGTCGAAGCACTCGAGTCGCAATGGCGCGCTCGCGAGCCCCAGGGCCTCCTGGAGGTCGGCAAGCGCTTGGGAGCGGGCCGTGAAGTCGCCACTCCGCCGGGTCTTGTAGAGGCTCAGGGCGCCCTGCGCGTTGGTGGCGACGGTCTGCGCGAGGGCTGCCTTCTCGCCGCGCTGGGCGACCCGCACCGTGACGCCGCCGCGCTCGTGCGCGGCGCGCCGCCGCTCCCCCAGCAGGGTCTGCAGGGCGGCCGCGTCGTCGGGCACCGCGGGCACGATCACCTCGCGCGCCGGTACCGTGCCATCGTCGTAGGCCTTCTGCAGCACCGTGTCGACGAGCTCGGCGAGTGTGACATCGAGCTCGGTGTCGACGACCCAGCCGCGCACGCCGCGAATGCGCCCGCCGCGCACGATGAAAAGCTGCACAGCCGCTGCGAGCTCGTCGTACGCGACACCGAAGATGTCGGCATCGACGTCCTCGGCGAGCACGATCGCGTTCTTCGCGAGGGCGGTCTCGAGCGCGCCGACCTGGTCGCGCAGCCGCGCGGCGCTCTCGTAGTCGAGCTCGGCCGCCGCGGCGGCCATCCGCTGCTTGAGATCGCGCACGAATCGCTCGTCGTTGCCCGCCATGAAGGACGCGAGATCGAGCGCGATGCCCCGGTGCTGCTCCGGCGTCACGCGGCCCACGCAGGGCGCCGCGCACTTGCCGATGTCGCCGAGCAGGCAGGGCCTACCAGCCCGCTGTGCGCGCTGGTAGATGGCATTCGAGCAGGAGCGCATGGGGAAGGCCTTGAGCAGGATGTCGATGGTCTCCCGCACGGCCCAGACCTTCGTGTACGGGCCGAAGTACCGGGCACCGTCGATGCCGCGCGTGCGCGTCACCATGACCCGCGGCACCCTCTCGCCGAGGGTGATGGCGACGTAAGGGTACGTCTTGTCGTCCCGGAACTGCACGTTGAAGGGAGGGTCGAACTCTTTGATCCAGGTGTACTCGAGCTGCAGGGCCTCGAGCTCGCTGCCGACGACGGTCCACTCGACACCGCGCGCCGAGGTGACCATGCGGCGGGTGCGCTCGTGCAGGCTCGTGAGCGGCTGGAAGTAGTTGCTGAGACGGGAGCGCAGGTTCTTGGCTTTGCCGACATAGAGAACTCGACCGCTCTCATCATGAAAGCGATAAACCCCCGGTTCGACGGGGATCTCTCCGCGTGCGGGGCGCCAGTGCTCGCGCGTGGACATGTCAGGCGCCGATGACCTCGGTCTGCGGCAACAGCTCGGCGAGGAACTGCCCGGTGTAGCTGTCGGCGTGCTCGGCCACCTGCTCTGGCGTGCCCGTGACGAGCACCTGACCGCCGCCGGCTCCGCCTTCGGGACCGAGATCGATGAGCCAGTCGGCCGCCCGGATGACGTCGAGGTTGTGCTCGATGACGATGACGGTGTTGCCCTTGTCGACGAGGCCGCCCAGCACGACGAGCAGCTTGCGCACGTCTTCGAAGTGCAGCCCCGTCGTCGGCTCGTCGAGCACGTACACGCTGCGGCCCATGGATCGCTTCTGCAGCTCGGTCGCGAGCTTGACGCGCTGCGCCTCGCCACCCGAGAGCGTCGTGGCGCTCTGGCCGAGCCTCACGTATCCGAGGCCCACGTCGACGAGGGTCTTCAGGTAGCGGTGGATGGCCGAGATGGGCTCGAAGAACTCCGCGGCCTGTTCGATGGGCATGTCGAGCACTTCTGAGATGTTCTTGCCCTTGTAGTGCACGGTGAGCGTGTCCCGGTTGTAGCGGGCTCCATGGCAGACCTCGCACGCGACGTAGACGTCCGGGAGGAAGTTCATCTCGATCTTGATGGTGCCGTCGCCCGCGCAGTTCTCGCAGCGGCCGCCCTTGACGTTGAAGCTGAAACGTCCGGGCAGGTAGCCGCGCGACTTCGCCTCCAGCGTCTCGGCGAACAGTGAACGAATGCGGTCGAAGACGCCCGTGTACGTTGCGGGGTTCGAGCGGGGCGTGCGTCCGATGGGCGCCTGATCGACGTGCACGACCTTGTCGAGATGCTCGAGCCCGTGCACGCGCGCGTGCTTGCCGGGTACTTGCCGTGCGCCGTTGAGGCGGTTCGCGAGCACCTTGTAGAGGATGTCGTTCACGAGCGACGACTTGCCGGAGCCGCTCACCCCCGTCACCGCGACGAAGACGCCGAGAGGGAACTCGACGGTCACGTTCTGTAGGTTGTTGGCCCGTGCGCCCTCCACCGTGAGGATGCGCCCGCGGTCGATCGGCCGCCGTGTCACGCGCTCGATGACCTGCCGCCGACCTGCGAGGTAGTCCCCGGTGATCGACTCCTTGTTCTTCAGCAGGCCGGCATAGGAGCCGGAGTGCACGACGCGCCCGCCGTGCTCCCCCGCACCCGGCCCAATATCGACGATCCAGTCGGCGGTGCGGATGGTGTCTTCGTCGTGCTCGACGACGATGAGGGTGTTGCCGAGGTTCTTGAGCTTGACGAGGGTGTCGATGAGTCGCCTGTTGTCGCGCTGGTGCAGCCCGATGCTCGGTTCGTCGAGCACATAGAGCACCCCGGTGAGCCCGCTGCCGATCTGCGTCGCGAGCCGGATGCGCTGCGCCTCGCCGCCGGAGAGGCTGCCGGCCGCACGGGCCATCGTCAGATAGCCGAGGCCGACTTCGAGGAGGAACTCGAGGCGGGCGCGGATCTCGCGCAGCACGGCCGCGGCGATCGAGGCCTCCCGATCGGTCAGGCTGATCGCGGTGACGAACGCATAGGCATCCTGCAGGCTCAGCTCGGCGACCTCGGCGATGTTGCGGTCGTCGACGAGCACGGCGAGCACTTCGGGCTTGAGACGGGCGCCGTCGCACTCGGGGCAGGGGACCTCGCGCAGATACTCTGCGAACCGCTGCTGCGACCAGTCGCTCTCGGCCTCCCGGTACTTGCGCTCGATGTAGGGGATGACCCCTTCGAAGCCGGTCGTGTAGGTGACATCGCGCCCGTAGCGGTTGCGCCACTTGACCCGCACGTCGAAGTCGTTGCCGTGCAGCACGGCGTGCTGCGTGCTCTCCTCGAGCTCGCCCCACGGTGTGTCGAGGGAGAACCCGAGGTCGTTCGCCAGTCCACCCAAGAGCTTCTGGAAGTAGCTGTAGAGGCCCTTGCCCTGCTGGTTCCAGGGAAGGATCACGCCGTCGTTGAGGGTGAGGCTCGGGTCACCGATGAGCAGGTCGACGTCGACCGCTTGTCGTGTGCCGAGCCCGGAGCACACGGGACAGGCGCCGAAAGGTGCGTTGAACGAGAAGGTACGAGGTTCGATCTCGGTCAGGCGCAGAGGGTGACGGTTGGGGCAGCTGAGCTTCTCGCTGAAGGTGCGGGTCGCGCTCTCCCCCTCCTCGTCCACGAAATCGATCACGACGAGGCCGTCGGTGAGCCGCAGCGCGGTCTCGAGCGAGTCGGTGAGGCGCGTGAGGATGTCGTCCTTCGCGACGAGCCGATCGACGACGACGGCGATGTCGTGCTTGACCTGCTTCTTGAGAGTGGGCGGATCGCTGAGCTGGATGACCTCGCCGTCGACGACCGCACGTGAGTAGCCGCCCGCCGCGAGCTCCTTGAAGAGGTCGACGAACTCGCCCTTCTTCTGGCTGACGACGGGAGCGAGCACCTGGTAGCGGCGTCCGCTCTCGAGCGTCATGAGCTCGTCGGCGATCTGCTGCACCGTCTGGCGCTGAATGCGCTCCCCGCACTCGGGACAGTGCGGAATCCCCACGCGGGCCCAGAGCAGGCGCATGTAGTCGTAGATCTCGGTGATCGTGCCCACCGTCGACCGCGGGTTGCGGTTGGTCGATTTCTGGTCGATCGAGACGGCCGGGCTCAGGCCCTCGATGAAGTCGACATCGGGTCGATCGACCTGGCCGAGGAACTGGCGCGCGTACGCGGAGAGCGATTCGACGTAGCGACGCTGCCCCTCCGCGAAAATGGTGTCGAAGGCGAGAGAGCTCTTCCCGGAGCCCGAGAGCCCTGTGAAGACCACGAGCGAGTCGCGCGGAATGACGAGGTCGACGTCGCGCAGGTTGTGCACGCGCGCACCGCGCACGCTCAGGTGGGGAACGGATTCGTCAGGAGTAGCCGGCACTCTCGTCATTGTAGGTGGGGGGCCCGACAACGAGCCGTGCGCACCCGACGCGGAGGACGGGCTCAGCGCACGTGCCCGACCTCGATCATCTGCCGCAGCTCCTTCTTGAGGTCTTGCACCTCGTCCCGCAGGCGAGCGGCGAGCTCGAACTTCAGCTCGTCCGCCGCGGTGAGCATCTGCGCGTTGAGGTCGGCGATGATCGACTCGAGCTCGGCCGCGCCCGAGGCGGCGCGACCCTCCCGGCGCGCGATCGGTGCTGGAGCGCGCTTGCCCTCGCCACGCCCCGAGAGCAGGGCTTCGGTGTCGGCACCTTCGCGCACGAGTTGATCGGTGATGTCGGCGATGCGCTTGCGCAGCGGTGTCGGATCGATGCCCATCTCGGTGTTGTAGGCGATCTGGCGGTCGCGGCGGCGCGTCGTCTCGTCGATCGCCTGCGCCATCGAGGGCGTCACGGTGTCGGCGTACATGTGCACCTGGCCGCTCACGTTGCGGGCCGCGCGACCGATGGTCTGGATGAGCGAGGTCGCCGACCGCAGGAAGCCCTCCTTGTCGGCGTCGAGGATCGCCACGAGCGAGACCTCCGGCAGATCGAGCCCCTCGCGCAGCAGATTGATGCCGACGAGCACGTCGTACACGCCCTGGCGCAACTCGCGCAACAGCTCCACGCGGCGCAGGGTGTCGACGTCGGAGTGCAGGTAGCGCACGCGCACGCCCGCCTCCGTGAGGAACTCCGTGAGCTCCTCCGCCATCTTCTTCGTGAGCGTCGTGACGAGCACGCGCTCGTCGCGCTCGGTGCGCTGGCGGATCTGCTCGAGCAGATCGTCGATCTGGCCCTTGCTCGGCTTGACGACGATCTCCGGGTCGATGAGACCCGTGGGGCGGATGATCTGCTCGACCACCGAGTCGGTGATGCCGAGCTCGTACTTGCCGGGGGTCGCCGAGAGGTACACCTTCTGCCCGGTGCGGGCGAGGAACTCCTCCCAACGCAGAGGCCGGTTGTCCATCGCGCTCGGCAGGCGGAAACCGTGCTCGACAAGTGTGCGCTTGCGTGAGGCGTCACCTTCGAACATCGCGCCGATCTGGGGCACGGTCACGTGGCTCTCGTCGATCACGACGAGGAAGTCTTCGGGGAAGTAGTCGAGGAGGCAGTTCGGCGGCTCCCCCGCCGCGCGGCCGTCGATGTGGCGGGAGTAGTTCTCGATGCCGCTGCAGAACCCGATCTGCTCCATCATCTCGAGGTCGAAGGTCGTGCGCATGCGCAGCCGCTGGGCCTCCAGCAGGTTGCCCTGGCGCTCGAGCTCGGCCAGCCGCTCCTCCAGCTCGAGCCGGATCGTGCCGACCGCGCGCTCCATGGTTGCCGGCGAGGCGGCGTAGTGCGTCGCCGGGAAGACCGATACCGCGTCGAGGGAGCGCACGACGTCGCCGGTGAGCGGGTGCAGGGCGTAGAGCGCCTCGATCTCGTCGCCGAACATCTCGATGCGGATGGCGAGCTCTTCGTACATGGGAATGATCTCGATGGTGTCTCCCCGTACGCGGAACTTGCCGCGCGAGAAGTCCACGTCGTTGCGCTGGTACTGCATGCCGACGAAGCGACGGATGAGGTCGTCGCGCGCGATGGTCTCCCCGACCTGTAGCGCCACCATGGCTTCGAGGTATTCCTCCGCCGCGCCGAGACCGTAGATGCACGACACCGTGGACACGACGACGACGTCGCGCCGGCTCAGGAGCGAGTTGGTCGTCGAGTGACGCAGCCGCTCGACCTCGGCGTTGATCGAACTGTCCTTCTCGATGAAGGTGTCCGTCTGAGGCACGTAGGCCTCCGGCTGGTAGTAGTCGTAGTACGAGACGAAGTACTCGACCGCGTTGTGGGGCAGCAGTTCGCGGAACTCCGTCGCCAGCTGCGCCGCGAGGGTCTTGTTGTGCGCCATCACGAGCGTCGGGCGCTGCACCTGCTCGATGAGCCAGGCGGTCGTCGCCGACTTGCCCGTGCCCGTCGCGCCCAGGAGCACGACGTCGGTCTCGCCCGCATTGATGCGCGCGGCGAGCTCGGCGATCGCCTGAGGCTGGTCACCGCTCGGCTGGTAGTCGCTGACGACCTCGAAGGGGCGCACGGATCGGGTCGGCTGCATGCCGTCAGCCTATTCGGCGCCCCCGACACCCAACCGAGAGCGCAGCGTGCTCCACACCTCGTCCGCCTGCTCGAGGGTGCGCTCGAGGGTGCCGGAGGCGTCGAGCACGATGTCAGCCAGAGCACGCCGCTCGTCGTCCGTGAGCTGGGCCGCGACACGCTCGCGCGCCTCCTGGTCGGTCATGCCGCGATGCTCGACCAGACGCCGCACGCGCGTCGGGGCCGGAGCATCCACCACCACGACGACGCCGAACTCGTCGCGCGCGCGTGCCTCAGCCAGCAACGGCACGTCGTAGACGATGAGTGCCTGCGGGTCGGCGTCGCGAGCCCGGGCTACGGCCTCACGGTAGAGGCGGTGAACCTCGGGATGCACGATCGCATTGAGGGCGGAGCGCTCAGCCTCATCGGCGAAGACCCGGCGGCCCAGCGCACTGCGGTCGAGGGCGCCGTGCTCGTCGAGCACATCGGCACCGAAGCGCTCGACGACGGCCTCGAGACCCGCCGACCCGGGGGCGACCGCCTCCCGAGCGAGCGCATCCGCATCGATGATCACCGCTCCGTGCTCGCGCCATCGGCGCGCGACGGTGCTCTTGCCCGCGGCGATTCCCCCCGTCAGCGCGATCACATCCACGCGATCCAGCCTAACGGCGCTCGCGCGGCCGATGCGGATATCATGGCGCTCAGCGACGGCGAGGGAGGGCGGAGTGCTCGAGATTCTCACAGGAACGGGCCTGGCGGTCGCCGCGGGTCTCAACGCCTACATCCCTCTCCTCATCCTCGGCCTCGCCGGACGCTTCATGGACGGTATCGAGTTGCCCGCGGCGTGGGTCTGGCTCTCCCACGACTGGGTGCTCATCATCATCGGCTCACTGCTCGTGATCGAGATCATCGCCGACAAGACTCCCGCGGTCGACTCCATCAACGACTGGCTCCAGACGCTCATCCGTCCGGCAGCGGGAGGTATCGTCTTCGGCACGGGAAGCGCGACGCAGACGGCCGCGGTCAGCGATCCGGCAGCCTTCTTCGAGAGCGATCAGTGGGTGCCCGTCGTCGTCGGCATCGTGATCGCTCTCGTCGTGCACGGCGGCAAGATGCTCGCTCGGCCCGCGGCCAACACTCTCACCGCGGGCGCTGCCGCGCCCGTGCTGTCGACCGGTGAGGACATCGGCGCGGTCGTGCTGAGCCTCCTCGCCCTTCTCATCCCCGTGCTCGTGATCGTCGCCCTCCTCGGGCTCGTGCTCGCGGTAGTGCTCGCCTTCCGGCGAGCCGGGCGTCGACGCCAGTCCGTCGAGCCCGTCCCCTCACCGCACTAGCGCCCGTCACCGCACGAGCGCCCCTCACCGCACGAGCGCCTCTCACCGCACTGGCGCCGCGACCCGCACGCACGAACGGGCCGCACTCGCGAGGAGTGCGGCCCATTCTGCCCGGATCACGCGCTGGGCGTGCCGTGCGGTGACTCAGTTCAGACGTTGCCGGAAAGCTTCTCGCGCAGCGCGGCGAGCGACGCGTCGTCGGCGAGGGTGCCCGCACCGGAGGCGTCGGAGCTGAACCCTGCGCCGCCCGTGGACGGAGCATCCAGGTTCTCGTCCTCGACGAGCGCGGTCGCGACCTGCTTCTTGTGCTGCTCCCAGCGGGCCTGCGCGGCAGCGTAGTCCTGCTCCCACTTGGCGCGCTGCTCGTCGAAGCCGTCCTTCCACTCGCCCGACTCGGGGTCGAAGCCGTCAGGGTACTTGTAGTTGCCGGCCTCGTCGTACTCGGTGGGCATGCCGTAGACCGCGGGGTCGAACTCGGTGCCCTCGGGGTCGACGCCCTCGTTCGCCTGCTTGAGGCTCAGCGAGATGCGACGGCGCTCGAGGTCGATGTCGATGACCTTGACGAACACCTCGTCACCGACCGACACGATCTGCTCGGCGAGCTCGACGTGCTTGGCGGAGAGCTCCGAGATGTGCACGAGGCCCTCGATGCCGTCTGCAACACGCACGAACGCGCCGAACGGAACGAGCTTCGTGACCTTGCCCGGTGCGACCTGACCGATCGCGTGCGTGCGCGCGAAGACCTGCCACGGGTCCTCCTGCGTCGCCTTGAGCGAGAGCGAGACGCGCTCGCGCTCGAGGTCGACCTCGAGAATCTCGACGGTGACCTCCTGGCCGACCTCGACGACCTCGCTCGCGTGTTCGATGTGCTTCCAGCTGAGCTCGGAGACGTGCACGAGTCCGTCCACTCCGCCGAGGTCGACGAACGCGCCGAAGTTGACGATCGACGAGACGACGCCCTTGCGCACCTGGCCCTTGGCGAGGTTGTTGAGGAACGTCGAGCGCGTCTCGGACTGCGTCTGCTCGAGCAGTGCGCGGCGCGAGAGCACGACGTTGTTGCGGTTCTTGTCGAGCTCGAGGATCTTCGCCTCGATCTCCTGGCCGAGGTACGGCGTGAGGTCGCGCACGCGGCGCAGCTCGATGAGCGACGCGGGCAGGAAGCCGCGCAGGCCGATGTCGACGATGAGGCCGCCCTTGACGACCTCGATGACGGTGCCGGTGACAACACCGTCGTCGTCCTTGATCTTCTCGACATCGCCCCAGGCGCGCTCGTACTGCGCGCGCTTCTTGGAGAGGATGAGGCGGCCTTCTTTGTCTTCCTTCTGGAGGACGAGGGCTTCGACCATGTCGCCGACGGAGACGACCTCGGTGGGGTCGACGTCGTGCTTGATCGAGAGTTCGCGCGAGGGGATGACGCCCTCGGTCTTGTAGCCGACGTCGAGGAGGACCTCGTCGCGGTCGATCTTCACGACGGTTCCTTCGATGAGGTCGCCGTCGTTGAAGAACTTGAGGGTCAGTTCGACCGCGGCCAGAAAGTCTTCTGCAGAGCCGATGTCATTGATGGCGATCTGCTCGGGTGCCTTGGTCGTTACGGTGGTCATAGAGATGAGTGCTCCGATGCGGACATGATTCAGGCCCGGGACGACGTGGTGCTGGAGTGTCGTTTCGGGTATGCGGACAGGATGGTCGTCAAATCGACGACTCTCCAGCCTATCCTGCTCGGCTCGGGACCGGCAAACCGCCCGTCCTCTGATCCACTAGTCCAGCAGCGCGCCGCGCAGGGTGTCGAGCCCCACTCCTCCGAGGTCGAGTGCGCGCTTGTGGAACGCCTTGTCGCTGTACGACGCTCCTTCTCGGGTTCGCGTCTCGGCGCGCAGCTGCTCCCAGATGCGTTGGCCGACCTTGTAGGAGGGCGCCTGCCCTGGCCAGCCGAGGTAGCGATGCACTTCGAAATCGATGAAGCCGTCGTTCATATTGACGTGGCGGTGCAGGAACGCGAAGGCGTCCTCGCTCGTCCAGACCGCGCCCGTCTCGGGGTGGATCTTGCCGAGGTGCACGCCGATGTCGAGCACCACGCGCGCTGCCCGCATGCGCTGGCCGTCGAGCATCCCGAGGCGGTCGGCCGGGTCGTCGAGGTAGCCGAGTTCCTCCATGAGCCGCTCGGCGTAGAGGGCCCAGCCCTCCGCATGCCCGCTCGTGCCGGCGAGCAGTCGGCGCCAGGAGTTGAGCTGCGCGCGGTTGTAGACCGCTTGACCGATCTGCAGGTGATGGCCGGGCACCCCCTCGTGGTAGACCGTCGTCGCCTCGCGCCAGGTGTTGAACTCGTCGACTCCTTCCGGGATGCTCCACCACATGCGACCCGGCCGTGAGAAGTCGTCGGTCGGGCCCGTGTAGTAGATCGCACCGCCGGCCGTGGGCGCGATCATGCACTCGAGGCGCTTCACGGGCTCGGGGATGTCGAAGTGGGTGCGCGAGAGCTCCTCGACGGCGGTGTCGCTGAGCTGCTGCATCCACTGCTGCAGCGCCTCGCGACCGTGCAGCTTGCGGGCAGGGTCGCGCTCGAGGTGCGCGATCGCGTCCTCGACGCTCGCGCCGGGCAGGATGAGGTCGGCGGTGCGGGATTGCTCCTCGACCATGCGCGCGAGCTCCTCGATGCCCCACTCGTAGGTCTCGTCGAGGTCGATCGTGGCGCCGAGGAATCGACGCGAGTGAAGCGCGTACAGCTCGCGCCCGACGGCGTCGGTCTCCGTCGCTGCGGGAGCGAGCTCCCGCTCGAGGAAGTCGGCGAAGGCGCTGTAGGCGGTCGCCGCGGTCTCGGCACCACGACGCAGCTCGGTGCGCAGCGCGGTGCTCAGCTCGCCCTGGGGCAGCGCCGCACTCTCGGTGAACTCGCCGAAGAAGCCGTCGGCGGCCGAGTGCTGCCTGGCCTGCGCGAGCACGCGCTCGACCTGGCGCCGTGCGGGTGTGCGGCCGAGCCGGATTCCCTCGCGCAGGGTCGACGCGTAGCCCTCGAGCGCGCGCGGTACGTTGCCGAGCTTGACGGCGATGGTGTGCCAGTCCGACTCGGTGCCGGTCGGCAGCAGGTCGAAGATCTCCCGGATGCTCTGCGCGGGTGACGCGATGACGTTGAGGTCGCGCTCCGTCCACCCCGCATCGTCGAGCTCGAGGTGCAGGCGCAGCTCGCTCGACAGGTCGGCGATCGTGACGCGGTCGACCCCATCGACGGCCTCCGCGGCCTCGAGCTCGGCGAGCACCGACCGGGCCGCCTGGGCGAGGCCCGCGGTGCCCTCCGGCGAGTAGTCGGCGAACGTCTCGACGGGCCCGGGCACTCCCGCGTAGATGGCCACGTCGGGGTCGAGCTGGGCGAGGGTGCCCACCCAGCCTTCCGCGATCGCGTCGACGCGGCTGGGGGTGCGGGCGGGAGCAAAGTCGGTCATGCGGGTCAGTCTAGTGAGCGGCGTCGTCCCAGTCGGCACCGATGCCCACCTGCACGTCGAGAGGGACGGCCAGTTCGGCCGCGCTCCCCATCCGCTCGCGCACGATGGCCTCGACTGCCTCCCGCTCCCCCGGCGCCACCTCGAGCACGAGTTCGTCGTGCACCTGCAGGAGCAGGCGCGACCCCAGCGACCGCGCGCGCAGGTCGTCGGCGACGCCGATCATGGCGATCTTCATGATGTCGGCGGCCGAACCCTGGATGGGCGCGTTGAGGGCGGCGCGCTCGGCGTTCTCCCTCAGCACTCGATTGGGGCTCGCGAGATCGGGGAAGGGACGACGCCGCCCGAAGATCGTCTCGGTGTAGCCGTCGACCTTCGCCTGCGCGACGACGCTGCGCAGGTAGTCCCGCACGGCACCGAATCGTGCGAAGTAGTCGGTCATGAGCTGCTTCGCCTCCGCGGAGGGGATGCGCAGCTGCTTGCTGAGACCGAAGGCACTGAGCCCGTAGGCGAGCCCGTAGCTCATCGCCTTGACCTTGGTGCGCATGGCGGGGGTCACGTCGGCGGGGTCGACCGAGAAGATGCGCGCGCCGACGAAACGGTGCAGGTCCTCCCCCGAGCGGAACGCCTCGATGAGCCCATCGTCCCCCGAGAGGTGCGCCATGATGCGCATCTCGATCTGCGAGTAGTCGGCGGTGAGCAGGCTCTCGTAGGCCTCCCCGGCCACGAAGGCCGCTCGAATACGGTGCCCGACCTCGGTGCGCACGGGGATGTTCTGCAGATTGGGGTCGGTCGAGGAGATGCGGCCGGTCGTCGTGCCGGTCTGCTCGTAGGTCGTGCGAATGCGACCGTCGGTATGGATCGAGGCGACGAGCGTCTCGATGATCTGACGCAGCTTCGTCGCGTCGCGGTGCTGCAGGAGCAGACCGAGGAAGGGGTGGGGATGCGCCTCCTGGAGATCGGCCAGGGCGGCCGCGTCCGTCGTGTACCCAGTCTTGGTCGCGCGCGTCTTGGGCATGCCGAGCTCCTCGAAGAGCACTTCCTGCAACTGCTTCGGCGACCCGAGGTTGACCTCGTGCCCGATCTCGGCGAACGCCTTCTGCGCGAGCTCTGCTGCGGTGTCGCCCAACTCGGTGCTGAGCGCCTCGAGCGCCGCGCGGTCGACGGCGACTCCCGCGCGCTGCATGGCCGCGAGCACGGGTGCAGTCGGCAGGTCGAGGTCGGTGAGCACGGTAGCGCTGCTCGGCACGAGCGACTCGCGCTGCGCAGCGGCCACGCGGTGCAGGTACCACGCCGAGGTCGCGGGCGAGACGGCGCCGGTGTCGGGCACGAGCTGGTTGGGGTCGGCCTCGGGCAGCGTGTCGCCGAGCACGCTGTGCACGAGGTCGGCGAGCGCGTAGGACTTCGCCCCGGGCCGCTCGATCCACGCGGCGAGCTTCGCGTCCCACACGACACCGGCGAGGGTGATGTCGAGCGCGCTGAGGACCGAGTGCGCCGACTTCGCGTCGGCGAGCACCTTCGGGTGGTCGCTCGCGAGCCACTGCTCGAGAGCGGCGTAGTCGGGACGGTGCGCGGCCCAGTTCACCTGCACGCTCTCGGTCGCGGTCGCGAGCCCGATCGCGTCGAGCTCGCCGAGCGGAGCATCCACGATGACGGCGATGTCGCCGCCGGCCTTGCTCGCGGCGCGCAACCAGGCCGCGAGCTCTTCGTCCACGAGCGTGCGCACCGCGGGCGTGTCGGCGTGCGGGGCGGCGGGTGCGTCGTCGACGACGGTGCCCTCGCTCGCGGCGATCTTGAGCACGCGCTCGGTGAGGGTGCGGAACTGCAGGCGCTCGAAAACCTCCTTGACGGCGGGCACGTCCATCGGCCGCCGCTCGAGGTCGCGCGGGCCGACCGGCAGCTCGACATCGGTCACGAGGCGGTTGAGGCGACGGTTGCGCTCGGCACGATCACGCTGCTCGCGCAAATTGTTGCCGACCACTCCCCCGATCTCGTCGATGTGCTCCCAAATGCCCTCGAGCGACCCGTACTGGGTGATCCACTTCACCGCGGTCTTCTCGCCGACCTTGTCGATGCCGGGAAGGTTGTCGCTCGTCTCGCCCACGAGGGCGGCGATCTCCGGGTACTGCTCGGGAGCGATGCCGTAGCGCTCGCGCACCGTCTCCGGGTCGTACCGCTTGAGCTCCGACACTCCGCGGGCGTTCGGATACAGGAGCGTCACGTCGTCGGTGACGAGCTGGATCGTGTCGCGGTCGCCTGAGACGACGAGCACGTGCATGCCTTCTGCGGCTCCCTGGGAGGCGAGCGTGGCGAGAATGTCGTCGGCCTCGTAGTCCTCCTTGGTGATCGTCGTCACGCTCATCGCGGCGAGTGCCTCCTGCAGGAGAGGAACCTGACCGACGAACTCGGGCGGGGTCTCTCCGCGCGTTCCCTTGTACTCCGGGTACTCGCGCGTGCGGAACGAGTAGCGCGAGATGTCGAACGCCACCGCCACGTGGGTGGGCTTCTCCTTCGCCAGAAGCCCCAGGAACATCGAGATGAAGCCGTGGATGGCGTTCGTGTGCTGCCCGTCTCGCGTGACGAAGCTGTCGATGGGCAGCGCGTAGAACGCCCGGAAGGCGAGCGAGTGGCCGTCTACGATGAGGAGCGTACACTTTTCTGAGTCCGTCACGCGGTCAGCCTAGCGAGGCGCACCGACCGTCGCCCGGGCCTGCCGACGCCCCTCGAGAGGAAACCGATGAACCGACTGCCCGATGATCTCGACCCGGAGCTCGTGGAGCGGCTCGTCACGACGCGCGGCGGAGCACTCGCGCAGAAGATGGAGATCGACTTCGTGGAGCTCTCCGCCGAGCACTCCATCGCGCGGATGCCCGTCGCGGGCAACACGCAGGTCATCGGTCTGCTGCACGGGGGCGCCCACGTCGTGCTCGGAGAGAGCCTCGGCTCGATCTCCTCCGCCATCCACGCCGGGCCGGGGCGCTACGCGGTCGGCATCGAGATCAACGCCACGCACAGCCGGTCCGTCACCGAGGGCATGGTCACGGGGACGTGCACGGCTCTCGTGCTCGGCCGCACGCTGTGCACGCACGAGATCGTCATCACCGACGACGAGGGCCGCCGGCTGTCGACCGTGCGCATCACCAACCTGCTGCGAGACCGCTAGGTCGACAAAGGGGTCAGTCCCGGACGGCTCAGTCGTCGGAGGGCTCTGCCGCGGCCTTCTTCGCGGGGGCGTCCTTCTTCGGCGCGAGCTGCTCGATGACAGCCTGGGCGACGGCCTGCATGGTCGTGCGGCGGTCCATCGACGCCTTCTGGATCCATCGGAACGCCTCCGGTTCGCTCAATCCCATGCGCTCATTGAGAAGTCCCTTCGCACGATCGACGAGCTTGCGCGTCTCGAAGCGCTCGACCAGGTCGGCGACCTCGCTCTCGAGCGTGAGGATCTGCTGGTAGCGGCTCAGGGCGATCTCGATCGCCGGCAGCAGGTCGTTCGGCGTGAACGGCTTCACGACGTAAGCCAGGGCGCCCGCCTCGCTCGCCTGCTCGACGAGCTCCTTCTGGCTGAACGCCGTCAGCAGCACGACGGGAGCGATGTGGTTCTCGCTGAGGCGCTTGGCCGCCTCGATGCCGTCTAGCTGGGGCATCCTGATGTCCATGATGACGAGATCGGGGCGCAGCTCGGTCGCGAGGGCTACCGCCGTCTCACCGTCACCCGCCTCACCGACGACATCGAAGCCGTTGTCGCGCAGGATCTCGACGATGTCCATGCGGATGAGCGACTCATCCTCGGCGACGACGACGCGTCGAGGTGCTGACGTGCTCTGTTCCTGATCACTCACGGTCACGAGCCTACGGTATCGTCAACATGCCGCTAACGAAGCGGCGTGGCCGGCTTGGCGGAATGGTAGACGCGGAGCACTCAAAATGCTTTGTCCGAGAGGGCGTGTGGGTTCGAATCCCACAGCCGGTACGCACCACTAGTCGCACGACACAACCGTGCGGTTCTGCGCGACGCGGTGCGTCGCGGGGTTCGAATCCCACAGCCGGTACGCACCACGAGTCGCACGACACAACCGTGCGGTTCTGCGCGACGCGGTGCGTCGCGGGGTTCGAATCCCACAGCCGGTACGCACCACTAGCGATTCGCGGGATCGAGACTCAGGGTCTCACCCACGTAGGCGAGCGCGGGGTCGTCGCCGGGCACGGCCCGCGCTGGGTTGAGGTAGAGAAGGTCGTCGAGGGTGACGCCGAAGCGCGCCGCGATCGAGGGCAGCAGATCGTCGTCCACCACCGAGTAGGCGACCGGGTAGCCATCCGACAGCTCGACCTCGCCACGCGCTCCCCCGGTCGGCCCGTCATCGGTCACGGCCAGCCCCGGCCGCATGTCGGGCAACGTCCAGGTGAGCGGCGCCACTCCGGCGACCGCGGAGATGCAGTCGTCGAGAGGCTCCCCTGAGCGCGTCAGGACCAGGTCGTCGAGGTAGGCGGGGTCGGGCCACGGGGAGTCTCCATGACCGAAGCCGCCGAGGGCGAACGAGTACGTCGGCGCCGGAACGAAATCGCCGAACCCGTGCAGACCCGCACGCGTCGACGCGCAGTACTCGCCGGGCACGAAGGTCTCCGTGCCCAGGTAGGGGGTCAGCAGACCGTCGAACTTGGTCCCGAGGTCGTCGATGCGCACACCGAAGCCTCCGTCACCCGTTGCGGTGATGGTCACCGTGCCGGTCGCGTCGCCCGCGAGGGTCCCCGTCGCGACGACCTCCCCGGCGTCGAGCGTCGGACGCGGGGCGGCGCCGAGCACCCCGGGCTCGACTGGCGCCGTCTCAGCGGCGGCGGGCGCCACGCCGGGCTCAGAAGGCCCGGTGCACCCTGCGACGACGAGAACAACGGCCAGGGCTACGCCACAGCCGATCATCCGATCCCGGCGACCAGGCCGATGCAGCTCGCGTCCCGTCATGAACGCGAGCGCACATCGGCTACGCCGCGCGGAGTGCTCTACTCGACGCTGCCGCCCGCGATCCACGCGGGCAGCTCGGTGCCCACCGTGTCACCGACGGTGTGCACGCGGATGTCGTTGGTGCCGCCCGAGACTCCGGGAGGCGAGCCGGAGATCACGACGACCTTGTCGCCGGTCTCCGCGAGACCGCGCCCGAGGAGTACGTCGTCGACCTGTCGGTACATGGCATCGGTGTGGGTGACGCTCTTGACGAGGAACGACTCGATGCCCCACGTGAGCGACATGCGGCGCTGCACGTTCGGGTTCGGCGTGAACGCCTTCATCGGGATGCGGAACCGCAGCCGCGACATGCGACGAGCCGAGTCGCCGCCCTCGGTGAAGACGCACACGTACTTGGCCTCCACGAACTCTGCGACCTCTGCGGCGGCGAGCGTGATGGCGCCGCCCTGCGTGCGCGGCTTCGTGCCGAGCGGCGGGATGCGCTCGAGCCCGTGCTCCTCGGTCGCGGCGACGATGCGCGCCATCGTGGAGACGGTGATGACGGGGAACTCCCCCACGCTCGTCTCGCCACTGAGCATGACCGCGTCCGCACCGTCGAGGACGGCGTTGGCGACATCGCTCGTCTCGGCGCGCGTCGGGATCGGGCTGCTGATCATCGACTCGAGCATCTGAGTCGCCACGATGACGGGCTTCGCCATGCGGCGCGCGAGCTCGACGGCCCGCTTCTGCACGATCGGCACGGCTTCCAGGGGAAGCTCGACCCCGAGGTCGCCGCGCGCGACCATGATGCCGTCGAAGGCGTCGACGATCTCCTCGAGTGCGTCGACCGCCTGAGGCTTCTCGATCTTCGCGATGACGGGCAGCGTCACGCCCTCGTCACGCATGATCTCGTGGACGCGCGTGATGTCGCCCGCGTTGCGTACGAACGAGAGCGCGATGTAGTCGGCACCGAGGCGCAGGCCCCAGCGCAGGTCGTCCTCGTCCTTCTCCGACAGAGCGGGGACGTTGACGGCGACGCCGGGCAGGTTGATGCCCTTGTTGTTGGAGACTGCGCCAGCGACGACGACCTCGGTGCGCACGCGCACTCCGTCGGTGTCGAGCACGCGCAGCTTCACCTTGCCGTCGTCGACGAGCAGGAAGTCGCCAGGCTTGACGTCCTGCGGCAGGCCCTTGAAGGTCGTGCCGCACTGCTCCTTCGTGCCGAGCACCTCCTCGGTCGTGATCGTGAAGATGTCGCCCTCGGCGAGCTCGTGCGGGCCGTCGGAGAACTTCCCGAGCCGGATCTTGGGGCCTTGCAGGTCGACGAGGACGGCGACCGGGCGCCCCGTGTCCTCCGCGGCCTTGCGCACGTTTCCGTACACCTCCTCGTGCAGGTCGTACGTGCCGTGGCTGAGGTTCATGCGAGCGACGTCGACGCCGGCCTCGATGATCGCTCGGATGTTCTCGTAGCTCGACGTCGCCGGCCCGAGGGTGGCGACGATCTTTGCTCGTCTCATGGCTTCCTTCACTGTGGTGGTGGTGGGGTGGAGAAGGGAGGTGCGTAAGGGTGGGCGGGCCGCTAGACGCGTAGCGGTTGGTCGGTGGCGCGCACGGGCGCAGGCAGCTCGCTGCTGCCCTGCAGGTAGCGGTCCGCCTCGGCAGCCGCTGCGCGGCCCTCGGCGATCGCCCAGACGATGAGCGAGGCTCCGCGGCCCGCATCGCCCGCGACGAAGACGCCGGGCTCGGAGGTCGTGTAGTCGGCAGCGCGCGACACCGTGCCGTGGTCCTCGAACGGGATGGACAGCTGGGGCTCGAGCGTGTCGCGCTCGGCCCCCGTGAAGCCGAGGGCGAGCAGCACGAGGTCTGCGGGGATCTCGTGCTCGGTGCCGGCCTTCGGCACGCGGCGCCCCTCGACGAACTCGGTCTCGGCGACGCGCAGGGCGCGCACTTCACCAGCGTCGTTGCGCAGGAATTCGACCGTCGAGGCGAGGTAGCGCCGCTCGCCGCCCTCCTCGTGGGCGCTCTGCATCTCGAAGAGCGTCGGCTGCAGGGGCCACGGCTGGTGCTCGGGGCGCTCCGCGGGCGGCTGCACGCCGATCGCGAGGTTGGTGACGCTCAGGGCGCCCTGGCGATGCGCGGTGCCGATGCAGTCGGCACCGGTGTCGCCGCCGCCGAGGACGACGACGTGCTTGCCCTCGGCCGTGATCTGGTCGTCGACGGTGTCGCCCGCCTGCACGCGATTGGACTGCGTGAGGTACTCCATCGCGAAGTGCACGCCGAGTGCATCGCGCCCCGGGATGGGCAGGTCGCGCGGCTGCGGGGCGCCCGTGGCGACGATGACGGCGTCGTAGCGGTCGCGCAGGTCGCTCCAGGTGATGTCGCGGCCGATCGTCACCCCGGCGCGGAACCGGGTGCCCTCAGCCTGCATCTGCGTGAGCCGGGCATCCAGATGGCGCTTCTCCATCTTGAAATCGGGGATGCCGTACCGCAGCAGGCCGCCGATGCGGTCATCCCGCTCGAAGACGGCGACGGTGTGGCCGACGCGCGTGAGCTGCTGGGCGGCAGCGAGGCCTGCGGGGCCGCTTCCGACGACAGCGACGGTCTTGCCGGTGAGCCGCTCGGGCGGGATCGGCTGCACCCAGCCGTTGTTCCACGCGTTCTCGATGATCGACGCCTCGACCTGCTTGATCGTCACGGCAGGCTGGTTGATCGCGAGCACGCACGAGGCCTCGCACGGAGCGGGGCACAGCTTGCCGGTGAACTCCGGGAAGTTGTTGGTCGCGTGCAGTCGCTCGATCGCCTGGCGACCCTCACCGCGCCAGGTCAGGTCGTTCCACTCCGGGATGAGGTTCGCGAGGGGGCATCCCTGGTGGCAGAAGGGCACTCCGCAGTCCATGCACCGCCCGGCCTGGCGGCGCAATTGCGCCGGGTCGCCCTGCTCGTAGACCTCTTTCCAGTCCATGAGTCGAATCGGCACGGGCCGGCGCGGCGGCAGCTCGCGCTCGGTCGTCTTCAGAAAGCCGCGGGGGTCAGCCACCGGTCACCTCCAGAATCCTCTCCCAGACGACGTCGCCGTCCGGATCCAGTCCTTCGTCCGCCGCCGTGCGGCGCGTTTCGATCACCGCGGCGAAGTCGCGCGGCATGACGGTCGTCATGCGACCGAGGGTCGTGTCGAGGTCGTCGAGCAGGCGGTCGGCGAGAGCCGACTCGGTCTCGTCGCGGTGCCGGCGGAGAAGCTCCGTGACCTCGTCGCGCTCGATGTCGGTGAGCGGGCGCAGAGTGAGCTCGCCCGAGTCGATCGCATCGCGATTGACGCGTTCGGGAACCAGGTCGAGCACGTACGCCGTCCCGCCAGACATGCCGGCGCCCAGATTGCGGCCGGTGGCCCCCAGGATGAGCGCCGTGCCGCCGGTCATGTACTCGAGAGCATGGTCGCCCACGCCCTCCACGACGGCGGTTGCCCCCGAATTGCGCACGAGGAACCGCTCGCCCACGATGCCGCGGATGAACATCTCACCGCTCGTCGCGCCGTAGCCGATGACGTTGCCGGCGATGACGTTGCGCTCGGCATGGAAGACGCTCTCGCGGTGCGGGCGCACGATGACGCGCCCGCCCGAGAGCCCCTTGCCGACGTAGTCGTTGCTGTCGCCGAAGAGTCGCAGGGTGATGCCGTTCGGGAGGAAGGCACCCAGGCTCTGACCAGCGGAGCCCGTGAGCGTCACGTCGATCGTGTCGGTCGCGAGGCCCTCTTCTCCGTGCCGCAGCGTGACCTGGTGACCGAGCATTGTTCCGACCGCGCGCGCCGTGTTGCGCACGGGCAGGTCGATGCGCACGGGACCACCGTTCTCGAGGGCGTCACCGCTCAGGCGGATGAGCTCGTTGTCGAAGTGCTCGTCGATCTCGTGATCCTGCTCGACCGTCTTGATGCGCGGCACGTCGTCGGCGAACACGGGCCCTTCGAGGATCGGGCGCAGATCGAGGCCATCAGCCTTCCAGTGGCGCACGGCACGATCGATGTCGAGCAGCTCGGTGCGCCCGATCGCCTCGTCGAGCGAGCGGAAGCCGAGCTCGGCGAGGTACTCGCGCACCTCCTCGGCGAGGAACTCGAAGAAGTTCACGACGAACTCGGGCGTGCCGGTGAAACGCTCGCGCAGGACAGGATTCTGCGTCGCGACGCCGACCGGGCACGTGTCGAGGTGGCACACGCGCATGAGGATGCAGCCCGAGACCACCATGGGTGCCGTGGCGAAGCCGAACTCCTCGGCGCCGAGGAGCGCAGCGATCACGACATCGCGGCCTGTCTTCATCTGGCCGTCGACCTGCACGGTCACGCGATCCCGCATGTTGTTGAGCATGAGCGTCTGCTGCGCCTCGGCGAGACCGAGCTCCCACGGGGTTCCCGCGTGCTTGAGCGAGTTGAGCGGGCTCGCCCCCGTGCCGCCGTCGTGACCGGATACCAGAATGACATCGGCCTTGGCCTTCGCCACTCCCGCCGCCACCGCGCCGATGCCCGACTGGCTCACGAGCTTGACGTGGATGCGCGCGGACGGGTTGGAGCGCTTGAGGTCGAAGATGAGCTGCTTGAGGTCTTCGATGGAGTAGATGTCGTGGTGCGGCGGAGGCGAGATGAGCCCGACACCGGGAGTTCCGTGCCGCAGCCGCGCGATGAGCGGATAGACCTTGTTGGAGGGCAACTGACCGCCCTCCCCCGGCTTCGCACCCTGGGCCATCTTGATCTGGATGTCGTCGGCGTGCGTCAGGTACATGCTCGTGACGCCGAATCGGCCCGAGGCGACCTGCTTGATCGCGCTGCGCCGCTCGGGATCGAGCAGGCGCTCCGTCGACTCCCCGCCCTCGCCCGTGTTCGATCGGCCCCCGAGCCGGTTCATGGCGATGGCGAGCGTCTCGTGCATTTCCGGGCTGATCGCACCGAGGCTCATCGCCCCCGTCGTGAACCGGGTCACGATGGAGGCGACCGACTCGACCTCGTCCAGTGGAACGGGAGGACGCTCGCCGGTCTTCAGGCGGAACATCCCGCGCAGCGTCATGAGCCGCTCTGCCTGCTCGTCGACAGACCGGGTGTACTCACGGAAGATGTCGTAGCGCTTCGAGCGCGTTGCATGCTGCAGGCGGAAGACCGTCTGCGGATCGAACAGATGCGGCGGGCCCTCGCGGCGCCACTGGTACTCGCCACCGGTCTGCAGCCGCTCGTGCGGGTTGACCGGCACGCTCGGCGGGTAGGCGAGCGCGTGGCGCGCGGCGTTCTCGCGCGCGATCGTCTCGATGCCGACACCGCCGAGGATGCTCGTCGTACCCGTGAAGTACTCGTCGACGAAGTCCTGGTCAAGACCGACCGCCTCGAAGGCCTGAGCGCCTGCGTAGGAGCTCACGGTCGAGATGCCCATCTTGGACATGATCTTGAGCACGCCCTTGCCGAGGCCCTTGATGACGTTGCGCACCGCCGCCTCGGGCGTGAGGCCCGTGATCATGCCGGAGCGCACGAGGTTCTCGACGGTCTCCATCGCGAGGTAGGGGTTGACGGCGGAGGCGCCGAAGCCGATGAGGAGCGCGATGTGGTGCACCTCGCGCACGTCGCCAGCCTCGACGATGATCCCGACGCGCATGCGCTTCTCGGAGCGGATGAGATGGTGGTGCACCGCGGAGAGCAGCAGCAGGGAGGGGATCGGCGCGAGATCGGCGTTCGAGTCGCGATCGCTCAGCACGACGAACTCCGCGCCGTCGTCGATCGCTTCGTCGACCTCGGCGCACACCGCCGCCAGTCGCTTCTCGAGCGCCTTGGGGCCGCGATCCACACGGTAGAGCCCGCGGATCGTCTTGGTGAGCGAGCTGCCCGGACGCGGATCGATGTGCTGGATCTTTGCGAGCTCGTCGTTGTCGATCACGGGGAAGTCGAGGACGACCTGGCGCGCGTGCCGGGGAGTGGCCGCGAGCAGGTTGCGCTCCGGCCCGAGGCCGAGCCGCATCGAGGTCACGACCTCTTCTCGGATCGAGTCGAGGGGCGGGTTCGTGACCTGCGCGAACTGCTGGGTGAAGTAGTCGAAGATGAGCCGCGGACGATCGGAGAGCACGGCGATGGGAGTGTCGGACCCCATGGCGCCGAGGGGCTCGGCACCCGTCCTCGCCATGGGGGTGAGGAGAATGCGCACCTCCTCCTCCGTGTAGCCGAAGGTGCGCTGGCGGCGCACGATCGAGGCGGGGGTGTGCACGATGTGCTCCCGCTCCGGGAGATCCTTGAGGTTGATGCGCTGGGTCTCCAGCCACTCGCCCCACGGGCCGGATCCGGCGATCTCGCTCTTGATCTCGTCGTCCTCGATGATGCGGCCCTCGGCGGTGTCGACGAGGAACATCCGGCCAGGGCGCAGCCGGCCCTTGCGCACGACGCGGGCCGGATCGATGTCGAGCACGCCGATCTCGCTCGCGAGCACGACGAGGCCGTCGTCGGTGACGAGGAACCGGCCGGGACGCAGCCCGTTGCGGTCGAGGGTCGCGCCGACGAGGTCGCCGTCGGTGAAGGTCAGCGCCGCAGGGCCGTCCCACGGCTCCATGAGCATGCCGTGGTACTCGTAGAAGCTTCGGATGTCGGGGTCGATATCGACCTGGTTCTCCCACGCCTCGGGCACCATCATCATGATCGCGTGAGGCAGTGGTCGGCCCCCGAGCTCGAGAAGCTCGACGACCTCGTCGAACGAGGCCGAGTCGCTCGCGCCGGGCGTGACGATCGGGAACACGTCGCTCAGATCGCCGAAGACCTCGTTCTCGAGCTGAGACTGTCGGGCGCGCATCCAGTTGCGGTTGCCCTGCACGGTGTTGATCTCACCGTTGTGCGCCATCATGCGGAACGGCTGCGCGAGCGGCCACGACGGGAAGGTGTTCGTCGAGTAGCGCGAGTGCACGAGAGCGAGCTTCGACGCGAAACGCTCGTCGCTCAGGTCGGGGTAGAACGGCTCGAGCTGGAGCGTCGTGACCATGCCCTTGTAGACAAGTGTGCGGCTCGAGAGCGAGGGGAAGTACGACCCGAGCTCGCGCTCGGCGCGCTTGCGCAGACGGAAGGTCTGGCGGTCGAGAGCGATGCCGACCAGCGCCTCGCCGTCGGCGTCGTGACGGCGGGACCGCACGAAGAGCTGCTCAAAGGTCGGCATCGCCGCGCGCGCCAGGTTGCCGATGTTGTCGGGGTCGATGGGCACCTCGCGCCAGCCGAGGACCTCGAGGTCCTCCTCGCCGGCGATGCGCTCGATCTCGCTCCTCTCGGTCGCCCGCTCGTCGTCGTCGGTGGGCAGGAAAGCCATGCCGACGGCGTACGCCCCCACGGGCGGTAGGTCGAAGGCCGTCACCGCACGCAGGAACTCATCGGGAATCTGCGTGAGGATGCCCGCACCGTCGCCCGTGCCGGCATCGGACCCGATCGCGCCGCGGTGCTCGAGGTTGCGCAGCGCGTCGAGCGCCGCCTGGATGATGTCATGACCTGCCGTGCCCCGCAGAGTAGCGACCATCGCGAGGCCGCACGCATCGTGCTCGCGCGCAGGGTCGTACAGGCCCTGCGCGGCAGGCACGGAGGAGAACCGCTCGTAGGGAGAGGCTGAAGCCATGGAAGAACCGTCCTCACGGTGAGACTGGAGGCGTACGGGACGTCGCTGGCCCGATGATGAACTGGTCGCGCGGCAGGGATTCGTCGACCCCGTCGAGTGGTCGAGGGTGGCGACCGCGGCGCTATGGTGTGGCGCCGGCCCCGCTTGTGGCGGAGGAAGACCCAGCGCGTGCGCCGGACTCCGCAGCGTCGTTGCCGTCGTCGTCCGAGTCGGAGTACACGTCGTCAGAGTCTACCCCAGCGGTCGGATCCCACTCCCGGCCGGGCTGGTAGACCGAGGGCTCGTCGCCCGTGTGACGACGCCTCTGCACGAGCACGATGATGAGACCCAGAAGTACCGCGCCCCAGGCCGCCCACACGTTGACGCGCACGCCCAGGAAGAGCTCGCTGGGGTCGAGGCGGATCGTCTCGAAGACGCTGCGGCCGACCCCGTACCAGATGAGGTAGGCGCCGAGCAGCTTGCCCCACTGGACGCGCAGGCGAGCATCGAGCAGGAGGAGCACGGCCACGCCGGCGAGATTCCAGATGATCTCGTAGAGGAACGTGGGGTGGAAGAGGGTGTCGTCGGGGAGGCCGACGGGGATCGCCGCATTCGGTCGGTCGATCTCGAGACCCCAGGGCGCGTTGGTCGGCAGACCGAAGAGCTCCTGGTTGAACCAGTTGCCCAGTCGTCCGAAGGCCTGCGCGAGAAGGAGGCCCGGTGCGAGGGCGTCGGCGAAGGCCGTGAACCGCACACCCGTCACGCGGCAGCCGATCCATGCGCCGATCGCGCCGCCGAGAAGCGCGCCGAAGATCGCCATGCCGCCCTCCCAGATGCGCAGCGTGGCGAAGAGGTCTGCTCCCTCGAAGAAGTAGTCGTTCGGATGCGTCAGCACGTGGTACACACGACCGCCGATGATGCCGAAGGGAACGGCGAAGAGCGCGATATCGAGCACGATCCAGGGCTCAGCACCACGGCGCGTGAGGCGGTAGTGCGTGAGCAGCACGGCTGCGATGATGCCTGCGAGGATGCACAGCGCGTATGCGTAGATGTTCAGGTCGAAGCTGAACCAGCTCAGACCCAGGTCGCGCAGCCATTGCCCGAGGTTGAAGACCTGCCACTCGGGATCGGGGCTCGGGATGCTCATGGGGTGGGTCACGGTGACGAGGTACCTTTCTGGCCGGAGGGCTCGATCAGCCTAGCGGCGTCGGGTGCGGCTCTGGGGGTCAGTCGGTGCCCGCGGCGAGTTCGGCTGCCGCGCTCGCGACGGCGCTCACGCCGCCCTCCGCGAGCGCGGTGACGAGTCGGGAGCCCACGATCGCTCCATCCGCGTACTCGAGGACATCGCGTACCTGATCGGCCGTGGAGATGCCGAGCCCGACGCACGCGGAGGTCGAGCCCGCGTCGCGCAGGCGGGTCACGACGCCGCGTGCCGCAGCGTCGACGTCGGCGCGCGCTCCCGTGATGCCCATCGTGGAGACTGCGTAGACGAAGCCGCGGCTCACCTCCACTGCCCTCTGCAGCCTGGCCGTGCTCGACGAGGGCGCGGCGAGGAACACCCGGTCCAGACCGAGCCCGTCGGAGACCGAGAGCCACTCGGCGGCCTCATCGGGGATGAGGTCGGGGGTGATGAGCCCCGCACCGCCCGCGTCGCGCAAGGCACTCGCGAAGCGCTCGACGCCGTACTGCACGACCGGGTTCCAGTAGGTCATCACGAGGACGGGAGCGTCCACCCGGGAGCGGATGCGCTCGAGCGCCGTGAAGCCGTCCCGCAGCCGGAAGCCGCGCTCGAGCGCGGCCTGCGTCGCCGCCTGGATGGCCAGGCCGTCCATGACGGGGTCGCTGTACGGGAGACCGAGCTCGATGATGTCGACGCCGTTCTCGACGAGAGCCACGGCTGCCTCGACGCTCGTGTCGAGATCGGGGAACCCGACCGGCAGGTAGCCGATGAGAGCCCCCGAACCGGCGTCGACCCGAGTGGCGATCGTGGTCTCGACGCTGCTCGTGGTCACGAGTCCTCCCCCGCCTCGGCCGCGTCGAGAAGCCCGAAGTAGCGCGCAGCGGTCTCCATGTCCTTGTCGCCGCGGCCGCTGAGGGAGACGAGCACAGTACCGTCTGGCCCGAGCTCGCGGCCCAGCAGGAGGGCGCCGTGCAGGGCGTGGGCCGTCTCGATGGCGGGGATGATGCCCTCCGTGCGGCTGAGCAGGCGCAGAGCATCCATGACTTCGGCGTCGGTGACACCGTGGTACTCGGCTCGCCCGATCTCGGCGAGCCAGGCGTGCTCGGGGCCGACGCCGGGATAGTCGAGACCCGCCGAGATCGAGTGCGATTCCATGGTCTGGCCGTCCTCGTCCTGCAGCATGAGGCTGCGCGCGCCGTGCAGGACGCCCGGGCGGCCGCGGGTGATCGTCGCGGCGTGGCGCAGCGTGTCGACGCCGTCACCGGCGGCCTCGCTGCCGACGAGCCGGACCTCCGCGTCGTCGAGGAAGGCGTGGAAGATGCCCATCGCGTTGCTGCCGCCGCCCACGCAGGCCACGACGGCGTCGGGCAGGCGTCCGGTGAGCTCGAGCACCTGCTCGCGCGCCTCCGTGCCGATCACGGCGTGGAAGTCGCGCACCATGGTCGGGAACGGGTGGGGCCCCGCGACCGTCCCGAGCAGGTAGTGCGTCGTCTCGACGTTCGCGACCCAGTCGCGCAGGGCCTCGTTGATGGCGTCCTTGAGTGTGCGGGAGCCCACCGTGACCGGGACGACGGTGGCCCCGAGCAGGTTCATGCGCGCGACATTGAGCGCTTGGCGCTCCGTGTCGACCTCACCCATGTAGACGACGCATTCGAGACCGAACAGTGCGGCAGCGGTCGCGCTCGCCACACCGTGCTGGCCCGCGCCCGTCTCGGCGATGATGCGCGACTTGCCGAGCCGCTTCGCGAGGAGCGCCTGGCCGAGCACATTGTTGATCTTGTGGCTGCCCGTGTGGTTGAGGTCTTCGCGCTTGAGCAGGATGCGCGCTCCGCCGGCGTGCTCGGCGAACCGTCGTGCCTCGGTGATGATCGAGGGGCGGCCCGTGTAGCTGCGGTGCAGCTCGGCGAGCTCGGCGGCGAACGCGGGATCAACGCGAGCGGCCTGGTAGGCCTCATCGAGCTCGTCGAGCGCAGCGATGAGGGATTCGGGTACGAAGCGCCCTCCGAACGAGCCGAAGTACGGGCCGACCTGTTCGCGCAGACTCATCTGACCGCCAAGAATTCGTGGAGTGTGGCGACGGGATCGCCACCGGTGACCAGGGCTTCGCCCACGAGGACCACATCGGCCCCCGCACGACGGTAGTGCTCGACGTCTGCGACACCGCTGACGGCCGACTCCGCGATGCGCACCGTTCCGTCGGGGATGCTCGGCGCCAGCCGCCCGAACAGATCGCGATCGAGCTCGAAGGTGCTGAGGTCGCGCGCGTTGACGCCGATGATGGAGGCTCCGAGCGCGACCGCACGCCGCACCTCCTCCTCGTCGTGCGTCTCCACGAGCGGCGTCATCCCGAACTCGAGCACGAGAGCGTGCAGCTGAGCGAGCGTCGCGTCGTCGAGCGCGGCGACGATGAGCAGCACGAGATCGGCCCCGGCGGCGCGGGCCTCGAGCACTTGATACGGCTCGGCGATGAAGTCCTTGCGCAGCACCGGGATGTCGACCGCCGCTCGCACCGCAGAGAGATCGTCGAGGCTGCCGCCGAAGCGGCGCTCCTCCGTGAGCACGCTCACCGCGGCGGCACCGCCCGCTGCGTAGGAGCGCGCGAGGTCGGCGGGGTCGGGGATCTCCGCGAGCGCGCCGCGCGAGGGGCTCGCGCGCTTGACCTCGGCGATGACCTTGATGTTCGCACCGCGCTGCAGCGCCGCGCGCGCATCGAGGGCGGGAGGCGCGGCGACCGCCGCCGCCTCCACGTCACTCAGCGAACGCGACTGTCTCCGCCGAGCCGCGTCGTCACGCGCACCGGCGACAAGACCATCGAGCACTTAGGAGTGCGCCTTCGGCATGTAGCGCGGACCCTGCACCCCGTAGC